>JAFAKX010000124.1 GCA_019234945.1 Silvibacterium sp.
CCCAGCACGTCGAAGAAATTTCCGGAAACGAGTTCACCCCAGACCCGCTCGGCGTGATCTTCCTGCCCAATGCTGAAGGCTGCTGGGTGCGTCACCGCAATGCCGTTTACCAGCTTCAGGCGATCGCGGAAGTCGATGTAGTCCGGATAGGAGTTGGTGACAAACGCACCACCCGGCGTCACGGTCTCAAAAGCAACCAGACGATCCGGCTGCGCAACGCCGGGCAGCGGGTGAAGCAGGATCGTATCGACCCATCTGAAAACCGTAGCGCTTGTGGCAATGCCTAATGCAAGGGTGAGAATCGTGACCGCGACAAATCCAGGATTGCGGCGCATCATGCGCAAGGCATGCTGTATGTCCTGCATCAGACTGTTCATGCTGGCTTCCTTCGCATGAGATGGGGCAATCTGCCAGCCAATGTCAGGGCAGTGCAAAAACTTGAAAAGACCGGAGGATCAGAGACGATCCGGATCAAAGAGTGTTCGCTTGCGGACAAATCCGTTCATGAATGGGCATCGGCAGTTCTCATCGGGAGGCGTCCACATGTTCACGGGAATGTCGTATGTAAGTTAGAGACACTGTCTCCGAGATCGTGGGCCACGCCAATTCGAGAATCACACTCGATATCTATGACCATCCGGAGTGGAGGACTTTCGGGCCGCGCTGAACGAGTTATCAGACCAGTTGTTACCCGATGTTACCCGATGTTACCAAGTCGCGGCATCCGGCTGAAAGATTGTTGACGTATAAGGACTTGGAGCCGACGACCGGACTTGAACCGGTGACCTGCCGATTACGAATCGGCTGCTCTACCAACTGAGCTACGTCGGCTGATGCTCTTTGGATTTTATCGTTTGCGCAGGGTGCAGTAAAGTTACGGTTCGGCCGATCATTCCATTTTCAGTTCAGCGACGGCCCAGCTCACATTGAAGAGATCATCCTCAACCGAGAGGCGCAGGACTACCTGCTCGATGGCATCGTTGTTTCTACCTTCTGTCATCATGTCAGCCTCGATGCGGGTTTGATTCTCTGTCTCACCCTGCTCTTCCTTGATGGATTGCAGAGTGATGGGGAGACGCGCGAGTGTCGACAGTAACAAGGCGCGTATATGGGCGGCGGCTGAGGGTTTGCAGGCAAGCTTAACGGCATAGAGCGTCTCGGCTGGGACAGCCTCAGGAAGCGCCGGGTGCAGACGATAAGCGAGGGGGCGAAGCAGCATGTTCGTGATGAGAACTGCGGCGGCAAGGATAATCGCAAATTTCGCGGCTCCGAGTCCCGCCAGCGCGCCCATGGCTGCGGAGCACCAGATGGTCGCGGCTGTATTCAAACCACGGACATTGCCGCCTTCTTTAAAGATGACCCCCGCGCCAAGAAAGCCTACGCCAGAGACTACATAGGAGGTAATGCGGGCGGCGGCAGTAAAATCGCCTGCAAGCAGGGACCCGCACATGACAAAGGCCGAGGCTCCGGCAGCGACAAGGGCGTTGGTACGCGTCCCGGCCATGCGCTGCCGCCACTGCCTCTCCATCCCGACAACCGCCCCGGTGGCGATCGCCAGCAGGAGCCGTTCGCTGAACTGAATTGTTCCGATGCCAATCATGTTGCTTCCTACATTTATTGATTCAGGGGACGGCCAGGCGGACCCCATTCTTTCGCTTCAAACACCGGTCTCAATGTATGGAGCGGAGCACGCCGGCCAGGTCCAGCACGTGGTATCCAAGCATGAGTGTCATCACGATCAGATAAGCCCTCAGGACGCCCAGAGAGACGCGGACAGGCCGGGTCATGGCAATTTTGCCCAGACCTTCGCTGGAGCACTTCTGCTCGGCGACGTCGTCGAGGGGGTGTATGACATGGAAGTGATTCATTTCGGGTGTGATCTCTGCGGTTGCCATTTGTTCACCTCATGATGGGAATAATTTGGGAAGCATGACCTGCGCGGCCAGCAGCAGCGACAGGGCAAAGAGGACGGCAATGATCGTCCAGTTGATGTAGTTGTTCCACGGTCGGTTGGCCCAACGCTCGCCGAGGAGTTCACGGTCGTTCAGCAGAAGCTGGAGAAAGATGATGGCCGAGGGAAGAATCAGTCCGGCAAATACCTGCACGCTTATGATCACCAGTTGCAGAGGAACATGAGGGATGAGTACGATTCCGGCCGCTGCAGCCACGCATGCGATGTAAGTCGCGTAAAATCCTGGAGCTTCCCAGAGCTTTTTGTGCAGTGAGTGCTCCCAGCCCTGGACTTCGCCATACGCCCATGCACTGGAGAGCGAAATTGCAGTCGTTCCGAGAACCGCGGCATTGACCATCAGCAGGAGCCCGCCGTTGCGGACAAACCGGCCGGCGACCGGGCCGAGGGCAAGAGCGAGCTGCGCCGGGTCCTGGAAGCGGATGCCATGCTGGAAGCCGTAGTTACCGACCAGCATCATGGCTCCGGCTACGAGCACGGTGAAGATTGCGCCCATCAGTGTATCGAGGCGCGCCCACTTCAGGTCAGAGAACCGCAGCCGTTTTTCGGCGACACAGCTCTGCTGGAAGAAGAGCTGCCACGGGGCGATGGTTGTGCCCACGATGGCGATGACGAGAAACACAAGACTGCTGGTGATGCCTCCGGCGGGCATGCCAGGAAGGATGGTCGCGCGCGTGACGGCGGACCAATCGGGATGGGTGAGATAAGCCAGAACGAACCAGGTGAGATCCATCAGGCAGAGCCCGATGACGATCCGCTCCCAGCGAAGGTAGCTTCCTGTGACCACCATCATCGTGAGCCCCAAGGCGGATACGGGTACGGATATATAAGGACTGATGCCCAACGCGCTGAGCGCGAGCGAAATGGCTGCGAATTCCGTGATGAGGGTGAGAAAGTTGACGGCAAGCAGATCGGTCAGGGAAAAGCGCCCCCACCACTTTCCGAACCGCTCATAGATCATCGCGGCGTGGCCTTTGCCGGTCGCAATCCCGAGCCGAGCGACCATCTCCTGGACGAAATAGCAGATGGGAAGCAGGACGACCAGCACCCAGAGCAGATGCAGACCGTATTGGCCTCCGGCCTGCATGTAGGTCGAGACCGCTCCGGCGTCGTTATCCGCTTCCATCACGATCAGGCCCGGTCCGAAGACCATCAGGAACGTGAGGAGATGCGCTTGCCAGCGGCGACGGACAACGACACTCTGTGGCGCCGGAGTGGTGTCGATTTCGAGTTCAGTTTCTAAGCGCACTCGAGCAACCCTCCCTCCTGTTGGTTCGGAGAGAGGGCGGCATCAATCCAGCGGCGAACGAATGGAGTCCTCGGGTCGCCGGTGGGTACCCAAACGCTGGTCAGTTGCGTGGGCTTCGGAACGATAAACAACGTCGTGTTCATGACATCCTCCTTTTTTCGGCACGAGCGGAGTACGACCGGGCACGCACCGGATGGGGGGCGACCGGAGAACCGGCTCGATGCCGGGTTGGGAGGGTGAGTCTGTACGGGATTTTCAGAGATACGGGCCTCTGAAAATGCTGTGGCGGCTCACACGCTCGGTTCTCAGTTGCGTGCTGAGTGAGCGGTGAGGATAGCCTGAAGGCAGGGCCCTAAAGACGAGATCCTAAGCGCTCATCTCAGCACAGGACTTGGAGGTTCCTGTGCGGAATCTCGGCGCATGTTGTGTTACTCCTGCGGGGAGGTCCCCGCCTCTATGGTTTTATCATATCCCCCTAGGGTATGCAAGGGATTTTGAGCTGCGGCCGGAATTTTCTTATTCAGGAGATGAAGAATCAGTCCGTTTGAAGCCACTCACCAGGAGCGCGACTGTGATGGCGACGTAGAGGACGCCGACGACGCCTTCGAGCGCTGCCAGCATGCGTGCCTCGCCAGCGACTGGAAGGATGTCACCGTATCCGATTGTGGTCAGCGTGACCAGACTGAAGTACAGCAACTCGCTCTGGCGGTCGGCGATGGCGCTGCTGCTGTGCTGGAAGGAGCCGGGAGCAGCGGCATCGAGGGTCGCATACAGGCAAAACCAGAGCATACCAAGCAGGAGATAAACGCTGATCGCGGTGTAGAGGTGTGATTGCTGGATGGAGCGAGCTTTCCTGAGATAAGAGAAGAGGCCGGTGACGCTGAGCGCGAAGAACGCAGCCAGTGTTCCCCACTTGAGAGCAACCAGGGCGCGGTTGTGCAGGATGGTGCTGGTCACTCCGAAGACGATCGTGATGGACATGAGAGCGACAGACGGCCACAGCCAGTGCTCTTTTTCGGAGAGCTGGATGGTTGCGAGGATGACAGGGATGAAGGTCAGGGCAGTGAGAATGACCTTACGCCCTTCACCGTGATCGAGGATCGGCGCGAACACAATAACCGAGAGGAGAGAAAGTAGCAGCAGCCGATCCGGCGCTGGAGGAGATTTTCGGGCAACCGGAACATCCTGGATACTGTCGGTGGAAGGCGGCATAGAGCCCTCGGGAACCAGAGACGAAAGAAGCCGCCCGGCAACAGGGCGGCTTCCTTCTTTAGGGAGAATAGTTCCAACGGAGGCAAGCCATCAGAACTTTCTGGCGAAATACTATGGGCCATGGCGGGGGGTGTCAAGGCAAAATCATGACATGTTTAACTGTCATTATTTCATATACTTAGCTGTGGTTACCCGGGAGGATACCTCTGCTTGACTTTCGTTGATCCTTCGCTTTTGGCCGCAGCTGATTGAGGGGCAATCGCTTATTTTTGAGCAGGATAATCGGCTGCCTGCACAACATTTGGGGCAAAGCAGCGCGACGGACGCCTAACTGCCGAGGTTCAGAGTGATAAAGTCCTCATCGTTCAGAGAGGAGATGGGCTTGCCGCGAAGGCGGCGGATTAAGGCGCGGCCTCCGCCGAGAAAGAGGCCGACGAGCATCGATGAGCCTCCGAGGATGAAGGTGAGATAGATGATGCCGAGGACAAGTCGCGCGGTCTTTTTGACTTCGCTCACGTAGCTTCGAGCATGGTCGACGGTGACCTCAGCCTCGTACTTCACCTTGTCCAGCAAATCGCGGGCATCAGCGAATGAAAGGTCGCCACTTGTGACGGCAACGAGTGGCCCGCTTCGATGAACGGCTGGCGCGGCAGAACCGGTCCCCGGCTTGAGCTGATCTTCAATGGCTTTAGCACGCGCGATCGCGATCTGCGGCGTAGGGTACTCAACAATCGTGAGCGCGCCTTTGCCGTCGTGATTGGCGTACTGCGCGGTTACGACCTCGGGATCGCGGGTGAAGTCGATGAGGCTGGAGGGCAGAGGGGCTCCGCTGCGGGCATAGGCGGCGGGTCCGATGTAGTAGTGTACTGTGTCAGGCTGGAGTCCCTGCGCAGGCAGATGCTGCGGAAGAGCAGGCGCGACACTGTCGGGCCCGCGAGCAGCAGGGATAGCGTCGGCGAGGGCCTTGAGGGCGGCCTTGTCGGGCGCGGCATCGAAGATGGCGTCGACGAGGGTATTGCCCGTCCAGAAGAGGACCTCGTCGCCGGCGGCTGCTGCTTCCGTGCCGATGTTCTCAACATGCATGCCGGGGTGACGGTAGAAGGTGAAGGCTCCATAGGCACCGGTGGCGTCAGCGAAGCGTCGGGCGCGCACGGTGAGATGATGGCCGCCTCGAGTGTAGCCGGCGGCGGCGTAGTCCTTGAAGCCGTACTCTTTGAGGACGTCAGCATCGGCCAAGTCACCGGCATCGGGAGTCGCGCCGGTGCGGGGTGGCGCGGCGGGAGTCCATCCGGCGAAGGACCTGGGCAGAAGCGGCTGAGGGGCCTTGGGCATCACCAGCGGGGTGACGGCCTGAGCGCCCAGGCCGGATGGCAGCGCAGCCAATGTCAGAGCCAGACACGCTGCGCCAAAGAAGCGCAGGGAGAAAGCCATTACATCTTTGAGACTATCACCGAGAGGCGGTGGTGAGCGGGGAACAGCGATTGGCGATTAGCCATTAAACCATTAGCCGATGGGACCGGGAAATCACGAACGCAAAGACAAGTGATTGCTATAAGTAACGCAGAGGGGCATGGAATGAGGTCCGGGAATCTTTGCGATACTGGAAGGGACATGTCGATTGCCAAGCGAGTTTTTGCCTCCCTGATGATTTGGGCGCTTGCTTTTTCTTCTGCTGCTCCACGCGCCGCTGCGAGCGCGTATGACGGGCATCCGAAGCTGATCATCATTCTGGTGTTGGATCAGTTCCGAGCGGACTATCTGGAGCGTTATCACATTGACTTCAAGGCACGGGGATTCAGGCTGCTGATGGAGCATGGCGCTTACTTCACCGATTGCTATTTCGGGTATGCGAATACGGAAACGGCTCCGGGGCACTCGACGATCGGGACGGGAGCGTATACGGACGGGCACGGCATTGGCAGCAACGAATGGTGGGACCTGGGACGAAACAAGGATCGTCCGGTGACCTCGGTGGAGGATGAGCGCTACGCGCTGGTGGGACTGCCGGCGGGAGCGACGACGACTCCGGGGTCGTCGCCGCGCAACCTTTTGGCTTCGACGATTGGTGACGAGCTGCGGCTGGACACAGTCGGGATATCACGTGTGTATGGGGTGTCGCTGAAAGACCGGGCGGCGATTCTGCCGGCGGGCGCGACGGCGAACGGGGTTTTCTGGATCGATCAGGCGTCGGGAAGGTTCATTACGTCGACGTACTACATGGACCAGCTTCCGGAGTGGGCCCAGACATTTGACGATGGACCGCGCATCGCGCAGGCGGTGACGGAGGCTCAGGCTCCGGTGGACACAAAGAATTTCTATGGAGTGGTGGGGCCGACTCCAGCGGCAGTGAGCTATGAGCTGGATTTTGCCAAGGCGCTGATTACCGGCACCGCGCTCGGCAAGGGTCCTACGACCGATATGCTGACACTGAGCATTTCGTCGACGGACCTGCTCGGGCACAGGGTTGGACCGGACGCGGATGAGCAGCGACAGATGGTGGATGCGGTCGATGCGGACCTCGATGAATTCTTCACGTGGCTGGATAAGAACGTGGAGGGTGGCCTTGGCAACGTGTGGATCGTGCTGACCGCGGACCATGGGATCGCACCGGTTCCGGCGAATGCAGCAAAGCTGGGGTTGGATGCAGCGACGATCGAGATGAAGAAGCTGGTCGATAACCTGAACTTTGCGATCAACCAGAAATTTTCGCCGGGAGAAAAAATAGAGTACCTGCTGCCAAAACAGTCGTTCCCATATCTGGCGTTGAACCAGCCGGCGTTCGATCGGGCGGGTATCAACGAGCAGGAGGCGGAACAGGCCGTGCAGGGGTTTGTCCCGGAAGCTTTTGCGAACCTGACGACGCACAGCGATGAGAAGGGTCCGGCAACGGCCAGGCTGCCGCCGTCGCCGGCGCTGTATCGGACGTACACCCGCCAGCAGATCGCGCAGGGGCAGGTGGCACCCACTCCCTTTGGCGAGCTGATAGCCCACAGCTACACGCCGAACGGGGGGTGGTATGTGATGGTGATTCCGCAGGCGTTTCAGATGCCCGCAAATCCCAACGGGGGTACAACGCACTATTCACCGTATGCCTACGATCGTCATGTGCCGCTGGTGTTTTACGGGGCGCCGTTTGCGCCGGGAACCTATCGCGGGCTGGTCGAGCCGGTGGATATAGCCCCGACCTTCGCTTCCTTGCTGGGTGTGAATCAGCCATCGGCCTCGATCGGACATGTTCTGACGCAGGTGCTCAAGCCGCCAACGGCGGTGGTTTATCCGAAGCCGGTGCCGGCGGGTCGTGCGCACCCGGCACACAGGCGCGCAGCGAGCGAGAGCAAGCCGTGAAGCCGGACATGCGGGTGCAATTTGCCGGGATTGAGCTGACCAATCCGGTGATCGCCGCAAGCGGGACATTCGGATACGGGGTTGAGTTCGAGGAGATTCTCTCGTTCGATCGCATCGGCGGCTTCGTCACGAAGGGGCTTTCGCGGGAGCCGATGGCGGGCAATGAGGCTCCACGACTGATCGAGACCGCTTCCGGCATGATGAACTCGATCGGGCTGCAGAATATCGGTGTCAAGGCTTTCATCGAGAAGAAGTTGCCTGAGTTGCGAAAGTATCCGGGATGCGCCGTGATCGCGAATGTGTTCGGCTACCAGGTCACGGACTATATCGAGGTCATCCAGCAGCTCAACGATGCGGAAGGGATCGCGGCGTATGAGCTGAATGCGTCGTGTCCAAACACGGACCACGGCGGCATGGTGTTCGGGACAGACCCGACGATGCTGGACGAGCTGATCTGGCGCACGAAGCAGATAGCAAAACGGCCACTGATTGTAAAGCTCTCACCCAATGTGACATCGATCGCCAACATGGCAAAGTGCGCGGAGAAGGCGGGAGCGGACGCGGTGTCACTGGTGAATACTTTCGTCTCGCTGGCTATCGATGTCGAGACGAGAAGGCCGCGCATCGCCAATGTGACGGCGGGATTGTCCGGTCCGGCAATCAGGCCGATTGCCGTGCGCATGGTCTGGGAGGCGGCCAGGGCGGTGAAGATTCCGGTGCTGGGGATGGGCGGGATCGTCTCGGCGGAGGATGCGGTGGAGTTTCTGCTGGCCGGAGCGACCGCGGTGCAGGTCGGGACGGCAAGCTATGCAGATCCACGAGCGGTGGAAAGGATCGCCAGGGGCCTCGAGCATTGGTGCGTGCGGCACCATGTAGAGAAGGTGAAGGAGTTGACAGGAGCGATGGAACGTCCAGCTTCTGGCCGCTAGTTCCAGCTCTTGATTGTAAGTTGTTCTGTGGATTGAAAACCGACGACTGGAATTCAGGCGACGTGGCGCGAGGAGCGGCCACGCAGCTCTTCGGGGATGCGCTCCTGCAGAACCCGGGCCTGGGCGAGCGCGACGCCCGTAATGTAGAGCGGGGCGGGGGTGGTGACGGCAACCAGCACCCACGAGATAAGTGAGACCAGCAGGCCTACGGCTGCGGCGCTCTGGAGCGTCATGACTATGGCGCGATGATCCAAGTGCATGACCAGCGCCCAGTTGCGCAGCGGCTCCACGCGATGGATCACGGCCAGGGCGAAGACAAAGGCCAGGATGCAGACTGTGCTGATTCCGATTAGGACGACATCAATGGTGCGGTGAAGGCGCTGACGGCGGCTGCAACATTCGCAGGTCTCAAGATGCCTTTCATAGTCGATCCGCATCTCGGGCGAAATTCCAGAAATGTCGTAACGCCAGCCGGAAAGAATATCGCCTACAACCTGGTCTGTGCACTTTGTCATCTTTTTAGCTCTACGATCCTTACGCCCCCCTGGTTGCACCAAATAGTATCATCTGCCCTGTGAAAACGCGGGCAAGTTGAGAAGTATTCAGCACCTTGGGCAATTCCTTCCAGTATAAGGCCATCCGGCCTGAAATAAAATCTGCGCCTACAGCACAATAGATGCCATTGGCTCATCCTGGGTCGCAAGCAATACACGGTTACCCAGCAGGTTCATGCGATCACGTAATGCATGCTCGGCGGAGACCCGCGCAAGCTCGGGAAGATTATTGCTTTCTGATAGATGCGCCAGGATCACATAGGCGGCCTGTCCATCGTAGTCCTTTTCCAGATACTGGGCTGCTGCGTTATTTGACAAATGGCCCACCCGTGACATGACCCGCTGTTTGACGGACCAGGGGTAGGGCCCGTCACGCAGCATGTCGAGATCGTGATTCGATTCGAGCATCAGGATGTCGCAGCGCCGGAGCCGCATGGCGGCGTTCGGGGGCATGTAGCCGAGGTCGGTAGCCAGACCGATACGCAAGCCCTCGGCCTCGAAGACGAATCCGACGGGGTCGGCCGCATCGTGCGGGATGGTGAAGGGGGTCACGGTGATGTCGCCGACCGAGAATCCCTCGCCGGCAGTGAAATATTCGACGGCGGGAAGAGCTGCCGGATCGGCCTTCGCCTTTTCGGGTTCGGAAGCAAGGGCTTCGTGCTCTTCTTCGAAGGCTTCACGGTCGTCGTCGGCTGGATTGGCGGCACGGCTTTCGGCCTGCTGCTTGCGCTCGGCGAGCCACTCGGCATAGGTCAGGCGCTTACGCGGAGTAATCCAGCGAATCCAGGCGCGGTGCGTAGACTCAGTGAAATAGACGGGAATGCCGAGCTTGCGGGCGGTGACGGCGAGCCCCTGCACATGATCCTGATGCTCGTGCGTGATGAGGATGGCGTCGAGGGTGCGGTGATCTTCGTCCACAGCCTGCATTCGCTTAAAAATCTCGCGGCAGGACATACCGGCATCAACGAGAATCCGCGTGCGACTGGAGGAGACAACGGTGCTGTTGCCTCGGGAGCCGCTGGCAAGCACCGTCATACGAACCATAACGATGAGCATACGCCGGATGGATGTGCAAAATGAGGCACAAACTCGGGAGGAACCTGGTTGGGCTACAGGCATGCCGTTTGGGGATGTCGCTAACCATATCGGGAGCGGGCGACAGCCATCCACTCCGCTGCGCGTTCCTTGCGGCCGGGGAATCGCGTGGACAGGATGGCGCCCCAGGCGGCTCCCTGGAGGTCGCGCGCAGCAAAGAAGGGGTTGAGGCGGGCGCGATCCAGGTCGTCACCGTAGCTTGCCAGAGCGACTGGCTGGACTCGAGGGAAGTGCGGACGAAGCAGGCGAGATCCCACTCGATGGGACCGGAGCAGGCATCCTCGAAGTCGGTCCAGACGAGGCCTTTGCTGGTCTTGAGGACGTTCTTCTTGTGGGCATCGCCGTGGAGGGGTTGTTCGGCAAGATGGAGCGACTCGATTTCGGCTGATATAACAGCGAAGCCGCGGCGGAGTATGGCGATATCGGCGGGATCAATGCTGTTCCATGACTCGACTTCGCCGAGCCACTGCGGGATCTCTGCAAATGGACTGAGACGGCGCAGCGGGCCGGAATAACCATGCAGAATTGAGTGTAGTTCGCGAAGCAATGGGCCGACTTCCTGCGCGGCGGCAATGTAGCTGCGGTCGTGCTCGATGAATTCCCAAAATGTCAGGGCGAAACCGTCATGCTGATGCGGGCCGGCGGGCAGCTCTCTGCAGGGCGGGACGACCGGGAAGTTGCGAACGGCGAGATATCCCGCCAGATCAAGATCGAGCGCGAGCCATTGCCGGGCCGGCTTGCGAACAAGTGCGGTCGTAGTGGCGACGCGCGCGACCACGGGCGCAGGCACGAGATGAACCAGCACGTTGCTGCTGTCGGCGACGACTTCAGGCGCGTCGCTGCAGTGCAGGCCGAGATTGCGTGACACGACAAGAGCGGCGGCGACGGCGCGGCGGCTGAGGTGATCCATCAATGATCGTTGAAGCGTATGTGATGATCGAAGCTTATGCCTTCGGTGGAAGCGTGTAGTTGAGCATCCAGTGGATGCCGAACTTGTCCTTGAGCATGCCGAAGCGGGCGTTCCAAAACATGTCCTGCAAGGGCATGGTGACTTCTCCACCGGCGGAGAGCGCTTTGAAGAAAGCTTCTATCTCTTCGGCGCTGTCGCATTCGATGCATACGGAAACATTGTTGCCCTGATTGAATGGCGATCCAGGCATATTGTCAGCGGCCATGAGGAACAGGGTATCGCCGCGCTTGAGGGCTGAGTGCATGATGCGGTCGCGGGATTCGGGAGTGACTCAGGCCGGGTCTCCGGGTGCCTCAGAGAAGGGCATGATAAAGAGATCAGCGCCGGTAGCTTGCTTGTAGAACTCCATGGCGGCGCGGCAGTTTCCGTCGAAGTGCAGATGGGCAGTAATCTGTTTCATGCGTGGGTCCTGGAGAGCGGATTTTGGCTTGCGGACGATCGCCGTCGATCTTAGCAAATGCACATTACGCTTTCACATTACGCTTTAGAGATCGCTTCAATGCGGGCCAATGTCACCCGACGCTCTTACTCGTATTTGTAAAAGCCGCGGCCGCGAGGGTGCCCATCCTGAGCGCGTGTCCGGGGTCCCCACGGACAGGTCTTCGTCCGTGGGGTGGCTAGGCGCGAAGGGTGGGATGCACTCCACCAAACCAGTCCCCGAAACCCCCGGCCTCGCCCCGCGAGTCCGGTAGAAGCGCAGGGGTTTCGCCGGCCCTGAGTCCGAGTCCCGGAGGGACGCTACAACCTTTAGCCCGGCACGGCAGTGCCGGGAAACGGAACAGAACATACCGAGTCCCGGCAGGGACGGCACATCCAGCACAGGTGGCCCACAAGCCCGCCGTTAGCTCATGAAGAGTAATTTCATCCCGAGACTGGAGGTCCGGGGGGCGCCCACCCTTCAGCCTTCAGATCAGGCACGAACGAGGGTGGCCCCATCCTGAGCGCGTGTCCGGGGTCCCCACGGACAGGTCTTCGTCCGTGGGGTGGCTTTGCGCGAAGGGTGGGATGCACTTCACCAAACCAGCCACCGAAACCTCGCCCCGCGAGTCCGGTAGAAGCGCCCGGTATAACGAGTCCATTGACCTGCTTTGTATCAGGGCACAGCTTTAGCTGTGCCATAAGAACGACGCGAAGCGTCGCACCTTGCTGCCGCAGGCCCGAGCGGAGTCGCAGACGAAGCGAGCAGTCGCGCTGGATCCCTCACGGCCAGCGCACATTCAGCGCGTAGATCTCCTGATAGCCGGTGTCCCGCGTAAACACCGGAGAGCCGTCAGGCGAAACGTTGATTTGTGTGTTCCCATCATTCACCACGCGGTGAAAGTCTTTCAGGCTGGTGATGGTCTCAACCTGGAGGTCTGCGATTCGCAGGCGCATGGCCTTGGGTTCCGAGCCTGCTGTCGAAAAGTACATATACTTGTAATCCGGTGACATCATCCAGTGCTCTATGCCGCTCAGGTTGCCTGGTCCCAAGTCCATCCATTTCCCGGTTTTTAGATTGAAGGTCACAAAATTCGTTCCCTTTTCGTTCGGTGCTATCAGAGTGTCCTGATTAAGCCAGAAGGGGAATATACGCTCCGAAGAGGGAACTGCGGATTTTTCGCCAGTGCGTAAGTCGGCGATCATGCCTCCGCCGGCGACCCAACTTCCGCCCGCCCTCCAACTATGGTGATAAAAGAGAAAATTTCCGTTCGGCGACCAAATCGGACAGCAAGCATTTTCGAGGATCTTCTGCGGTGTCCCCCCTTCCATGCTGACCAGAAACACGTCATCTCTGGGGGTAAAGAACGCAACCTTTGTTCCGTCGGGTGAAATCATCGGGGTTTCCACCTCGACCGGAGCATATGTCAGCTGCATGCGTTCGCTTCCATCGCTGCGGCTGCGCCAGAGCGTGCGGTCTGGAAAGGAAGCATAAGCGACCCATTTGCCATCGCGGGAAAAAGTCGGGTCTGTCGCTGAAATGCCCGAAAGAAACGGCACAAACTGCTTCGATTTCATGTCATAGCGGACCAGTTCGCCGCGCTGTCTCGAACCGAGAGCAAAAATCTGCTTTCCGTCGCGGCTCGGACACGGGAACGAATAGGGCAGCGGTCCATGGGTAAGCCGGAAGGGCTCTCCGACGCGCCCAAAGAGTCCCGTCTTCATTGGCAGCAGCCAGATATCCGATGGCGGTTCAATTCCCGCTTGATACACAAGATATTTTCCGTCTGGAGTCCAACGGAAATTCCACTCACCCTCGCTCAGTCTCCGAATCTCGTGCAGTCCCGTCCCGTCGGCTGCTATCTCGAATAACCTGCGATTGCCCGGCTGCTCCTGAATGAGGATGATTTGCTGACCGTCCGGTGAAACACTCGCTTTTCCAACGACACCGGGAAGTGAAACCAGTTTGCGTGGCTTCGAACCATCCCTTTCTGCAACGAACCAGTCAGTGCTAAAGGCGCTCTTCCCATCGCTTTCCCGAGAAAGCTCAGCGAAAACGACGCGCCCATCCGGGAACAAGCCCGATTCGTTCACGAGAGAGAAGAAATCAAGGTCCGGACTATTAGGTTCGAAGTTGCCGAGGCGGCGGGGCTCTCCTGCCGGAACTGGAACCAGCCATAGGGCGGCTGAAGTCAATGCCGAATCCGCAGGGACGGCAACCAGCAAGGCGGAGCTGTCGTGTGTAATTCCGGTAAGCCAGGATCGTGTAAAACCTGTTTCCACTGGCGCTGTTGCTCCGCCAGCGACGGAAACCTGTCCGATCCTGAGATCTTCACTTTCCTGAAAGTAAACACGTAACCCGTCGGTAACCATATACTCTTTCGGCTTGCCATCATCCGTGA
>JAFAKX010000106.1 GCA_019234945.1 Silvibacterium sp.
GCCTGGGGAAGGTGCTCTGGTTCCAGGGATGGCGCTGGTCGACCGGGTTGCCGAGTGGGTCTGTCTTGACGAAGGTTTCGGCGTTCTGCCAGTCGTCGTAGTAAGAGCTACCCAGCAGAATGCGGATGTTGAGGTTGATATCCACTAAGTCGGTAGTTACCAGCTGACCATCGACGACAACGCCGGGGGTAACGTACATGGCGCGGCCCCAGTCGCTCATGCGCTTATAGGTATAGTCGCAGACATCAGGGTTGTTGAAGGAGCCCCAGCAGCCGAGAAGTATCCTGCGCCGCCCGACTTCTTCGTAGCCGGGCAGGGCCGCATAGAAGAAGTCGAACAGGTCATCATGGAGCGGAACTACCTTCTTCATGAACTCCACGTACTTCATCAGGCGAACAATGTAGTCGGTGAAGAGCTGGACCGTCGGTACTGTTCCGACCCCGCCGGGATAGAGCGTCGATGGATGCACATGGCGGCCTTCCATCAGGCAGAACATCTCGCGGGTCATACGGCTCATCTGCAGGGCTTCGCGATAAAAGGCCCCTGTAAATGGATTGAGAGCGCGCATGATGTCGGCGATGGTGCGGTAGCCATGCAGATTCGCGTGGGGAGCCTCGGTCTTCTCCGCCTTATCGAGGACGCCGGGATTCGTCTCCTTGACCATTTGTTCGCAGAAGTCGACACCGACGAGATTGTCCTGAAAGATGTTGTGGTCGAACATGTATTCGGCCGCTTCACCCAGGTTAACGATCCACTCCGCCATGGCCGGCGGCTGCACGCCGAAGGCCATGTTCTGCGCATAGGTGGCGCATGTGGCGTGGTTGTCTCCGCAGATGCCGCAGATGCGGCTGGTGATGAAGTGCGAGTCGCGGGGATCTTTGCCCTTCATGAAGATGCTGTAGCCGCGAAAGATCGATGAGGTGCTGTGACACTCCGCAACCTTTCGCTTGCCGAAGTCGATGGTGGTGAAGATGCCGAGGCTGCCGACGATCCGGGTGATCGGATCCCAATTCATCTCTACTAACTGGCTGGTCTTTGCGGCTTCTTCGTGGCGTTCTGCAGCAATTGTGCCCATTGTCTTTGCTCCTTCAGTGCGTTGCAGGCTGGTTAGTAGGATCTGGGGTCATACCCAGTTGTAAGTTCAGCGCGAGGATGGCGCCACTTCGGTTCTTTGTTCACCGTGTCGTTGGTGAGAGCTCGCAGCGCGCGAATCCCTTTGCCCCAGGCTGCGACCGCATTGGTCGAGAGTTTTGCGCCCGGAGGCTCATCCATGAACGGCATGAACTTGTCGGGGAAGCCCGGCATGGTGCAGCCGATGCAGATGCCGCCTACGTTGGGGCAACCGCCGATGCCGGCCATCCAGCCGCGCTTGGGCACATTGCAGTTGACGACCGGCCCCCAGCATCCGATCTTCACGAGGCATTTGGGCGAGCTGTATGTCGTCGTAAAGTCGCCCTGCTCGTAGTAGCCGGCGCGGTCGCAGCCTTCGTGAACCGTCTTGCCGAAGAGCCATGTAGGACGCAGCTGGTCGTCGAGCGGAATCATCGGCGCGAGACCGGCGACCTGGTAGAGGAGATAGAGCACCGTCTCCATGAAATTGTCAGGCTGAACCGGGCAGCCCGGGACATTGACGATCGGCAGACCGGCCTTCGACTTCCAATCCCAGCCAAGATAATCTGCAAGGCCCATGCATCGGGTGGGATTACCTTCCATCGCGTGAATGCCGCCGTAGGTGGCGCAGGTTCCGGCGCCGATAACAGCGAGAGCCTTGGGAGCAAGGCGGTCGATCCACTCACAAGTGGTGATTGGCTGGCCAGTCATCGGATTCGTGCCGACTGCAGCCCAGTAACCTTCTTTCTTGATCTTTTCGTTCGGAATCGAACCCTCGACCACCAGCACGAACGGATCGAGCTTTCCCTGCTCTGCAAGGTAGTAGTACTTCATGAAGTCGTCGCCAACTTCATAGGCCAGAACGGGGTTGTGCAGATGAACCTTGGGCAGACCAGGAATCGCCCCCAGCAAGACATCCTCGACGCTGGGCTGTGTAGCTGCGGTGACCGACACAGAATCGCCATCGCAGCCCAGGCCGGCGGTGATCCAAACGATGTGGACCTCTGCTACGGCAGGCTGTTTCTGCGTAACTCGACCATAAGGCGCTCCATTCTCTGGCATAGACGGGGAATCTCCTCTCGACGAAATAACGCGCTTCGGATGACGGCAGGGGTCGTCACAAACGCCGTCCCAAGCGAACAGGCAATGGAAACAGAGGCTTGAACAGCATCACAAGCGGGATGGGCCCGATTTTTTCCTCATGCAAATGCTCAGGACGCTACCGGGGATTCCCCGATGGATTACTCTGCGCGCTCGCTGAGCTGGACTCGTTGATCTTGGATTGAATGGCGTGCTGGACGAGCTCGCGTCCAGTGCGAAGAGCGAGCTTCTCTTTGATGTGGGCCTGGTAGGTTTCGACCGTCTTGATGCTCAGGTGCAGGTTTTCGGCAATCTGGCGTGTGCTGCGGCCTTCGCCAATCTGGCGGAAGACCTCGAGTTCGCGATCGGAGAGGACTGACAGCCGCGAATTTTCGTTCCACGCGGCGCCGCTGATGTACTGATGCAGCAGCTTGTTGGCCATTTTTTCACTTAGATAAATCTCTCCGGCGAGGATGCGCCGAATGGCAGTGAGAACTTTCTCGGTCGCCTCCTGCTTCATGATGTAGCCGTTGGCGCGAGCCCGCAGCGCCCGCTCGGCATAGATCGACTCGTCATGCATGGAGAGGATAAGTACGGGAAGATCGGGGTAAAGCGAGCGAAGATTCTTCAGCAGGTCGAGGCCGTCAGGACCCTTGAGGGAGATGTCAACGATGAGAATGTCAGGTTTGCGCACCGATATTTCTCTCAGCGCAGTTTGCGCTTCTTCGGCTTCGCCGCAGACCATCAAATCGGGCTCGCGATCGATCATCAGCGCCAGACCTTGCCGCAGAAGGGGATGATCGTCGACCACAAAGACGGATTTCTTCTTTGCCTGCGTATCCCGCTGTGCAGTGGCTGTCTCGATCATGCGGAGCCTACTCTTGCTCTTTCAGAGGGAAGCTACAGATCACTAGAGTTCCCTGCGGAGTACCCTGTCGGACATCGAGCGATCCACCGATCATGGCTGCCCGGTAGTTCATGATGTGCAGTCCCATCCCGTGATTACTCTCACGAATTTCGGCCATGCCGAGGCCGTCATCTCTGATCAGCAATGTACCTCGCCCCTTTTCGGCAGCGAGTTGGATCATGATGCTCCGCGGCGCTCCGTGTTTGATCGCGTTGTTCACCGCTTCGCGGGCGATGTGATAAAGATGCGTCGCAGTGGTTACGTCGTGAATCAGAACGGGTTGGTCGCATTCGAAGCGGCACCTGATCCGAAACAGGTCTTCCACTTCCGAAGCCCATAGCTGCAACGCAGACATCAACCCCTGCGATTCGGAGACAACGGGGAGCAATCCGCGGGCGAGCTCCCGCGTTTTGTAAATCGCTTCATTGACGAACTTCACGATCTTTGCCGCGTCCTCAGCCTCGGGCCGGCTTCTTTCTGCCAGCCTGGCTTCGTGTGCCTTGGCCATGAACGCGATTCCGGTGAGGTGCTGGCCGAGCCCGTCGTGCAGATCCTGCCCGATGCGGCGCTGTTCGCGCGCGCTGATTTCGAGCAGCGCTCTTTCGAGGTGCTTCCGCTCCGTAATGTCGATACCCGTCGTGATTACATAGCTGGATGTTTCGCCGTTCGCGGGCAGAAGCGTGCTCGTCCATGCGATCAGCCGTGGATCTCCGTGGCGCGTCAACCAGCAGCTTTGGTAGCTCTGCGGAAGCAGGTCCGTGCGCATCACCTCGAAGATCTGGCGGAAGTGCTCAGCTTCATCAGGCTGGAGAAACAGATCCCACACGCACTGGCCCTGGACTTCTTCCATCGAGTATCCAGTGATCAGCTCGCAGGCCGGATTAAAGCGGAGGATGCGACCCTTGTCGTCGAGTACGACCACGAGGGCTCCAACGGTATCGAGGATGGTCGAAACGAAATTGCGCTCTTCCTGCAGCTCTTCCTCGATGTGCTTCATGTCGCTAATGTCGAAGGCCACGCCATGGATGAACCAGGGACGGCCGTCCTCGCGGCGCATCATCCGCGCGTCGCAGTGGAACCAGATGACGCGACCGTCGCGCGCAATCACTCGATAGGCCGAGCGCAGCGGCTTGCCGGAGAGAAACATCTCGGCGGCCTCAAGGCTCCAGCGTTGCTTGTCGTCGGGATGGATGCGTTCGAACCAGCGAATCGGATCTTCGAGCCACTCCTCGCGCGAGTATCCGAGAACGGCTTCGATCTCGGGGCTGACGTAGGCCTCGCTGATGCCGCGGTCGAGATAGGCCATGAAGACGACGGCGGGAATCTGCTCGAGAAGGGCGCGGTATTTGTCCTCGAGGTTGGGCGCGCGTGCGTCTGCCTGCGTGCGCTCGTTGCTGTCGAGAACGGGCGGGGCAAAGACCTGGGCGAGATCGAGAAGCACGGCTTCGGCTTCTGCGAGTCCAGGCGTTTCGTTGAGATTGGGGAACGGGCTTGCGTCGATCCGCGGCGTGTGAATGGTGTGCACAGACATCGTGGCTACTCCGAGGGCCGGGTTGACGTGCGCGGGCTTTCCGTTTGGCTTTCAGGAGGAACGTTACGAGGGCGCTGCCGCCATCCGGGCTCCTTGTTGAGCGAAGCCTGCGTGAAGCGGCGCAGCGCGTGAATCGCGCGGCCGTAGGTCTGAACGGCGGCCGAGGAGAGCAGCGAGCCGGGAGGCTGCTCCATGAAGGGCATGAACTTGTCCGGGAACCCAGGCATGGTGCAGCCGATGCAGATACCGCCGACATTGGGGCAGCCGCCCACGCCGGAGATCCAGCCGCGCTTGCCCACGTTGCACTGCACGACCGGCCCCCAGCAGCCAAGCTTCACGATGCAGAGGGGCGAGCCGTACTCCTCGGCAAACTGCGCCTGCTCGTAGTAGCCTCCGCGGTCGCAGCCCTCGTGGACGGTACTGCCAAAGAGCCATGTGGGCCGAAGTGCCTCATCGAGCGGGATCATGGGCGCGCGGCCGGTGGCCATGTGCAACAGGTAGAGCAGGGTTTCGGTGAAATTGTCGGGGTGAACAGGACAACCGGGAATGCAGACGATCGGGATTCCGGCGCTCGAACGCCAGTTCCAGCCGAGATAGTCGGGAAGGCCCATGCAGCCGGTCGGATTGCCCTCCATCGCATGAATGCCGCCGTACGTGGCGCAGGTCCCGGCGGCGATGACCGCCCAGGCTTTGGGTGCGAGCCGGTCGATCCACTCGCAGGTGGTGATGGGCTGGCCGGTCGCAGGATCGGTGCCGAAGGATGCCCAGTAACCCTCGGGCTTGTTCGTTTCGTCGGGGATCGAGCCCTCGACCACCAGAATGAAGGGGTTCGATCTGCCTTCCGCAGCGAGATGGAAGCGGCGCATGAAGTCGTCTCCGACTTCGGCGGCGAGGAAGGGATTGTGCAGGTGGATTTTCGGAATCCAGGGCAGCGCTCCAAAGAGGAGGTCTTCAATGCTGGGCTGCGTGGCTGCCGTCATGGCGATGGTGTCTCCGTCACAGCCGAGGCCGGCGGTGATCCAGAGGATGTCCAGTTCCCCGATATCCAACTTGCTGACGGGCGGCTTGCGATCCGGCGGACGAGCGGAGGCCATGATGAAGCAGGTTCCTTTCCATGCGGAGACCGGCGCACAGAAGTCGCAACCCGTTCATCTTGGGCCTCAAGTCCGGATTAGGCAAGAGTTGGCGCTACATGGATCGAATCCTGAGATAACGCTTGAGGTCGGGGGCCATCGAAAACAGCAACGCCACCATTCCCAGGGAAGCGAGGGTAAGAAACGCTCTTCTCATGGATTTCACCTCGTGTTCGAAGTCAGACCTGAAAGATTCTACGTCCGGAGGCAGAGAGGCGTGTAGTTGGATGCAGGATGCCCGGATTCCGAAACACTCCCCGAAGATAAATCGTCGCGCCACGACCCGATTTCCATGTAAACTTCGGCGTCGCAGGAAACGAGGTAGAAGAAAATGGCAGATGTACGGCCGCTTGCTGAGAGCGACCTGAGCGAGGCACAGCGCATTGTGCGCCGTGCCTTCGGGACCTTCCTGGGGGCACCTGATCTGGACAATTTCTGGACCGACCTCGACTATGTCTACGGACGGTTCGGCGCCGAGCACATCGCCTCCTTCGCCGCCGATCGCGACGGCGAATTGGCCGGAGTGAACTTCGCGACGAACTGGGGCAGTATCGGCTTCTTCGGTCCAATCTGCGTGCGGCCCGATCTGTGGAATAGCGGTATCGCCCAGCCGCTCGTCGAGGCTGCATGCCGGCAGTTCGACCGCTGGGGCACAAAGCATGCCGGCCTGTGCACTTTTCCGCACAGCACCAAGCACGTCTGGCTGTATCAGAAATTTGGGTTCTATCCGCGCTATCTCACGATGCTCATGGCAGCTCCGGTTTCAGCGAAGGGGGCGGGTTCACTCCCGCCGGATGCGCGTTACTCCGCGCTGTCGTCGGATGCCCGTCGCCAAGCAGAGGAGGCCAGCAGGGCAATGGCCGAGGAGGTCTTTGAGGGGCTCGATCTGCGCGGCGAGATCCGCACCGCGACCGCCCGCAACCTTGGAGACACGCTGCTGGTCTGGGATTCGAGCGGCCGGCTCGCCGCATTCGCCGTCTGCCACTGGGGACCGGCGAGCGAGGCCGGCGAAGGTTGTCTCTACATCAAGTTCGCTGCCGTGCGTCCCGGACCGAAGGCCGCGGACCACTTTGCAGCCCTGCTCGATGCCGCCGGAGCTCTCGCGCGGTCAGTCGGGATGGTCAACGTGCTGGCAGGCGTGAACACATCCCGCGAGGAGGCCTACCGGCAGATGCTGGCTCGCGCTTTCCGCAGCCGGATTCACCTGATCATCATGCACCGGCCGAACGAGCCGGGCTACTGCCGGCCGGGGGTGTTTGTGCTGGATGACTGGCGGTAGCACAAGGTAGGCGCTCGCAAATTCTTTCTAAGATGGATTTCGATTACAGTTGAGTCGGAACCGGATTGAAGCCGTGCCGCTTTTTCCCGCTGCTGATTGCGGGAACCTCCACTTTGAAAGAGACTCAGCCACTGCGGGCTGCAGCATCCGGAGTCTCGGCTCGTTGGTGAAGACGATATTCCTTGCGACGCCTCCCTCGTTTACATCGAACGTCACCTGAACCACGCCTTCCACATGAGCAGCCTTCGCTATTGGCGGGTAGCTCGGGAGTTCCACAGCAATCGGCACGGCGGGAGATACATTCTCGACTTCGATTGTTGGTGACCGAGCTGGGCCACTGACCGCATCCTTCGCGATCTGTGAAACCTTTGATTGCTCTCCGAATAAGGAGTCAAAATCCCCTTTTAAAATCTGTTCGATGAGCGCTGTCCGAGGCGGCGTAGAGGGTCCTGCGGAATCGATTGGAAATATCGGCTTTTCCATAACCCCCCGGGCCGAGCGCCTGGTCAAGTTTCGCCAAAACCGCCATGCTCCAGGAGGTGTTCTTCGGAGTCCCCGGAGATGAATCAAAAAGATCGCGATCCAGAATGTTCATTCGAATCTGCCGATCTTTCCCGCCGCAGGTCACCTCCATGGTGACATCCACGCCACCGAACGTGGAGCATTTTTTGCATCGGGCTCGCTCTTTGTGCAATTCCTTTGCCGGAATCGCACAAGGATTACGCGAGGCCAGCAAACCTTTCATGGTCTGGGGAAGAGTACCGGAAGATAACTCCAGTTTGGCTGGCTGAAAGCACACGTCTCCAGGTGGTGTCACGAGAGCTCTTTGAACTAATAACCCAGTACCCTCGGTCGTGACTTGGATCACCTCGTAGTAATCGAAAGGAGGACCGACATCGAAGAAGGTGTGACGAGCAATTATCAACTGCTCAGGCATACCAAACTGGCCCGTCTGCGCCTTAGAGATACTGCTTAAAATCAATAACAACCAAAAACATCCGACTCGCATGTTGGTGTGATTATATGTAGCTCGCTCCCATTGCCTCTTTCCCGCCCCTCCAGTACCGTCGAATCATGTCCGGAGTTACGCTCTCACTCGCCGGAAAGGTTGCCCTCATCACCGGAGGCTCGCGCGGCATCGGAGCCGCAACCGTCGGAATTTTTCGCCAGGCGGGTGCTCGTGTCGCCTTCAACTACCGCAGCGCCAAGGCCGCCGCCGAGGCGCTCTCCGACGAGTTCGGAGGCCCCGAAAACTGCCTTGCCATCCAGCAGGATCTCTCCTCGGCCGAACAGGGCCGCGCGCTGGTCGAGGCGACCGTCCGCGCCTTCGGACGCATCGATATCCTCGTCGCCAACCACGGCGTCTGGCCGCCTGAGGACTCATCGATCGCCACGATGCCTGAATCGCAATGGCGACAGACCCTCGCTGTCAACCTCGACAGCGTCTTCGGACTCACCCAGGCCGCCGTCGCACACATGCAGCGCCAGGGACGACCATCGCCCGGGGCCGCCGCCGGGCACATCGTCTTCATCAGCTCGACTGCGGGCCAGCGCGGGGAGGCCTTTCACGCCGACTACGCCGCGAGTAAAGGTGCGCTCATCAGCCTGACCAAGGGCCTCTCGACCGAGCTCGCCCCCGACGGCATCTACGTCAACTGCGTCGCCCCCGGATGGGTCGAGACTGACATGTCCCTGCCCGCGCTGAAGGATCCGGCAACCGCCCCGAAGATCTTCGCCACGATTCCGATGGGCCGGGTCGCGCGTCCGACCGAAGTGGCTGCGCCTATACTCTTTCTCTGCACCCCCTATGCCGGGTTCATGACCGGCGAGATCGTCAACGTGAACGGAGGCGCGGTTCTGGCCGGATGAAAAGGCTTCTCATCCTCCTGGCTCTTCTGGCTGGCGTGCTGTCGGCGCACGCCCAGGCCGGCTCGTCTCCTGACGCCAACCAACAGAAGGCCCGTGCGCTGCTGAACACCATGGTTGAGGCCATGGGCGGGCAGCGCTGGCTGTCGCTCCAGAACTCCTATTATCAGGGGCGCGTCTCGGGCTTCTACCAGGGCAAGCCCACCGGCGCCATTGAGGACTTCTTCCAGTGGCGTACGCCGGACGGCAAAGAGCGGGTCGAATACTCGAAGAAGCACGACGACGTGGTCATTTTTAGCGGCGACCAGTGCATGGAGGCTACCTACCAGGGCAAAAAGCCGCTGCCGAAGGATATCTGCGAGGACTATCTCCGCCGCCGCGAACACTCGATCGATGTTGCCGTCCGGGTCTGGCTCAAGGACCCGAACACGATCCTCATCTACGAGGGGCAGACGCTCTCCGAACGGCATCTCACCGACCAGGTCACGCTCATTTCGCCTTCGAACGAATCCATCACCATCCAGATGGACTCTGAAACGCACCTGCCGCGCAGCCGCACCTTCCCATACCGCGACCCCGTTTACCACGATAAGAACGAGGAGCGCGAGGAGTACGACGACTACCACACCTACGATGGCATCCCGACGGCCTTCTCCATCACCCGCTTCAAGAACGGAGACATGACCAGCCAGCGCTTCCTTTACAAGGCCGGCTACAACGTTCCCTTGCCGCCGGACGCCTTCAACATCGACGCCGCTGCTGCCAAGGTGAAGAAATAGACGCAGCAATTTCCGTGCCGCTTGTAAACTCAAGCCAGCAAATCCCGTCTATCCCTAGGCATGGGACACATGGTATCCACGGAGCTTCCGCCGCTTGCCCGGGCTGAGTCGGTGCTCGAATTGGCCGACTTCGATGAAGTGGTTCGCCTCTACCGGCCCCGGATCTTCCGCTTCCTGATGGGCTCGCTCGGCGACCGCGATCTCGCAGAGTCACTCACGCAGGACTGCTTTCTTAAGGCCTACACGGCCCGGCACCAGTTCCGCGGCGATTCGAGCCTGGCCACCTGGCTCACTCGCATCGCGCTGAACCTCGTCCGCGACCATCTGCGCAACCGGCGGATGCGCTTCTGGCAGAAAACGCGCGATACGGCGCTGGATATCGTCGACGTGGGCGAATGGATCCCCGACGGTGCCCGCTCTCCGGAGGAGGTGTGCCTTCAGCAGGAGCGGGTCCGCGAAATCTGGCGATCGGTCGAGAAGCTCTCGCGCCAGCAGCGCACCGTCTTTTTGCTGCGCTTCGTCGAGGAGATGGAGCTGTCGGAGATCGCCGAAACCACCGGCATGAACACCAGTACTGTCAAATCGCATCTCTATCGCGCCCTGCGCATCGTGCGCGAGCGCGCCCTGGGAAAGTCCGAAGGTGAACTATGAACAAGCAACCTGAATTTCGTGACGTTTTGCCTCCCGACGAGGTTCTGCTCGAGCCCTCGGGCCAGTTTGGAAACGACCTGCGCAACTTCCGCGCCGCGGTCCACCGCGCCGCCGAGCGCCAGACATCGCAGCCGGTTCCGTTCGGCTGGCTGAACGCCGCTAAGCGCCGCAGGCGCGATGCGCAGAGGCGCCTGGTGCTCGCGTGGACGTGTGCGGCCCTGCTCTGCGCGGGCGCTCTGCCCCTGCTGCATCATTCGAAGACCGCCGGTGCGCCCTCGCACCTAATGTCCCACAATATGCAGCCGGGTACCGACGATACCGCGCTGCTCGAACAGGTCGACACCGCGGTTTCAGAATCCGTCCCATCCTCGCTGGCGCCACTCGCTGAGCTGGATAACTGGGACGCCACGACATCCACAAACAATAAAATGCCGCTGAACAAACCGGAGAAGAAGCATGTCTCACAATAACTTCAACCGCCCTGCCTTGATTCTGTCCCTGGCCTCTCTGCTCTCGCTCGCTCCTGCCCTAGCACAGGACTGGCACGGCTCCGCAGGCGGGCCGCCCGGCCCCCCGCCCATGGAGCGTGCCTTCCGAGCCGGCGCGCCGGGCCGCTGGTGGGACAACTCCGACATCGCCCAGCAGGTCGGCATTACCGACGATCAGAAGAAGAAGATGGACGATATCTTCCAGCAGAACAAGCTGCGGCTGATCGACCTGAAGGCCGCGCTCGAGAAGCAGGAAGCGATCATGCAGCCGCTGATCGAGGCCGACCAGCCTGACGAAGCGAAGATTCTCAGCCAGATCGACGCCATCGCGCAGGCCCGTGCCGAACTCGAAAAGGCCCATGCCCGCATGCTCCTCGGCATTCGCACCGTGCTGACTCCCGACCAATGGAAGAAGTTCAGGGCGCTCGCGCACACCCGCATGGAAAGCCGGGGCAAATGGGGTGGACCACGCGGCGAAGACCGCGGCCCGGCTGGCCCCGACGGCGGCGCCCCACCGGCACCTCCTCAGAACCAGTAATCAGAGCACAGAGCATACACCCGTGCTCTGGGCTTTTTCTTTCTAATCGCTAATCCCTAATCCCGGTGTCACTTGACCTTCACTTCAATCACCCGGATCTCCGGATAGTTCTGGTTCCAGCCCTCTGCCACATGATCGAAGATCAGCCGGAACTCTCGCGTGTCCCCCGGCTTGATCGGAGCCGCAGACACCGGCTCAGTATCGATATATGGCTGGTGTGTCCGGATCAGATTCAGTGGCATCGTCTCCTTCTGGACAAGCTGGTTGGTGAAGTCCCGAAATGCCACCTGAACGGTTATTCCAGATACGGTCTTACCCCCTTTGTTGGCAATCGTCCCATCGACGTAGGTCGCCTTGCCGCCGGCTACGCTTGAGGCCTCGCTCATCTGGATGCCTGAGATCGGCAGGTTTGCCGCGTAGGTATCCGGGGGCGCCAGGCCCGCCCCGCCCGGATTCGGCGGCGGCCCGTGGTGCCCACGTGCCAGGAAAATCCCGAGCACCACCAAGACCGCGATGCCGGCAATCATCCACGGAAGCACAGAGCGAGGCTCGCGGGCCGTCTTTTTATCCGGGCTTAGGAAATCAGGTGTCTGTCCGCTCGACGCCATCAGCGCGATTCTACATCCGTCGGCTCAACGCTGCCGCGTACCACTAAAGTGTGAGCTCATTAACGTTTCGGTTAACTTATGCAAAAAATTTGCTAAAGTAAGAAACTTCTACGGAGAAAATCTCTCTATATCGGTTAGGGAAAAGTCATCCGCCGGTGGCACTGAAACGTACTTAATTGCGCTATCCCTAATAGCAAGGAAGGAAAGAAAGCCCGGCCATGCAGCATCTACCGAAGCACGCCGCAAGCACGACAAAGGCCCAGAGGCAGGCTTCGGACTACGTCTACCAGGCTGCGACGATCGCCGCTGCGCTTCTTCTGCTGCTTACTGCCGCGGCCGTTTAGCCTACAGTTCCATCGCATACTGCGTGGATAATTCCCCCGGCACCGCCTTGGGTTCTTTCGTCAAATCAAATACCAGCTTTTCGAGCACCAGCCGCTTGTCCGGAGGCTGCGAGCGCAACTCCAGGTCCGCCCGGGCAATCAGCCGGAGCGCCCGCGTGATCTCGCGACTCGACTTGTAGCGCCGCGCCTGCCGGATCAGGTCGTCGGCCGCAAAAGGCGGCATCCGGAAGCCCTGCCATAGCGCCTGCCAGATCGCCCGCGAGTCGCGCACGTTCTTCTCAAGAATGACCAGCATCTGCCGGAATGTCCGCGCCAGCATGTACAGGTGCCCGATGGCTGAATCCTCCCCACCGTCCGAAGCATTCAGCAGCCCCTGTAGCAGTGCGAGCGCCCGCGGTGTGTCCCTGGATGAGATCGCATCCGTCAGCTCGTAGAGCGAGCGCTGTTTCGCCGCGAGGACCATCGTCTCCACGTCGCCGAGCGTAACCTGCTTCTTCTCTCCGGCGTACAGCACGAGCTTGTTCCACTCGCTAGCGATGAGCATCATGTCCGCTCCGAGCGCGTCGGCCAGCTCGCGTGCCGCGTCGGAGTCAAAACGTACGCCCACGCGCTCGCTCTCGGCGCTGATCCAGCGCAGCGCATCGGCTTCATCGACCCGCGCCAACTCCACCATGCCGCACCAGTCGCCGAGCGTCTCGCGAATGCGCTCGTAGCGATTCTTGTCCTCCATGTCCATGCGCCGCGGATCAGACGGGATGCGGATGTGATCGGCGATGAACAGGATCACGGCCTGCGGGTTGGGAGAGCGGAAATACTCCTCGATGGCAGCGAATTCCTCTTTCTTGGCGCCCCGCGTATAAAGCGCCTTGAGCCCTCGAACGAAAAACGCCTGGAACGGAGCCATCAGCGACGGCGTTCGCGCCCGGTCCAAAACCTCGAAGATGCTCGTTTCGGCCAGATCCAGGTCTGACAGGCAGAAATCCTTCAGACCTGCGGGCACCAGCGTGTCGATTACGGCACGCCTGCATCGCTCATATAGGAAAATCTCGTCGCCGAGCAATACGTAACCAGGGCGCAGACGATTCTCACGCACCTCGGCGATAAAGCGATCAGCCGCCGCAAAGCCCGCACCCATCTAGCGAACTCCCCGGCGGACGAAGGCGCCTGCGGTTAGCGGATTCGACGCGTAAGACGAGCAGGGATTCACCACAGAGAACGCAAAGAACACAAAGGAACGAGTACAGGAATATCCCATCAGAACGACTCCAGAATATCGGACACAACCGCCTGCGCAAAATCACGCGACAGCCGCTGCACTGAAGATGGATCTTCGAGGATAAAGGTCACCAGGTCCTCGGTCGTTTCGTACTGCTGCCGGAAAAGATATGTCGAGTTCTGATACAGCACTTTCTTATTCCTGTCAGTCAGCGCCACCTTCGCCCGGATCGTCACCAGAAAGCTCGACGACTGCCCGGTCTGCGAATTGTAGGTCAGGGGAACGACCTGAAAGCTGGTAATGGTGCCGTTGAGGGTCGCGTCCGCATCGGGATCGGCACCCGGAACCAGATGGTACGGCGTGCGGCTCGAAAACTCCTTGATCACCGCCTGCGTGAACGAAACCTCGGTGTGATACGACTGCGTCGCGTTCTGGAAGGTGGGCACCGCCAGCGTATGAACCGTCTGCGGAAGATGCGACGCGGAGCCTGCGGTGTGATATCCGCAACCGGCAGTCAATAGAAGAGACGCGGCGAGCCCCGCGACCAGAGCCTTACACATGCAAGACTATTTTCGCAGAGGATGCTCTCCAAAGGTAATTTCCGTATTGCCGACAACCCAGACGCTAGTGGCTGGTTAGCTGTACCAGTGACGGAACACCATAGCCTTCCTCGGTGTCTAATTCCAATAATCAGAGTGGAACACCAAACCATGCGACGTTTTGTTCTATTAATGATCGGTTTGTCACCAATCATAATCGTGACGATCGTGCTCGGCCAGGCTGTAGCCGCACAGCAGCCCGAAGACCCTACCAAAGGAGTGATTTATGGGACGGTCATTGATCAGAACGGACAACCTGCGAAAGAACTCGGTTTAACGGCTTACCCACTTGGCGTTGGACTGGGAGCGATACTCCCTTATACAAAAACAGATCAAAACGGCGAATTCCATTTCGTGCGGATTCCGTGGTGGGGCCGATATACCGTCTTTGCTGATGACGAGGAGGCGGGATATTCCCTCTCCGCCACAGGACTGAACCCCACTAAGAGTGTGACGCTTTCGCCAGAACAGCCAGAAGCTGAGTTCAACCTCGTTCTTCCTCCGAAGGCTGGCTTCCTAAAAATCCATCTGACGAACCAGAAAACGGGCGAACCTATCAAAGCAGTTCAAGTCACGGTGATGTCTGCGGACAACCCGAAAAGCCTAGTCTTTTCCCAAAGCTGCTCTTCGACGCGTACTATCCTGGTACCGCCTGATAAGAATTTATTCCTGCATGTAACTTCGTGGGGCTTTCGCGAGTGGTCGGAAGGTGCGGGGGATGGAAAGTCCATCCGAATACATTCGGGCAGCCGTCTGACTTTGGAGGTAGAACTCGATCCCGCAGATTGAACCAGATAGATATACCCGAAATTGGAAGAGCCGGGTGGCGAGTCACCGGCAAACCGGAAATTGGCTCATTGCGCGATATCCCGGATAGCGATCTCAATAGGGGTTAGTTCTACCCAAACAAAACAGCCTAACCGCTGGGGCCAGGCTGCTGTTCTGGATTCAGATTGGAAACTACGCCGGCGACCCGCTGCCTTCCGGGAAGTTGGCGCCGGGGCCAGAGCTTAAAGCGAGGCAGTTCCGCGACAACCGGCAGCCACCCACACCTTATTTTTGCGCCAAAAGCGATCGGGCATCTTGAAGCTCAGGCCGATTTCCGTCGGCATGCCCGCAAATAGCCAGAAGCTGGGCATAGTAGGTTTTCGCTTTTTCGTTGTTGCCAGAAAGCGTGGCCGCTCGCGCGGCGCCGGCGAGCGCATTGAAGCGACTTGGAGCGGTGTGCAGTGTGGCTTCGAACTCGATCATCGCTTGGGCTGGCTGCTTCTGTTCCAGCAACATTTCGCCAAGCATTTCGCGAGCCGGAAGAATCACTCCCGGAGTGACGTTGTTCTTGTCGGTCCGATCCTCGTGGTCAGCGGCAGAACGCATTTGTTGCAAGGCGTCTTCGTGCTTGCCCTCGGCGAGGGTAATCCAGGCCACTGCAATCTCCTGCTGGATGTCGACCTGGTCGGCCCAGTATGTTTCGTTGTTCTGGGTAAGCGTGTCACGAAGGGACGCGAGCACCTGGGCCTCTTTTCGCGCAGACTCGATTTGGCCTGTATGTGACGCGCCGAGAGCCCGTGCAAAGTGCAGATTGGATTCGGTCCACGCCCATCGCCCGCCAGGAAAGGTATTAGGTGGCACCGGCAGAGTGGCCGCGTCGGACCACTGATGTCGTTCCACCGCATAGCGGGCGGGCGACGTACCCATCGCATAGAGCCAGTTCATGTATTGCGGATCATCAGGCCGACCCGCCGGCGGTGCTTCCAGCGCTTTTTTCGCCTCCTGGTCCTGGGCCACCTGCAGATACGCATAGATCAGATAATCCTTCGCGTGCAGTTCATTGCCCGGCGCGTTGTTTTTCTGGGCTGAGGCTGCGGAGGCGAGGTTGGAATCGATGGATTCCTGCCACAGGCCGAGCCGGGTGAAGATATGTGACGGCATGTGCAGAGCATGTGGCGAATCCGGCGCGATTTTTGCATAGCGCCGCGCCGCATCGAGAGCGCTCGGTGCCAGTGGCGGATAGTCGTCGGCGTGGATGATGTAGTGCGCAATGCCGGGATGCTCTGGTTGCTCCACAAAGAGTGGCTCAAGGATGGCGCTTGCCTTTTTCTGATTCACATAAGTCTTGTCTGTGGGAGGCGCAGTGGCGAGCAGTGCGAGCGCGTAAAAAATGGCCGCTTCATGGTCGTCCGGATAACGCGCCTGGAGCTGATCCATGGCCTTTTCATAAGCCAGCGCACGAGTGCGATGGTCGAGCTTATCGCTGTCCTTGTAAAACGTTCCGACAGCAGCGATGTAGTCCCGCTCTCGCTGCGTCTTGGCGCCGGCCGCCTTGGCATTTTCCAGCGCGGACGCACCTGCCTTCAGGTCCGTCGGCCCGGGCGGCGACCAGATTTGATGGTAATAAGTCATTGCCATTCCCCAGTACGCCATGCCGCACGCACGATCCTTCTCGGCTACAGCAGCAAAGGTATCGTGGGCCTTCTCGTACCAGAAAGAATGGAGCATTGCCACAGCGCCGTTGAATTGGGGCTGAACAGACGGCTCACAAGAAACAGGGAAAGAGACCTTACCAAGTTTTGTTGGGTCACCGGCGGGATGCTCATGTTGGGCAAGGGCCGGTGAAGCGAAGGATGTGTACACGCCGACACACAGGACCATTTGGAGCAATGCAATGCGGTTCATGCTGGTTTCCGTGATAGCACAGGAGGTGTTTACGAATGAGTTTCTTCGGGAGCGCAGCCGTTGTCGCTCATTCTGGGACTGCTATTGCACTGGCGTCAAGCGGGCCGAACGGCATCGTGAACCTGATCGCAGCTTGCACCGCGCGTCGAGTGGCTCTCCGCGACAATCGGCAGTACACGCACTTGATGACGTTCTTACGTTCTGCGGCCCAGTCCGATCGCCTGGCCTGCTGCGCAAAACAAAACAGCCTGACCGCTTGGGTCAGGCTGCTGTTTTAGATTCAGACTGAAGACTACGCCGGTGACGGACTGCCTTCGGGGAAGCTGGCGCCGCGACCCGGTTCGGGTTTGAGCACTTGCTGCACGTCCCCGCCGGCGGCCGTTCCATTGCCTCCCGAGGGCTTCAGCGGAGGCAGCTCCTTGCCCTCGATGATCATGCGGATCTCGTTCGCGTCGATCGTCTCGCGTTCCAACAGAGCCGTGGCCATGCGGTGCATGATGTCCTGATTGGTGTTCAGGATCTCGTACGCCGAACGGTACGCCTCGTCCACGAAGCTACGGACTTCGGCGTCGATCTGCCGCGCTGTTTCTTCGGAAAAGTCGCGGTGCTGCGCAATCTCGCGGCCGAGGAAGATCTGCTCCTCTTTCTTGCCGAAGGTCAGCGGACCGAGGCGGCTCATGCCGAACTCGCAGACCATCTTGCGCGCCAGATCAGACGCACGCTCGATGTCGTTGCCCGCTCCGGTCGTCATCTGCTTGAGGTAGATCTCCTCGGCGATGCGGCCGCCCATCAGGATCGAGAGCTGCGTCTCGAGGTAATCCTTAGTGACCGTGTGCTTGTCGTCTTCGGGCAACTGCATCGTCACGCCCAGCGCCATACCGCGCGGGATGATCGTGACCTTGTGCAACGGATCGGCATGTTGGCGCATGGCGGCGACCAGAGCATGGCCGGCCTCGTGATACGCCGTTACGCGCTTCTCCTCGTCGGTCAGCAACATCGACTTGCGCTCCGCGCCCATCAGCACCTTGTCCTTGGCCAGCTCGAAATCGAGCATCGCCACGGCCTTGCGGTTATAGCGAGCTGCGTTCAGCGCGGCCTCGTTCACCATGTTGGCGAGATCCGCGCCGGAAAAGCCCGGTGTCCCGCGGGCCATCACGCGAAGATCTACATCCTCGGAGAGCGGAACCTTCTTGGCATGCACCCGCAGCACTTCCTCGCGCCCGCGCACATCCGGGCGTCCCACGACCACACGGCGGTCAAAGCGGCCCGGCCGCAGCAAGGCCGGATCGAGCACGTCAGGCCGGTTCGTCGCGGCAACCAGAATCACGCCGTCGTTCGACTCGAAGCCGTCCATCTCGACGAGCAGCTGGTTCAGCGTCTGCTCGCGCTCGTCGTGTCCGCCGCCAAGACCTGCTCCGCGATGACGGCCGACAGCGTCAATTTCGTCGATAAAGATGATGCAGGGTGCGTTCTTCTTGCCCTGCTCGAAGAGGTCGCGCACGCGGCTCGCGCCCACGCCGACAAACATCTCGACGAAGTCCGAACCTGAAATCGAGAAGAACGGAACGTTGGCCTCGCCGGCGACTGCCCGCGCCAGCAGGGTCTTGCCGGTTCCGGGAGGTCCGACCAGCAGCACGCCCTTGGGAATGCGGCCGCCGAGCTTCTGGAACTTCTGCGCCTCGCGCAGGAACTCGATGATCTCCTTCAGCTCTTCCTTGGCCTCGTCCACACCGGCCACATCTTTAAATGTGACCTTCTTCTGCTGCATCGAAAGCAGCCGGGCGCGGCTCTTGCCGAACGACATCGCCTTGTTTCCGCCGCTTTGCATCTGGCGGATCATGAAGAACCACAGCGCGCCGATCACGATCACCGGCGAGAACTGGATAAGGATGTTCCACCATCCGCTGCCCTCGGCGTTCTTCACCGTCACCTTGACCTTGTTCTGGTCGAGCACGTCGTACAGGTGCGGATAGTTCGCGGGCACGGTGACGTGGAAGTTCCCCTTGTCACCCTTCAGGTGGCCGCGCACCTCGCTGCCAATCACTGTTACATCGCTGATCTGTCCCTGCTGCGCATCCTGCAGAAACTCCGACCAGGCGATCTCCTGATCCTTCCCCGTACCGGCGCTCTTCTGGAAAAGCTGCCAGAGGACCACGAGGCAGGCAAAGATGAAAACCCAGAAAATAATTGTCTTGACGGTCGAATTCACGAAAAAACCTCTTTTCTCTCACGCGCCTGCAGAGAGAAATCCAGGGCCGCGACTGCATGTAAATACACGCCGCACATAACCCCCTGCATTAGACGCCACGGCCCGGGACGAAGTATCAGATCTTGCCTGTCAAAAGAACCCGAGCCAAGGTTATCCACAACCTGTAAATATTTTACTCCCTCACGTTCAGCCAGAGGCACCCCGGCAGGGCCAAATTCGCTGCCCGTTTTGAGGGATATCGAGTCCGGAATTCCACTACGGGAATTACCCCCGCCACCCACCAGCCGAAAATCCCGTTATTCCGCAGTTGGTCACTTTCCTGTGGCATCACCACAGAACAGTATGGCATGCTTCTGTGGTCAACACACAGGAGAACCTCGTTGACCCAATCCAAGCTCGACCTGCTCCAGGGAACCCTCGACCTGATGGTCCTCCAGACACTCGCCTCCATGGGAACGCAGCACGGCTACGGGATCGCACGCCGGATTGAACAGGTCAGCGGCGATGCCGTCCTGCTCAACCAGGGAACTATCTACGCCTCGCTCGTTCGACTGCAGCAGCGCGGCTGGATTTCTGCCGAGTGGGGCGCCTCGGAGAACAACCGCAAGGCCAAGTTCTACGCCATTACCGCCCAGGGTAGAAAACAGCTCGCCGAAGACACCGCCTACTGGCGACGCCTTGCCGGCGTTATGGGGCGCGTTCTGGCCATGTCGAACGAAGGGGGTGACCGGTGATCGATTCTCTGCGCCGTGCCATTAACCGGCTCCAGTATTTTTTCCGGAAGGACCCGCTCGACCGCGACCTCAACGCCGAAATGGCCACTCATCTCGAGTTCGCTATCGAAGAGAACCTTGAGTGCGGCATGTCTCCCGAGGAAGCCCGCCGCCAGGCGATGATCCGCTTCGGAGGGATCGATCAGGCCCGCCAGCAGCACCGCGAGACCCGCGGCCTGCCCGCGCTCGACATCTTCCTCCAGGACCTGCGCTACACGATGCGCACCCTCCGGCGCGACCGCGCCTTCACCATTGTCGCCGTGCTCATTCTCGCTCTCGGCATCGGAGCAAACATCGTTGTTTTCAGCGTGGTCAATACGATCCTGCTGCGGCCCTTACCTTTTTCGAATCCGCACGAGCTAGTGTGGATTTCGCCGCCACCCCAGACGTGCGGTATGTCCTGCATGACTTACTCGGCCGACGCTTACGAGGAGTTCCGCGCCCAGAGCCGCTCTTATCAGGATGTGACCGGGTACTTTGCTTTTAGCACGCCAGATAATCTGCGCCTCACCGGCCGTGGCGAGCCGGTCCCGGCAACGGGAATCGAAGTCATCGGCAACTTTTTCCAGGTCCTGGGCGTGCAACCGGCATTGGGCCGGCTGTTTACTCCTGACGAGGCACGCCATGGCGCGACCCCAGTCGTTCTGCTCGCGGACCACTGGTGGCGCCGGCAATTTGCTGCCGATCCTGCCATTGTCGGCAAGAAGATCGATCTGAACGGGACGCCCGTCACTGTAGTTGGTGTGCTGCCTGCCAGCTTCGACTTCGGCGCGGTTTTCTCTCCTGGGGCAAAGGTCGATGCCTTCACGCCGGAGGTCCTGGACGACGAACGCATGTGGGGCAACATTGTCACCATGATTGGCCGCCTCAAGCCTGGCATCAGCGTGTCTCATGCCCAGGCCGAAGCAAACCTGATTGCTCCGAAACTCTACTTCAACGTCAAATACCCCCAAAGCGTCGGACAATATAAGGACGGCGTCATTCCAGTTCCGCTAAAGGACTATGTCAGCGGCCGACTCCGCCGCTCTCTGGTCGTCCTGTGGTGCGCTGTCGGCTTGATCTTGCTGATCGTCTGCGTGAATCTCTCCAACCTATTGCTTGCCCGGGCGGCCTCGCGTACCCGCGAATTCGCCATGCGCACCGCCCTTGGAGCAAGCCGCGGCAGGCTGGTCCGGCAACTGCTCACCGAGAGCCTTGTGCTTTCGGGGGCGGGCGCAATCTGCGGCCTGGGCCTCGCCTTCGCAGCCATAGTCTGGATCGCCCACCAGGGGTCCATCGCGCTGCCCCTGCTCAGCAGCATCAAAGTGGATGCGAGCGCGCTGGCGTGGACCGTGTTCGTCGCTATCGTTGCCGCAATCGTCTTCGGGCTCGCCCCGGGACTCAAGATATCTCGCGGCAACCTGCAGGAAGCGCTCAAAGACAGCGGCCCCGGCACCAGCGAAGGCAGAAAACATGAGCAGATGCGGGGAGCGCTGGTTATCTCGGAAGTCGCGCTGGCCTGCGTGCTACTGATCGGCGCGGGGCTGCTGATGCGTAGCTTTCTCAAGGTTCTCGACATAGATCTCGGGTTCCAGCCAGACCACGCTGCCTCGATGAAAGTCGACTACGACGACAGAGCTCCAACGGAAGAGGCCAGCATTGCAAAGCGCAGTGTCATCTTTCAGCAGATTCTCGAGCGCGTCCGCGCCCTGCCTGGCGTTGAAGCCGCAGGAATGGCGGATTTTCTTCCGCTCGGGCAAAACCGGGAGTGGGGCACGCCGGTGCCGAAAGGCAGGACGTATCCTCCGGGGGCTGTTCCAGGTCCTCTTGTCTACGTTGTTACCCCTGGTTTTGTCGAAGCGATGGGAATGCGTCTGCACGGACGCGACTTCGCATGGAGCGATAACCCCAAAAGCGAGAGAGTCGTCATGATCAACTCCTCTGCTGCGCGCTTTTTCTGGCCCAATGAGGATGCGGTCGGCCAAGTTCTTATGGACGGGAAAGAGGAACTCCACGTCGTGGGCGTTGTCGACGACATCCACGCTGAAACTGTCGAGGGACAGCCAGGCTGGCAAATTTATTACCCAGCATTGCAAACAGGCCCGGAAGGCGCACAACTCGTCGTGCGCACCAGCCTTCCACCCGCCGCCCTCGCGGGCAGTGTTCTCCACGCCTTGCGCGAACTGAATCCAAAACAGCCGGCCGCTGAGTTCCGGACGATTCGTACCATCGTCGACCGCGCCGTTTCGCCGCGCCGTTTCTTTGTCCTGCTGGTGAGCATCTTCGCCGAGTTCGGACTGATCCTCGCCACCCTCGGCATCTACGGCGTCATCTCCTACTCGGTCGCCCAACAGACCCAGGAGATCGGCATTCGCATGGCGCTGGGTGCTACGCAGGAAGACGTGCTCCGTGGAGTCATCCGCAAGACGATGCTCCTCGCCGTGACCGGTATTGTTCTTGGCACCTTTGCGTCCGTATTGGTTGCCAGATGGATCGCATCGCTTCTCTTCGGAACCCAGCCGACCGATCCAGCAACGTTTGGCGCAATGATCCTGGTCATGACTGCCGTGGCCCTGATTGCGGGATACATCCCTGCCCGCCGCGCCGCCCGGATCGACCCCATGGTCGCTCTGCGCGGAAACTGAGAGCGTTCTACTGCGTTTCCTTTGTGCTCTCTGTGGTGAGTTTCTTTGCGTCTTGGCGGTGAATTCACACAAGCAGCCTCACGGCGACTCATCCCTTCCGTTTCACCAGCCTCAGTTCGCGCGGACCCCGCTCGGCGTACAACTCTGCCGTCAATTGCTGCCTGCGCGACCCGCCGGGCGTGAGCATCGCCATAATCCGTTCCGTCTGATCGAAGTTCAGCGCAGTCCCCAGCTGCCGCGCTGCAGCGCGCAGGACCCTTCGCCGCACGGCCGCGGACGGTGGCAGCCGCTCGATTTCCATCGCCACGCTGGCCTCGTCCGGATGTGTGGATGTCGCCCTACCACCTCCACGCACCGGCTTGCCGGGGAGGAGCAGACCCGGCAGGATGCGACTCAGCTCCGCCTGCCAGTACGCCTCCTCATCGCGGGCCAGCGTCGCCATATTCGCAAGCTGTGAGTGGATCTGGGGATTGTATTGCGCCAGCATGGGCAGCAATTCGTGCCTCAGACGGTTACGTGTGAAAGATGTATCGGCATTTGTCGCGTCCTCGCGCCACGCCTGCCCGATCTGCCGCAGCCATACCTCGATCTCGGACCGCCCCGCACCGAGAAAGGGCCGCAGAATGGCACCCCTTGCACACTGAATGACCGGATGAATCCCGCTCAGACCCTCCGTCCATGCGCCGCGCAAAAGCTTGTGCAGGACCGTCTCCGCCTGATCGTCCATCGTGTGCGCCGTCGCTACGGCATCGGCTCCGCCCTGCTCCAGCAGCTCGCGAAACCATGCGTAACGCAGGTTCCGCGCTGCCTCTTCGATGGTCTGGCGATTCTCCCGCGCTGCAGCCGGCGTATCCACGTCGTGCCGGCGGTAGACCAGGCCATGAACCGCGGCCAATGAGCTGACGAACTCCGCATCGACATCCGCTTCTACGCCGCGGATGCCGTGATGCACGTGCGCAACCGACAGCACCAGCCCGATCTCCGGAGCCGCCTCCATCAACCTGCGCAGCAGCGCAACTGAATCTGCTCCGCCCGACACGGCAACCACAACGCGCATTCCCGGGCGCATCAGCTTGCGATCGATTGGCGGCGCTTCTGGTGGCCTTTCTGACATTGATACTTATCGTAGCTATACTTTTGTCCATGCTGGAAACTCGAACAGCCACAGCAGCCGACGCGCACCTCATCACACACCACCGCCGGCGCATGTTCGTCGACGCGGGACGCGCCGACAATCAGGTCCTCAGCGTCATGTCACACAACTTCGAGCCGTGGGTCGTAAAGATGATCAACGAACAGAAATACTTCGGCTGGCTCACCTCCGACGGCGACCGCGTTGTGGCCGGCGCAGGCCTGCTGATCCTGGACTGGCCGCCGCACCCGCTCGATCCGCGCTCAGTCCACCGGGGATACCTGCTCAATGTCTATGTCGAGCCGGAATACCGCCGCCGAAAACTTGCCAGCCACCTCATCGAAATGGCCCTCGCCGAAGCCCGCCGCCGCAAGATCCGTGTCGTTGCCCTGCACTCGACAGAAGAAGCGCGCCGCCTCTACGAGAGCAACGGTTTCCGCCAGACCAACGAGATGTTCTACGTCGAGCCCGTCGAGGCGTAGTCCCCTTGGCTGTTTCGATTGAGCTGCTCGCGCACGATGCGTCGCCACCGGCCATCGCATCCGCCCGCGACCTCCTGCTCGAATTCGGACGCTTCGTAACCCGCGCCGAAGGGGCCGAGCGTTTCGGCTGGGACAAACTCCAGGAAGAGGTCGACGGCCTGCCCGATACCTACCGACATCAGAACGGCGAAATGCTTCTCGCGTATGCCGACGGGCAGCCTGCCGGATGCGTCACCTGGCGCGACATTCCCGCTATTCCCGGAGCCTGTGAGATGAAGCGCCTCTGGGTGCGCCCGGCATTTCGCGGACTCGGACTCGGTGAGCAACTGATTCTGACCGCCATCGAGCGCGCGACTCGTGCCGGATTCGACGCCATGTATCTCGATACCTTTCCGGGTACGATGAAATCCGCGTTCGACATGTATCGGCGTCTGGGATTCGCGAAGTGTGAAGCCTTCAATGACAGCGCCTACGAGGGAGTCGTTTTCATGCGACGTGCATTGAATCAACGTCAACCCTGAATTTCCGCCCCGTCTCGACCCCGTTCGTCACAACCGGCTTGGCCGCCCATGCCTGATTGTGTTCTCCTGTCCATTCGGATCCAGCAGAGCTGCCCCCAAAAAGACTGACTATCGGAGTCAAACCAAGCCAATGAAAAACCGCGCGTGGACACTTGCCCTCGTGACCTGCATCGCCGCCATCCCTTTCTTTACCCAGGCGCAACCCCCCGCGACAGCGGATACGAAGCCCGCGCTGCTCCCCGGCCTCGACAACCAACTGATCGATACCAGTGCCGATCCATGCACCAATTTCTTCCAATACGCCTGCGGGAACTTTCCGAAGCTCTATCCCATCCCCTCCGATCAGGCCAGCCACAGCACCTTCAATATATTGTTCAACTACACCGAATACACGCTGCATTCCCTGCTCGAAAAGGTAGCCGTCGACAATCCATCGCGCACACCGAACGAGCAGAAGATCGGGGACTACTATGCGTCCTGCATGGACAGCTCCGCCGTTAATTCTCTTGGATTGAAACCCCTGCAGCCTGGGCTCGACCGCATCGCAAATCTGACCGACAAGAAGCAGCTGACCGACCTGCTCGCCTACTATCAGCTCGTCGGCGTGAATGCATTCCTGAATCTCTCCGAGCAACAGGACTTTAAGGATGCCCGTAATCAGATTGCTGCCGTTGATCAGGGCGGCCTCGGACTCCCCGAGCGCGACTACTACCTGCGCACCGGCGCCGATGCCGAAAAGACGCGGCAGCAGTATGTGCAGCACATCGCCAACATGCTCAAGCTGATGGGTGAGCCGGACGACAAGGCGACGGCCGACTCGAAGAAGATCATGGATCTGGAAACCGCGCTGGCGAAAGTCTCCATGGATGTCACCTCCAGGCGCGATCCGAAGAACGTCTACCATCTCCTCCCGGTCACGCAGCTTGCCTCTCTCACGCCGGAAATCGACTGGACCGCATTCTTCGAACGCGCCGGTACTGCGAAGCTCACCGAGGTGAACGTCGTCAATCCAGACTTCTTCAAGGGCCTTAATACGATTCTTGCGTCCACTGATCTCGATACCATCAAGACCTACCTGCGATGGCAGCTGGTCAATGCAATACCGGGTTACGCTCTGCCCGAGGCGCTCGACAAAGAGCAGTTCGACTTCTACGGGCGCAAGCTCGTCGGGCAGCCTGAGCAGCGCGCCCGTTGGAAGCGCTGCGTGCAGGCCACCGACGGCGCGCTAGGCGAAGCGCTCGGCGAGGTCTACGTGAAGCAGAACTTCCCTCCGAGCAGTAAGGCCGCCACCCTGCAGATGGTCCACGACATCGAGGGTGCGATGGACAAGGACATCGACTCCCTCACCTGGATGAGCCCCGAAACCAAGGTCAAGGCCAAGGACAAGCTGCGGATGATCGCGAACAAGATTGGCTATCCCGATCACTGGCGCGACTATTCCACGCTCAAGATCGTGCGCGGCGATGCCTTCGGCAACATCATCCGGGCAACAGAATTCGAAAACCGCCGCCAATTGGCAAAGATTGGCAAACCCATCGACCGTGGCGAGTGGGACATGACTCCACCCACCATTAATGCCAATTACAACCCGAGCATGAACAACATTAACTTCCCCGCCGGCATTTTGCAGTCGCCGTTCTACGATCCAAATGCCACGGATGCTGAGAACTACGGACATGGGGGAAGCATTGTCGGTCACGAGCTCACGCATGGCTTCGACGATCAGGGACGCCAGTTTGACGGTAGCGGCAATCTCATCGACTGGTGGACTCCGGAAGAA
>JAFAKX010000133.1 GCA_019234945.1 Silvibacterium sp.
CGATGAGCTGCTCATGCGTCAGTACTGAGTAGCTGAAGCCGGATTGTCCACTAAACAAAAGAAATAGAAGCAGGATCGCTATCGAATAAACTGCACGTGCTCTTGCCATGCTTTCCTAAGATGCTGTGAATCATTCATATCGCAGCGCCTCAGCCGGTAATACCCGCGCCGCGGAGCTGGACGGATAGATCGTCGCCAGCAGCGATACCCCGAGCGACACCAGCGTCACAATCACCCCATCGATCAACCGCGGCGCAAACGGCAGATAATCAATGGAATACACCTCAGCCGAAAGCTGGATGAACCGGTAATGTCCGCCCACCCACGCCAGCGCATATCCTAGCGCCAGGCCTATTGCCGTCCCGATCACGCTGATCAGGAACCCCTGCATCAGGAAAATCCGCCGCACCTGGCCCGGCTCGACGCCAAACGACATCATCACCGCAATATCTTTTGTCTTCTCCATTACCATCATGGTCAGGGCAATCAGGATGTTCAGCGCCGCCACGCACACAATCAGCCCGATGACAATAAATGTCACCACCTGCTCCAACTTCAAAGCCCGGAACAACTCCCGGTTCTGTTCCATCCAGTTCGTCGTCAGAAATCCCGGCCCCGCCGCAGCTTCAATCTCCTTCCCGATCCGGTCCGCGTGATACAGATCGTCGACCTTGAAGGAAATGATCGACACCACATCCGGCTCGCTGAATAATGCCTGCGCGTCTTTCAACCGGATGAAACCGAAGCTCGAATCGTATTGATAGAACCCGGAGTGAAATATTCCCACCACACGAAACCGTTGCAACCTCGGCAATAGCCCATATGGAGTCAGCTCTCCCTGCGGGCTGGTCGCCATCACTGTCGATCCAACTTTCGCGTCGAGCGTGTTCGCCAGGTCCGACCCAATCACAATCGGTGGAGTAGCCTCACCCGCCACATCGAACGCATTCTCTTCCCCCGACAACGGCGTCGCGCTGCCCGCGGTGAGCTGCGACAGAAGGTCGCTCACCGTCCGCTCCTCGGTCGGGACGATCCCCTTGAGCATCGCCCCGCCAGAAAGCGAACCGCGGGACAGCAGCACCGGCTCATACAGCCCCGGAGCTGCCGCCGTCACATGAGGAAGATGCTGTAGCCTATCCGTCAAAGCGCGCCAGCCGCGGATACCGTCATTCTGCACCCGCATCAGCTCCACATGCGCTGTAGAGCTGAGCAGTCTGTCCTGCAGATCGCGCCGCATACCGTTCGTGATCGCCAGCGCGATAATCAGCGACGCCACGCCGACCGCCACTCCCGCAATCGAGATGACGGTGATAACACCGACAACCGCCTGCCGGCGCTTCGCCCGCAGATACCGCGCCGCGACAAATAGCTCAAAGCGCATGGCGCTTACCGCACCACCGCCTTCGCTGCTACCGCGTTGTCATAGCGGTCGTACACCCGCACCGTAATGACATGCTCGCTCGCATTCACCGGTGCAGCCGTCCCCGGAGCCGGCGGATTCAGCGGCGCGTCGAACTCGAAGCGCTCCGTCAGAGCATCGGAAATCTTGCCCACCGGTTCCACGTACTGCCAGGGCCCCGCATCCACCGAGTACTCGGCATGCGCAATGGGAGTCGCTGCATCTGTAGCCGTCAGTGTTACATGAATCTTTCCGTTGGCGAGCTTCGCCATGAGATCCGTCACCACAGGCGGCGTCGTGTCGATCACGAAGCGGTCGCTCACCTTTTCGCCGGTCAACGCCTCTCCCGGATTATGCGACGGCGCGTCGCTGGCCACGACCTTCAGCCGGTAAGGCCCATCAGGCAGCAGGCCTCCTTCGAAGCTCACATACCGATCGGTGATTTTGTCCTTCAGCATCTGCCAGTTTTCTTCGCCGTCTCCGCGGTAGTAGACAGAGAAGCTCAGCTCGTCGCCATTCTCATCGTGGGCCAACCAGCGCACAGTTACCGCTGACTTGTCCTTTTGCGCCGGAAGGGGCTCACGGCCGGGCTCCTGGTTAAAGCTGATCACGTTAGGGTTCTGCTGCGGCGGAAAGTTGATCGTTGTCCCCTGCTGCTGCTGCGGAAGCTGCAGGCTCGCTGCGCTCACGCGAGCGCCCGGGACCACCACGATCTCGTCAACCACTGGAGCGACATTTACCGGCAGATAATTGATCCCCACTGATCCAATATCCGCGCCATTGTGCAACTCCGCCTTCCACTGCACAAACCGCGCCGGATCAAGTCCCAGTGGGCCTACGTTCGGACTCACCTTCTTCCACTCGCTCCACGCGCGCTGCGGATTATCCACATTGCCGGCCCGCGCAAGGAAATCGAAGCTGCGCGCATTGGCGCCCGCTCCCGTATCGATCTCCGCCCGCCCCCACTGCGAAAACACGCCCGCGTCGAACACATCACTCGTGTAGATTCCTGAGGCCGCCGTCTCATGGCTCATCAGATACGCCTTGCCGGTATTGGCCGTACCGATATAGATCCCACCCGGTGAGTCGGCGAAGCCAGTCGCCTGAGAAGCCTCGAGATGCGCCACATCCGCGTATTCGCCGCTCTCCTGAATGCGATAGACGCGCCCGCGATTCCCCGTTGAAGCCAGCAGCCCCTCTCGCGTCCAGCGCAGCGCATACACGATGTCGTCGCGATTGGCCCACAGCTTGTGCGGCGCTCCATTAGGAGCAATCTCGTAGATCTCCGACCCGTCCGGAACCAGCGTGTTTCCGCTGAATGCCTGCACCGAGCCCGGCTGCACAATCGTAATCGTAGCCGTTACAGTTGCAATTCCCGTCACCGGCAGCGGAGGCAGGTTGCTGCGACCCTTCTCGCCGACAGCTGCTGCATACACCGCCCCATTCGGAGCCACAGCCACCGACGTAATCTCGCGCTTGGGCGCATCAAAGATCACGTAGCCTTTGCCTGTCTTGTCGATCCGGTAGACCAATCCCGTGCCGTCCGAGCCAGCGATCAAATTCCCCGCCGCGTCGAACTCCAACGTTCGGATATGCTGTTCGTCGCTCTTGAAAAACAACTCCGGCTTGCCGCCCGGCGCAACCCGGTAGATGCCCGCCGGCCCGCCTGCCGCGATATATAGCCGTCCTTCGCGGTCAAACGCCAGGTCCCACACATACTTCGGCTTCTGGTCTGTCGTCGCAGGATCGAAAACGAGCGTCGCGTTGTCCTCCGTCCGGTCCGCCGCCTGAGCATCGAGCTTATACACCTTACCTGAGGGCAGTACCGCCGCATACACAGCACCGTCTGCACCCACACAGACCGCCTGCACCGTCAGTTCCTTTGTCGAGAACAGCTTCGTCGACCTGCCATCCGGAGCTACCTTCAGCACACTCGCCGGCGTGCCCGTCGCCAGATAGGCATTCCCGGCTCGATCCGTAGCGATCGACCACACGTACGTCGAAGGAGTTGTATAGATCAGCTTGCTCTCAGGGCCGGCTACCAGGTGGCCGTCACTCGTGATCGCCACGCCTTGGGGTTTACCCTTTTCCAGCTCTTCGAATCTGGATTGGGACCACAGGCGCGTCCCTTGGGCCTTTGCCGTCGCGGCGAAAAAAAATATCGCGCAAACACTGAGGAGAGTTACACCCGAGCGTCGGATCATGCTGAAAATGAGTCTACTAGAACGCGCGGACGCAGCGGACAGAGCCGCCCGGCAGATAGATGTCCGGATCGATCCAGTTCAAACGTCATCTTGTTAGTAAGCAATCAATCCGGATGGAGGACGTCCGTGAATGCCTTGAACAGTTCCTACGCCGAGACATTTCTTCCGCCGGTTGAAAGGCCCAGCGGGACCATCATGAAACTGGTTTACGCGATGACGCGCCGGCAATTCGGCAAGGTGCTCACCCCGTTGAAGGTCTTCACCGCGCGGCTGCCGCTTGGCTTCGGCCTCTTTTATGCGAAGATCGGCTAGCTGGATAAGAAACTCCACTTGCCATGGACGGATTAGATGGCAATCGGGGCTAATTACTCAAAACAGCCCTGTACCGAACCTGGCTCTTCCTCACCCGCTTGACGGCCTGGTTCGCTTCGGACATCTGGAAGCGCTCCACTGTAGCCTTCACGCCGTGGCGTGCGGCAACGTCCAGCATCTCGGCAATCCGTGATGGACTCCCGATATTGGATCCGCACACGCAGCGCATCGCCCCAATCAACGGAAACGCCGGCAGGCTGATCGGCTTCGGCGCTACACCCACAAAGCACAGCGTGCCGTGAGGACGAAGCGTGTTCACATAACCGCCCCAATCCTGGTCGGCGTTGGCGGTCGAAACAATCAGGTCCAAGCTGCCAGCCAGTCCGTTGACCGCCTTCGACTCCCGCGAATTCACAAAATGGTGCGCGCCCAGCTTCAGCGCCTCTTCTTCCTTGTTGGCCGAGCTGGAGAATGCCGTTACCTCCGCCCCGAAGACCCGCGCAAACTGGATCGCCAGGTGCCCCAGGCCCCCAATCCCGATTACCCCAACACGCGATGAGGGGTTAATGCCGAGCGATCGCAGTGGCGAATAGACCGTAATACCGGCGCACAGCAGCGGCGCTGCGGAGTCGCTCCCGAGCGCCGCCGGGATCTTCACCGCAAATCGCGCACTTACCCGCACCGATTCGGCGTATCCGCCATGGCGGTGAACACATGTCGGCTGGGCCTGCAGGCAGAGATTTTCATCACCCTTCCGGCACCATTCGCAGCGCCCGCAGGAGTCGGCCTGCCAGCCGATGCCCACACGATCGCCAACAACAAAGCCCTGCACGTCAGATCCCACGGCGGCAATGCTGCCGACAATCTCATGCCCCGGAATAAACGGATACTGGCTCATTCCCCAGTCGTTGTCGATAAGGCTTGCGTCGGAGTGGCAAACGCCGCAGTGCGTTATGCTCACCTCCACGTCGTGCGGCTTCAGTTCGCCCGAATCGTACTTGAATGGGAGCAGTTCCGCGCCGGCGGCGTGCACAGCATAACCCTTAATCATTGCCATGGTGATTTTCAAACCTGTCTTGCGAATTTTCTGTGAAGGAAGCGGAGCCACGCCCGGAGGGTTGAGGCCATCTGTTTTCGTTATTCTACCCGCAGTGTCACTACCTGCTGTCCACTGAGCACTGCATCGAGTACAACAGACGCCAGCGGAACCGCGGACTCGCCATTCAGCGTCATTCCACGATTATCTCGAACCGGCTCCAGAACATTGGCCATCGAGAGCGGCAACGCGGTCAGCGTGCGCCCCTCGATCGCCGCCTGCGCATCAGGCGCAAGCAGCGTCACATAGAGTCGATCATTCGCGTGCAGGCTGTTCAACTGGGCAATCGTGCCCGACACATCCAGGTTGCTCCCGCCGATCTGGGGCGGCTGCATCAGCCGGTCCAGCGTGCCACCGTCGCTTACAAGGAGGCGCACCGGACCGTTCGGCAGCGTCGCCGGAAGTGTAACCGGGATGCGAATGTTCTTTAACTCACCGCGCCACGGCCGCACCGTCGCCTCGACCGAAATCGTATCTCCAGCGTGAACCACCGTCCCGCCCGCCTGCGCGTTTTCGATCTGCGCAGTATGGCGCCCGGGGATCGCATCTACATCCACTTCTACGCTCTCGATCGGGGTCCGCCGCGCGGCATTCGCATACAGCCGATTAAATCGCTCGCCCAGTGCGAGTGCCGCCACCAGATTCGCCGGAGCAATATCCGATGGCGCAACAAGGTTCTCAAATTTGACCTCGGGATATCCCGCCAGCTTCACCCGCCCGCGCACGCGATAGGTCGTCTCCACCGCATAGCCATTCGTCTGCGCAAGCCCCTGAAACAGCGAAACCATCACCGCCAGCGGAGTAACCTGCTCCTGGTCGATCACCTCCAGATGCAGAGTACGAGGCTTTTCCGTTGCGCCATCCTGCGCGAGCCGCATAGTCAGCGGGATCAGCCGCGCCGGCTTCCCGAACTCGCCCAGGATCGCCGTCTGGCGATCCTCTGTGAACGATCCGATCGTATCGGTCGTGTTGATGATCTTGAATGCATTCAGCGGCGATGGCACCGTTGCAACCACTTCCGCCTTTGCCATCGGCATCGACACCGGCCCGAACTGCGTGATCGGATGTCCGCAGGCCAGCAGTCTCTTCGGATCGACATACGTAACCGTACAAGTTGCCGAAATCTCCAGGTCTCCGCGGATCAGCACCGCGCTGATTGCCGATCCCGGCAGCACCGATCCCGGAGCAGCAGTCGTCATCGCAGTAGACCCGTTGCCTCCACCTATGCCCGCTACCGGCGTCAGCCCTAACCCCGCCGAATGCGCCTTCCAGAACTCCAGCGACTCCGGACTGAACCCCGTGAACACCAGCGGCGTTTCAATAGGCTTGACGACTTCCGCGCCATTAGCACTCGCTGTTCCCTGTTCCTTGTTCCCTGTTCCCTGATTTTTTGCCAACAACTCCGGACTGCGTGTCTCATCCCGCACCTGCAGCATCTGCTCGATGGGAGTAATCCCCGCAATGGGCTCTTTGCTGAATTCCCCGATCCTGTACGCAAGCGCCCCCAGCAGCTTTCCATCGACATAGACAGGACTGCCGCTCATGCCCGCGACCACTCCCGAGTATTCCGGCTTCGTACCATGCAGGCGCGCCAGAATCATGTCCTGACGCGGACCCAAAGCATTGTGCAGCAGCCCCAGTATCTCGACGTCCATCGCCTCGGGCTGCGTTCCTTCGAATACTGTGTAGGCGGTACCTCGAAGCCCGCGATGAACCTCGCTCAAGGGGAAAAAGTTCGTCGAAGGGGGCGGCGCCACGGCCGCGGAGGCGACATCCAACACACTTTGCGCCCTTGCACAGTTTCCGGCAAGGAAAACGGCGCACACTGGCACGAAAAGAAGAAAACGCTTGCGCATGTCCTTTCGACGGCTCGACACGTCTTTTAGAGTAGCCCCTGGCCATACTTGCCGCAAAGACCACGGCAGTCTCAAAATTGAGGATGTCATGAAGAGTCTCACCGCAGCTGCCATCAGCGTGCTCATGTTCCTGGCCCACGCCCCAGTATCCACCTTCGCGCAGCAATCCGGCTCACAGCAGCAGCCATCGTCCCAGCAACAATCCGGCCAGGACGACGCTGCTCCCGAAGCCGGAGGCCCCACTGGCGACAACGGCTCCATCGCCTTGCCCAAGAAGAAGGAGCCCGCTGAACCTGCTCCACCCCCGGCAGAGGAGCCCAAGGTGAAAAATCCTCCCGGCCTGCAGAACTTCTCCCTCCACGTCGACGTACCAGTCGTTACCGTCGACGTAGGCGTCATTCTGGAAAAAACCCACCAGTTTGTGCCTAACCTCAAGCAGGAGAACTTTCGTGTCTACGAGGACGGCAAACCCCAGCAGATCAGCAGCTTCCAGCAGGTCAAGGCGCCCATCACGGCCGTGCTGCTCGTCGAGTTCGCGTCTACCAGCTACTACTTCGTCTATGACATGCGCAATGCCGCCTACACCTTCGCGGAGCAGTTGCGCCCCGACGACTACATCGCCGTCATGACCTACGACATGCACACCAATATCCTGAGCGACTTCACCCAGGACAAGCGTGTGGTGTTTAACGCCCTGAACTCTCTTACCATCCCGACCTGGCGCGAAACCAACATGTTCGACGCGCTGTACACGACCCTCGACCGCCTGAGCCGCGTCGAAGGGCGTAAATACGTCATTCTGATCGGCTCCGGCCGCGACACCTTTTCCAAGATCACCCTCGATAAGACCCTCGCCAAGATCAAAGCCACACCCAACGTGACAATCTTCACCATGAGCACCGGCGGATGGGTCCGGGCCATGACCGAGGGCCGCGGCGGCTTTGGCGGCCAGCTTCGGGACATGGATTACCTTCAGGCGGACAACGAGATGCAGACCTTTGCCCGCATGACCGGCGGCATGCACTTCGAGCCCCGCTTCACGGGTGAGCTGCCCGAAGACTTCGCCGCCATCAACGAATCCATCCGCAATCAGTACGTCCTCACCTACACGCCGACCAACACCAAGCAGGACGGGACGTACCGCAAACTGCACGTGGAGCTGGTAGACAACGAGGGACACCCCCTCCGCATGCAGGATGAAAAGCACAAGCCATTGAAATACGACATCATCGCTCGCGACGGCTACAAGGCGAAAGAGCAGGTCGAGTAGGAGTTTCTGACGATCCGGGCGATGCAGCCGCTGACTCGGATCGTCTTCTGCTGCAAATGAGCGCGGCATCGGTACTCGGTTCGGGTCGCTCTGGCTCTTTCTCTGGCAACTGCCTCTCATCCCAGCCACTCTTGACAGACATATAAGACCAATTTAGTCTGCTTTTATCTCAGACAGATTTGGTCGTATATGCGCATCGCTCTTCGCGCTTCGAACGAAATCGTCCAATTCTTCGCTTCTCCGGGAGGCAAGTCGTTTTGTTCGTAAGCTTTAGACTCTATCTTGGGCCTCCGGGTTTCAGGGTCGCCGCGTTGCTCTTCCTCTGCTGTATCGGGGCATGGCGTGCAGAAGCCCAGCAGGAACCCCCTTATTTCGTGACTTACTCGTCGGTCATGGAAGAGCCAGGCAATCTCGAAATCGAAAACCAGAACCTCACAGCTTCGCCGAAAAACGTCCCCACCTTCTTCGCGCCGACCATCGAATTCGAGTACGGCGCCACTGCCTGGTGGACGACCGAGGTGTACGTTCAGGGCCAGACCACACCGTCCGACTCCGCGATCTTCACCGGTTTCCGCTGGGAAAACCGCTTCCGCCCCTTGCCCCGCGAGTACTGGATCAAC
>JAFAKX010000146.1 GCA_019234945.1 Silvibacterium sp.
GATTCCGTGATGCCGACCGTCGTTACCGCGTCTACGCCGAGCCGCCCCACCCAGAACACATCCACCACCGCAAACAGCGACTCCAGCGCCATCTCGAGAACCATCGGAATCGCCAGCAGGAAAATCGCGCGATTCAGGCTGCCCGCCGTGTAGTCCTGGTGTGAGCCGCGAAGCGCCTCCCACACCGATCCCCAGAAGGTGGGTGTTTTGTTCTGCGTGGTTTCTGTTTGAGAACTCATGTCCAGCTCCGGCGTTCGAAAAATCTACGATATGCTTTTCACCATGCTGAAAGTCCCACCTGTGATCGCGCTGCCAGTTGCCGCGATCACCGCCCTGTGCGCTCTTTCCCCCTGCCACCTTTACGCAGCCAGCGACACCAGCTTCCCCACCAATGAGGATCTGCGCCACATCCGCGCCATGGCGCAGCCGCGCCTCTCGCCCGACGGCCGCAATGTGCTGATCCAGATTACGGACTCCACCGTCGACGGCGCAAAGAGCCACCTGTGGATTGTCGACATCCGACAGAACGCCCCGCGCCAGCTCACCTGGTCCACTCCTCAGGACAAGCGCGGAGAATTCGCTGGCCGCTGGATGCCCGATGGCAGGAGCATTCTGTTCCTCGCGCATCGCGGAGAGCACACCCAGCTATACCGCCTTCCCATGGAAGCCGGCGAAGCGCGTCCCTACGACCTCAAGGTCGTGCCCCCCGTCGACGCGTCAGGCGCGCCCGATGCCATTCCGCCGCGTAAGGACGCCGCTCCTGCCAAAGCTGAGCCTGTTGCCATCGACGTCGAAAACTACGAGCCTTCGCCCGACGGAAAGCTCATCGCTCTGCTCGCCAAGGACCCCGAGACGCCCGGCGAGAAGAAGCAGCACGACGATAAGGCCGACGCCGTCTGGGTCGATCACGAGCAACACGGTTCGCGCCTGTATCTCCTCGATCCCGACACCGACAAGCTCACTCCCGCCGCCGTTTCGCCCGATGTGCACGGCATCGCATGGAACCGGCAGGGCGACCGCCTCATCGCCATCGCCGCGGCGATGAATGGCGCCGGCGACCTCGCGCCCGCCAACACCGCGTGGATCGTCACCGCCAGCGACCCGGCTCACCCCACGCAAATCAAAGAGCTGCCCGCGACCATCCAGGGCGGCACATGGTCCAGCGACGGCAAGCGCTACTACTTCCTCGCGCAGGCCGAGCAGGACGCCCCGCCCGGATATCACGACCTCTACGCGCTAACCCTCGCCGACAACAGCATCAAAGATGTGACTCCGAAATTCGACGGCTCCATCAGCCGTGCACTGCCCCTTGCAGATGGCGACAAGGTACTGACCGAAGCCCAGTTGGGCGTGCAGATCGCGTATCTCCGCATCGACGCCGGCAAACAAAGCCCCGGGAAACAGAACGCAGACACCCTCAAGTTCCCCACTTCCGTCGTTACACAGCTCGAAACCAACACCAAACAGGATGGATGGGTCTGGCTGGGCACAAGCAGTACCGAACCCGTCGCACTCTTCTACGCCGAAAAGCTAGGCCATGACGCCAGGACGCTGAACACGCCTTCCCTTCTGCCCGCAACCTGGCCAAAGGTCCCGTCACAACTCGTGCAGTGGAAGAACGAAACCCTCTCCGTCGAGGGACTGCTCTATCTACCGCCTCAGGCTTCATCTGCCAAGGTCCCGCTGATCGTCGACGTGCACGGCGGCCCCACCGGAGCCTTCGAGGACCGCTACGACCCATTCATCGTCTGGCTCGTCGGCCAGGGATGGGCGGTTCTGCGACCGAATCCGCGCGGAAGTACAGGTTATGGTTCCGCGTTCGCTGCCGCCAACAAGAACGACCTCGGTGGCACGGACTATCGCGACATCATATCCGGCGTTGACACCGTGATCGCAAAGTACCCCATCGATCCCAACAAGCTGGGCCTCATGGGATACAGCTACGGCGGCGAGATGGCAGCCTTTGTCGAGGGCAAGACAGACCGCTTTAAAGCCATCGTCAGCGGAGCTCCCGTCATCGACCAGCACAGCGAATACGGAACCGAGTCCGACTCGTACTACGACCGCTGGTTCTACGGCCGCCCGTGGGAGCACGCCTCCGACGCCTGGCGTCAGAGCCCGTTGGCCGAAGTCGCCCACGCCAAAACGCCGTTTCTGCTCCTCCAGGGCGAAGCCGATAAAACCGACCCCCTCGGCCAGAGCCAGGAGATGTACCGCGCCCTCCGCCAGATCGGCGTGCCAGTCCAACTGGTCCAGTATCCGCGCGAGGACCACGGCCCGCTCGCAACCGGCATCTTCGGCAACCCGTCACCGGAGCCTTGGCACGGCTACGACGCCCGCCAGCGCATCCTGAAGTTCTTCAAGACAGCCTTCGGGGAGTGACAACGAGGGCTCGGATCCTGTCGCCCACTGGAACTCACCGCATTTTGCGAGCAATAGAGGCAACGCAAAGTTCAGCTTTTCTCCGAATTGCTTCAGCATTGCTGTCCAGAAACTCGAGAAATGTGCGCAGCACAATCGAGGGCTCGCCCACGGGCCACGCAGCAATCAGATCGAGATACAGATCATCCGGCATCAGTCGAACAAACTGCACTCCGTTTGACCGGAGATTGCTGGTGGAAGCGGGCACGATGGCTACTCCTTCTTCCGCCTCGACGAGGGAGAGAATCGTCTGCATCGAGTTTTGCTCGTTCTCAACCCGGGGAGAAAAACCCTGAGCCCTGCAGGCTCCCACAATGGTATCGAAGACACCAGGCGCTCCCGACCGATGAAAGAGTACGAATCGCTCGCTGGCAAGGTCTGCAAGCCGAATCTTATTGCTCTTCAGTTTTCGTGATCGAGGGAGAACCGCAACCAGGGGGTCACGCAGCAGCACTCTCGATTGGAAATTCCTGCTGCGCTCCAGCGAAAGGGCACGCGTGATGGCGATATCAATCGCGCCTGTGTCGAATGCCTTGTCCGATTCAACGGGATAGAGATCCTGAAGTATGAGTTTTACATTCGGATACTCCAATTTGTATCTGCGTATAAGGTCGGGTAAAAAAGAAAGCGTTGCAGAACCGATAAATCCGATCGATAGCCTTCCAACCTTTCCCTGCGCTGCTCGCTTCGCCGTAACGATGGCAGTCTCCGCCTCCTGAAGGATCCGCACAGCATCCGCGTAGAAAATCTCGCCCTCTGGTGTAAGACGGGCTGTCCGATTCGCGCGCGAGAATAGCTTAAGGCCGAGCTCGTGCTCAAGATCCGACACGGCTTCGCTGATCGAGGGCTGCGCGACATGCAGCCGGCGCGATGCTTCCCGATACCCCTTGCTCTCCACAACCGCTGTGAAATAACGCAGATGTCGGAGTTCCATTGATAGGCCCTCCCTATCGATCCGATTGGAACATACGACGCATCGCCTTGTCGCTTTCCAAATCTATTCATGTGAAGTGAAATGGTCCCGCAGACCAGAATGGACCAGGCAATACCACCGACAGGAGTTGAGTATGGCTAACGAGAAAACCGTCATCGTAACCGGCGCCTCCCAGGGCATCGGAGCAGCCGTCGTCAAGGAGTTTCTCAATCGCGGCTATAACGTAGTCGCAACCTCACGCAGTGTTTCGAAGGCCGGCTTCACGCCGTCGCCCAACCTCGCACTCGTTGACGGAGACATCGGTCAAGCATCAACGGCCGAGCAGGTCGCACAGACCGCAATCAGCAAGTTCGACTCGATCGACCATTTGGTCAACAATGCCGGCATCTACGCAGCCAAGCCCTTCACCGATTACACCATCGACGACTTTCGCAGTTTCGTCGCTACCAATCTCGAAGGGTTCATCTTCATCACCCAACAGGCAGTCAAACAAATGCTGTCGCAAGGTTCCGGTGGTAGCGTGACTACGATTACAGCAGCGCTGGCCGACAACCCCATCGCAGGCGCTCCGTCGTCGATTCCCATGATCACCAAGGGTGGCCTGAACGCGATCACCATCAGCCTGGCCAATGAATACGCGAAAGATCGCATCCGCTTCAACGCGGTCGCTCCCGGCATCGTTGACACCCCCATGCACGAGAAGAATCCAAAGGATTTCCTGAAGACTCTTAATCCTATGGGAACAATTTCCGATTCGAAGGAGATCGCCGACGCTGTGGTGTACCTGGCCGAAGCTCGCAACGTAACCGGGGAGGTGCTGCACGTGGACGGTGGTGCGCACGTAGGCCGGTGGTGAGCGCGAGGGGTTCGCAGCCGGGCGGCGCGGAGCAGCGGCTGCAGGACCTTGGCATTCAGCTCCCAAGCGCGCCGACGCCGTTCGGCAACTACGTCGAGGCAACGCAGACCGGCAACCTGCTTTTCCTGAGCGGGACGCTTCCGGTGGTGGATCACAAGCCGAAGTATCTCGGCCGCCTCGGCAAAGAACTCGACGTCGAAGCTGGGCGGGATGCGGCACGCACCGCGGCTCTAAGCGCCCTGGCAGCAGCCAAAGAGCATCTGGGTTCGCTCGATAAAGTGAACCGCGTTGTCCGATTCAGTATCTTCATCGCGACCTCCGGAGACTTCTTTGATCAACCCAGGATTGCAGATGCCGTCTCGGATCTTTTTCGCGATGTATTCGGCATCGAGAAAATACCCGTTCGGCTTGTCATTGGCGTTGCGAGTCTTCCGCTCGGAATGCCGGTTGAACTGGAAGTAATCTTCGAAGTCGCGGAGTAGCAACATCAGGACAGAGGTCAAATGAGAAGAACTACAGTTACTCGGATCACGCACATTGTCTTTCTAGTCTGGCTCATCGTAACAGTAGTTCTTCTCTGGCAGACACTCCGCAGACATGCTCGATGGGTGCCGGGACACGAGATCGCATGCAACGAAGTAGCAACATCGCGCAGCGGTCCGACGGTCTATGCCCTGCCGCTTAGGAGCAGGTCGTGACTTCACCAACGCAGTGGAACAGGACTCGGATTTCCTCACGCCTCGGAATCGAATATCCGATCATTCAGGGCCCTCTCGGTGGCCTGTCGACGCAACGGTTGACGGCCGCCGTTTCGAATTTTGGCGGCCTCGGCTCATTTGGAGCGCATGGCCTGCCCCCTTCTGCCATCAAAGACATCATCGCAGAGATCCGCGCGCTGACCTCAAAGCCATTCGCGATGAACCTGTGGGTCTCGATGGAAGACGATGGCGCTCATACCTCCGGACCCGAAGCATTCTCTCAAAGCTTGAAACCCCTCGCGGAACACATTCAGGCCCTCGGCGGCACACTCCCGACACACAAGCCCTACGTTCCGATTAAGTTTGAAGACCAGGTGCGCATCCTGCTCGATACAAAAGTTCCTGTGTTCAGCTTTATCGTTGGAGTTCCGCCGAAGGAGATCCTCGACGAATGCCGCGCGCAGGGAATACTGACCATCGGAACAGCAACAACGCCGGACGAAGCAATCGTTCTTGAGCAGGCAGGTGTTGACGCAATTGTTGCTTCGGGCTTTGAAGCAGGCGGCCATCGCGGCTCTTTCCTGCTGCCATCGGAGGAATCGCTCACTGGAACTTTTTCGCTCGTCCCTCAGGTCGCAGACGCCGTTTCGGTTCCGGTAATTGCCGCCGGAGGCATCGCCGATGCTCGCGGCATCGTCGCAGCATTCGCGCTCGGGGCCGAAGGCGTACAAATCGGCACGGCTTTTCTGTCATGCGACGAGTCCGGCGCCAGTGCGCTCCATCGCAACGCGATCCTCGGCGGAAAAGCTCGCAGAACGGGACTAACCCGAGGCTTTACCGGAAGGCTCGCCCGCGGGATCCATAATCAGTTGCTCGCTGAACTGAATCGTCCCGGCGTTGAAATTCTCCCATACCCCTTGCAGCGCTTTCTCCTGCGAAACCTGACCACCCTCGCCGAAAAGGCTGGCGACCCCGAACTCCTTCAGCTATGGGCCGGACAGAGTGCGAACCTCGCCCGGCAGTGCGATGCGACTGCGCTCCTGCAGTCGCTGGTGTCGAATCTTTCCTCCATTGCAGCTCCGGTACTTGGCTGGACTCGCAAGGTGAGCGGCAAGGATCGCTAGCTTCGAAATGCTAATGCCGTAAACCGGTGCGCAACGCAGAGTTGCCAGGCCGCGTGCAGCGCATAATTTCTCTGCGTCCTTTATCTATGACAATCATCATATAACAAGTATGCCGATCATCATATTTGGTGGGTCCGGCAGGAGGAATTATGAAACTTGCAGGCAAGAAAGCTCTCATCACCGGAGGCAACAGCGGCATCGGCTTTGCCACCGCTCGTCTTTTCATCGCCGAAGGCGCACAGGTCGCTATTACCGGCCGCGACCAGAAGACGCTTGACGAAGCCGTCGCCGAGCTTGGACTGAGCGCACACGGCTACCGTGCAGACGTCACCATCGCCGAAGACCGCAAGCAGCTCTTCTCAGCCCTCGCAAAAGACTTCGGCAAACTTGACATCGTCTTCGCCAATGCCGGCATCTCCGGCAGAACACCTACCGGTGCGGCCGACGAAGCCATCTTTGAGAACGTCATCCACACCAACCTCAATGGCGCTTTCTTTACCGTCAATTCAGCCGCTCTCCTGCTGAACGACAACGGCAGCATCATCTTCAACGGATCGGTACACAATTATCTCGGTCAACCCGGATTTGCCGCATATGCAGCCACGAAGGGCGGCCTCGTCTCCATGGCGCGTGCCATCGCCGCCGACCTCGCACCGCGCAACATCCGGGTGAATGTCGTCGCACCCGGCGCGACGAAGACTCCGATCTGGAAGCGGGGGTCCCGCGCGAATGCCTCGACTGAAGAGTCGGCCAAGCTGGTTGATTTCTTCTCCTCGGTGATTCCGCTCGGCCGATGGGGCCAACCGGAGGAACTTGCCAAAGCCGTGCTCTTCCTTGCCTCAGACGACTCCTCGTACATCAACGCGGTCGAGCTGATGGTCGATGGCGGAGCCACAGGTGCCCCCTTTGGCGCTCCCATTCTTCGCGGCTAGTGGCGGAGAGTGTGCCAGCTGCTCTTCCGCTTTGGCCGTACTCCGTCCCACCGTTGAACGGAAATTCACCGTGAGGGTCACGCACTGCTAATCCTCGACCTGCAATTGCCGATGGAGGTATATGGATAAATCTCACCCCCAGGAAAGAGTGCTGGTAAATGCTGAACTGTCTGGTAAGCCTGTTCGCGGGCAAGGGCGCATTCGCACGGTGCGCCGAGTGCGGCGTTGTTAGACCCAAAACAGATCTGAATAGGGCGCGTGGCTTATGGGCTTGCAAAGATAACAAGGAGTGTGCCGCCGGGTTGGATGACAGACAGGCGTGGTGAGAGATAAACGAGACAAACACGAATGGACGGACGAGCTCTTCGGTTGGCAGCCGAAGCAGCCTGGGCTGTTCCCGATATCGACCGCCCGAGCTACTTCGTGGTCCCCGCAGTCCAGTACCTGCGGCTCCGTCACAGGCGCAGTTGCTTCAAGGATTGAAGCTCGATGAGTGCTAAGCCCCTGTTACCGTCAATTGAACTGAGCTTCCAGGGCGCCTGTCTGATGTTTCTGTGCCAGTCCGTTTCGTTCCTGAGAATAGACAGAAGTGGCTGCCTCATTCGCAGGAGCGACATCGAGGATTTTGAAATACTACTCGTATCTCAGTGCGATCATCGGGTCGACACGCATTGCCCGCCGCGCGGGGATATAGCAGGCCGCAAGCGCAACACCTGTGAGCACCAGCGTGACGCCAACCAATGTGAGAGGATCGGTGGGCATGACGCCATAGAGCAGCCCTGCCATCAGGTGTGACACGATCACCGATCCCACCAGTCCCAGCGCGGCACCCGCCATTGCCAGTCCCAGCCCCTGACGCAGAACCATGGCCAAAATCTTCTCCCTCTGCGCGCCCAGCGCGAGGCGGATGCCGATGTCTCGCGTCCGCTCGCTCACGATGTACGAAATCACTCCGTAAATTCCCAGCGCCGCCAGCAGCAGCGCCGTTATCGCGAAGGCCGCCACAATATCCATCGAGAATCGTCTCTGCTCCAGCGACGCCGACACCGCATCGTCCAGCGTCTGCGCTCCGTAAACAGGCAGTTCCGGATTCGCTGACTGCACCATCGCCCGCACCTCTTCCGGGATCGCGCTCGCATTCAGATCCCCGCGCAGAAAAATGGCCAGCTCCTTGGGCGTTTCCTGATACAGGCTCAGATAGATTTGCGCAACGCTCGCGTTCGCCAGCGACTCGGTTCGAGCATTCCCGACCACGCCGACGATCGTGACCCAGGTCTTGCTTGCTCCCTGGCCAACCCCAGCCCTCCCACGGCCAACCTTAAGCCGCTTCCCCAGCGGATCTTCGCCCCGCCAGTAAGTATCCGCCATCGCCTGGTTGATCACGGCGACCGGCGGCGCATTCTCGTCGTCGCCGTCGTTGAACAGACGGCCCCGCAGCACCGGAATCCCCAGCAAATGAAAATACTCCGGTGAAACCTGCGACCGCTCCACCAAAGGCGGCTGCTTGCTTTCTGTCTGGCGTCCTTCCACGATCAGCGCGCTCTGGTTGCGGTCGTGGTGCAGCGGAATCGACGGCTCCCCTCCCAGCGCCGCCTCCTGCACTCCCGGCAGCAGCCGGCTGCGTCGCAACAGTTCGCGCGCAAACACTGCTTCCTGAGCAGCCGTTCCATAAATGTCCGTCTTCGGATCGTTGGGGCTCGGCAGCCACAACTGCACCGACATCACATGCTGCGGATTGAATCCCAGCGGCGCCTTGTACAAATCCCAAAAACTGCGCAGCAGCAGGCCCGCGGCCACCATCAGCACCAGCGACAGCGCAAACTCCGCCACCACCAGCACGCGCCGCGTCTGTGTCTGCTGAGTGGAACCGGCCGCGCCGCGCCCTTCCACCCGCAGCGTGTTCGCCAGATTCACTCGCCCGGCCTGGCGTGCCGGAGCCAGCCCGAAAATCACCCCCGCGGCGATCGATGCGCCCAGCGCGAACAGCATCATGCTCCAGTTGATCGACAGGTCGTTCAGCCGAGGCAGGCTCTCCGGAATCAGCCGCAGCAAGAATCCCTTCATGCAGAACAGAATCACCAACCCCGCCACTCCGCCCAGCAGCGAAAGCAGCAGGCTCTCGGTCAGCAACTGCCGCACCAGCCGTTTGCGTGCCGCGCCCAGCGCCTGGCGAACGGCCATCTCCCGTGATCGCGCGCTGGCCCGGGTCAGCAGCAGATTCGCCACATTGACGCAGCCGATCAGCAACATCAGCCCCACCGCCCCCAGCAGCAGGATCAGAGACTGCCGGACGTTGCCGACCACGTTTTCCTTCAGCGGAATCAGCCGCACCGTCCACCTGCTGGCGGCCGGATAATCGTC
>JAFAKX010000084.1 GCA_019234945.1 Silvibacterium sp.
TCCAATCCGCACAGCTCAAACACCTCCGGACACCACGCACGTGTTTGAATGTCGACCAGCCCCGTGTGCGTCGCGTTGGTGAACTCGGCGACGATTTTGCCGCCGAGCCGCGCCAGCAGGTACTCAGGCAAATTGACCCAGCGCGTGCCGGGGGGAACACCTACCCGATTGTCCGCCATGAGTTGATACAGCGAATTGATGCGCAGCGGCTGTACTCCGCAAAGTGCAAACAGCTCTGCGCGAGAGCATCTCTGCGCCAATTCGGCCTCGGTCTCTTCCGTTCGCAGATCGCGGTAGCAAAAAGGCTGTGCGAGGGGCAGGTCGGTTTCAGTCAGACGCACATAGTCAACGGCCCAGCCATCTACACCGATCGCAGCAATCGGAGCGGACGTCTTTTCGGCGCAGCGAAGCAGGCCATCTTCAACGCCGGAGAGTATCCGGCTGAAGTCCCAGTGGAGGCAGCGGCCACTCGTCACTGGAGCATTGCTGGAGCGGTGAACAAGCTCAATGTGCGGCGTCTCCCCTCTCCATTGCAGCAGGGAGACGCGGCAGCTCTCCGCGCCCAGATCGATCGCAACAAGATGTGGATGACCGCTGGTCGGCATTTTAGGTCAGCGCAGAAACGCATCCACCAGTCCGCCATCGACCGGAATCAGGTGCCCCGTGGTACATGGAGACTTCGGCCCGGCCAGGAACAGAATGGCCTCGGCACATATCCGCGGATCGATTGGCCGGTGGGTCAGCGTGCGCTCGGCATAGAATCCCGCAAGCCGATCCCGCAGCTCGTTGTCCGTCATGCTGTCTTCGAATTGAATACCGTACTTCTTCAGCGAAGCAATGACGCGGTCGCGCGGGAACATCGTCGAACCCTTTACCACCGTCGCCGGACTGATGCCGTTCACCCGGACATTCGGCGCCTGCGACACCGCAAGTTCGCGAATCAGATGACTCAGTGCCGCCTTGCTTACGTCGTAAGCCTCGCTTCCGCGCTTCGATACAACGGCATTCGCCGAACTCGTCAATACAACGCTCGCAGTGAGCCCCTGTTCACGCAGCGCCTTGCCGATTTCTTCGACGAGGAGATAGTTTCCGGTGACATTCACTTCCAGCGTCAGCGCCCACTGCTCGTCGGAGATGACGCCTGTCGGCGACGACGGAAACAACGCCGCCGTATTGACCAGAATGTCCACGCCTCCGAACTCGGCCACTGTCCGGCGCAGCGCCTCGCGAAGCGACTCCCGGCTGCGGATATCTACCGGAGAAGAAGTGACGCTCTCCTTGCCGCTGATCGCTCGAATCTCATCGGCAACGCGCGCAGCGCTCTCGTGGTCACGGTCCGCGACAACGACGTGAGCTCCGCGCTCGGCTGCCAACAGCGCTACCTCACGGCCGATGCCGCTGCCTCCGCCCACAACCACGGCGATCTGCCGGCTCAACTCCTTCTCTGGAGGCTGCCTTCGAATCTTCGCCTCTTCAAGTTGCCAGTACTCGATGCGATAAGCCTCCGACGCGGGCAGGGCGACGTAATTGCCATAGACCTGGAAGGCCTCGGCCAGCTCTTCCGATCCGCATTGCGGAACGGTCTTAGGCGCGGCGCCTTCTTCGAGCGCGGTGGCACCCTTCATTACGTGAATGGCGTTCACGTAAAGCTCGCCCGTAATCCGCGCCTCGGGTTTGCTCTTTCCGAAACTGAACATCCCGAGCCCCGGGATCAGGACGACGGTGGGGTTGGCGTCGCGCATCGCAGGCGATGACGGCTCTGCGTGCTTGCGGTAATACTCGGCGTATTCGGAGCGATAGACGGCGATGCGCGTGTCGATTGCCTTCTTCAGCGCATCGATACCGCCCGCAGGGTCACACGGGACGAACATTGGCCGAATCTTCGTCCGAATGAAGTGATCCGGGCAGCTCGTTCCGAGATAAGCGAACTTCTCCGCGTCGACAGAATTCGCGAACTCCAGCACTTCGGGCAGCTCGGAATAATTGGCAATCAGCCGTTTCTGCTGCGATACCCGCCCGCGCAGGAAAGGCAGAATCTCGATCGCGAGGTCCCTCCGGTTTGGCAATGGCGTGTGGCGTTGGCCGCCGAAGATGCGAGTCCCTTTTTTCTCCTGTTGCTGTTCAACGAAGCTTGTGAGCTCGTCGATCATCGAGATCGTATTCGCGTAGCACTCCCGCTGCGTATCGCCCCACGTGAACAATCCATGGCCACCGAGAAGAATGCCGTCGCAATCTGGCTGCTCTTCTACAGCCCTCTTGAGCATCATCGCCAGTTCGAATCCCGGCCGCTGCCACGGGACCCAGATCAGCTTGCGGCCATAATCGCGATTGAACTCCCGCATTTTTTCGAGGCCGTTGGCGGCTGCTGCCACTGCAATCGCGCAGTCAGGATGAAGGTGGTCGACATGCCGGAAGGGCAGAAATCCATGCAGCGGTGTGTCAATCGAAGCCACCACAGGATTCACCCCGAATGTGCACAGCGGATAGTACTCGACCATCTCGTCTTCGCGGTCGACGCCGCCGTAGAGCTTCTCGAGAGCGAGCAGCTTCTCCAGATATAACGTTGCGAACCCCGCGCGGCGAATGCTGCCGAGATCGCCTCCACTGCCCTTCACCCAGAGAACATCCGTCATCTGTGCCGTGAGCGGATCGGGCATCTGCACTTTCGAACTTGTATTGCCGCCGGCAAAGTTTGTGATCCGCAGGTCGGAGCCGAGCAGGTTCGAGCGATAACGCAACAACTCCGGCTCATCCATCCCGGCAGCTACGCTCTCATCCCACAGGTCTTCAAGATGCTCTAGCTTCAGATGGCCTTTTCTTTCGACGACTACTGGCATACATCCTCACTTCCTGTTGACGCTTGTCCCGGCAAAATTCCCGCGCAGCTGATCTGAGTGCCGGGAGAAGATTATTCCTTTATCGCACGCGCTCAGTAGCTATGCATAACTGACCGAAAGCATCGCATTCCGCTCTTTTCGCTCCCGCTCAATCCGCTCCACGTACCGGCTCTCGCGCAATGCTTCGAGCGGATTTTCCGGCAGCCCCTTGCTGCGCCGCCACTCGCGGAGCGCAGGCCGCACATCCGTCCAGAACGCAGTCCTCAGGCACTCCTCGGCTTCAACGGTCTTCGCCTCCGACTGCACGTCCGCAAGCCGCTCTCGATCCACCAGGGCGGCCTTCAGATACAGCTCCTGTGCGGTCATTACCGTCTGCACCATGGCTTCCATCTTTCCCTTGATGTTATGGCTCTGATCGATCATGTATGCAATCCCGCCGGAATTATCCGCATCGGGTTCGCTGAATATCTCGTGAAATATCCGAAACACCTGGTATGGATCGATCGAGCCAATCGTCAGATCATCGTCCGCGTACCGGCGATCGTTGAAGTGGAAACCGCCCAGCAAACGCAGGTGGAGCAGCCATGCCACGATCTGCTCGATGTTCTGCGCCTGGTAGTGATGCCCTGTGTCGACAAGCACGAAAGCCTGCGGACCTGCGGATTGCGCCAGCTGCGCCGCCATGCCCCAGTCGGCGACATCCGTGTGATAGAACGCCGGCTCAAACGGCTTGTACTCAACCAGCATGCGCTGGCTCGGGGCGAGGCCATCATGCGTGGCCTTCAGGGCATCCTGAAGCCAGCCGATCCGCTTCCGGATGCTCTGGGCGCCCGGATAGTTTGATCCATCAGCGATCCACAGAGAAACATCTCTCGAGCCCAGGGCCCTTGCTATCTCGACAGATTCCAGGAGATGATCGACCGCTTTACGCCGAATGCCGGGATCCGGGTTGCAGATAGAGCCAAATTTGTATTCCTGGTCCTGGAACAGGTTGGGATTGATGGAGCCCGGCTGCACTCCATATTTGGCGGAGAGCTTCTTGATTTTCGCCGCATCCGCCAGGCCGCCGGGAAGGTCCCATTGCACATGCAGCGCCAGTTGGGGAGTGATTCCAGTGAGAGCATTGACCTCGGCTGCGTCGGCGAATTTCTCGTCGATCGTCGTCGCCGCGCCGGCCTGCAGAAACTTCCCGAACCGGGTCCCGGTGTTTGCAAAGCCCCACGAGGGAATCTCGATTTTAAGGCTCTCCAGGACGGCAAAGACGCTCGCCGAGTCCTCCACTCTCATATAGAACCTCCGGGCCTTCAGCAACAGCGGAAGTTTAATCGGTCAAGAACAGGTTTTTCAATAGAAATTTTGTTTCAGAATTTTGTTTATCCTGCGATACGATGCCAGTGGCCTCGCGCGGCAGCTATTCACTGCCGATCCTGAGGCAGGAGAGGTGATCGTGGGACCAAATCCGCTCGTCGGCGTCATCTATCACTGGATCGGCGGCCTCGCTTCTGCCAGCAACTTCATTCCCTTCCGGCCCATCAAGCGCTGGTCATGGGAGATCTATTGGATCATCCAGGGCTTCGCGGCCTGGATTCTTGCCCCGATTATCATCGCTTCGTTACTCGTTCCGAATCTTGCCGGCGTGCTCCACGGCACGCCGAGTACGACTCTCTGGCGGGCGGCCATCTGGGGAGCGCTCTGGGGAATCGGAGGACTCACCTTTGGGCTCTCGATCCGCTACCTTGGGATCGCTCTCGGTTACGCGATCGCCCTCGGCTTCTGCACCGCCTTCGGCACGCTCATGCCGCCCATCTTCAGCGGACAGATCATCGCCATCTCCCACCAGACCGGGGGCCAGACCATCCTTCTCGGCGTAGCTGTCTGCATGGCTGCCATTGCCGTCAACGGGCTCGCCGGCTATTCCAAGGAGAAGGAGGTTCCCCCCGAAGAGAAGGCTGCGCTCGGCGAGCGCGATTACTCTTTCGGAAGAGGGCTGGCCGTGGCCATATTCGCCGGCATTATGAGCTCCTGCTTCGCCTACGGGCTCGCCTCAGGCAAAGACATCGCCCTGATTGCCCGCGGCGAACTTCGTGCGCACGGCCGCGCTGATCTGTGGCAGAACCTTCCCGTGCTCGTTGTAGTCCTGTGGGGTGGATTCTTTACCAACTTCATCTGGTCCGCGTTCCTCATCATCCGCAATCGTTCCGGCGCCCAGTTTCTTGGAGCCCCCGGCACCAACCCGATGGGAGCCTCACCCACGACCGGCGATACCCTCATAGAGGCCGAACAGCGCGAACTCTCCGGTGAGGCCCGTATTCGGCCCGGCATTCTGGCTGCAAATTACCTGCTGGCCGCCGCGGCCGGCGTCATATGGTACTTTCAGTTCTTTTTCTACTCGATGGGCCAGACGCTCATGGGCAAGTATGACTTTTCGAGCTGGACGCTCCACATGGCCAGCATCATCATTTTCGCCACGCTGTGGGGCATCGCACTCAAGGAATGGCAGGACACCAGCCGCCGGACAAGACTGCTCGTCAGTTGCGGACTCCTGCTGCTGATCGCGTCAACTGTTGTGGTCGGCTACGGAAACTATCTCGTTGCGCAGTAGCCGCGACCGGCCTAGATAATTTCTCGCGTACAAGCGTTATGCGCCCTTCATGGCGAATAGAACGGTGTGCATCAGGATCGCCACGTCGAGAAAGAAGCCGCGATTCTCAATATAGTAGAGGTCGTATTCGAGGCTCTCATGGATTGCGTACTTTCTGTCCGCACTCAGTTGCCAGAGCCCGGTGATTCCCTGCGGTACCTTCAGCCTCTGCCGTTCAATCGGGCCGTAGGTATCAACGATATACGGCATCTCGGGGCGTGGGCCGACGAGCGACATATCTCCCTTAAGTACATTCAGAATCTGCGGCAACTCATCCAGGCTTGTCTTGCGAAGCAGTTTACCGGCAGAAGTGATACGTGGATCGAAGGAGTCCGCTGGCGAAGCGCTATACTTCGGCGTATCCACGTACATGCTCCGAAACTTCAGCATGTTGAAGCTCTTTCCGTTATGCCCAATCCGTCGCTGACTGAAAAAGATTGGGCCCGGAGAGGTAATCTTGACCCAGAGCGCAATGACTGCCCAAATCGGTGCCGTCATGAGGAGCATGAGCGATGCAATCGCTATGTCAAAAGCCCGTTTCAAGATTTCGTACAGCCGCCATTCCTGTTTCATTCCCGAGTAAGCTGTGATGAACAACCCGTCCAGAGTCCGTATCGATCCTGCTGCTTCGACCCGGAGCGGTTGCGGCGGGCCGACAAACGAGATATTCAGATCGTTAGCCATCCCCAAAGAGATCACCTCGCTTACTCGATTCTGAGAGAGCTTTGGTTCGGCAATAAAAATCTCCGCGACATCCATCTTTTGTGCTAATTCAACGGAAAACGACTGGTGAATTACCGGCGCATAATAGCCGTGCTTGTAGTCGTGGCTATAAATAACTTTGGGGCTTCTGTTGCTTACCTCATCGATGAAAGCTACAGGAGCCATGCCAAGATCAGGAGAATGATGAAGACAGGAGAAAATTCTCCGGGCATCCCGTCCCGTACCCAGAATCAATGCGCGACGCTGTTGACGTTGCGCCGCCATGATCCTGACAAATATCCTGCGAGAGAGATGCTTTTGGGCGACAAGTAACAGCACTGAAACGGCCCAACCGACGAACAGCGTGCTCCTGGGCACATTAAATTTTCCAATGTAAATCTCTGCTGATAGCGCTATGAAGCAATAGCAGGAAATCCTGAGGATGTGACCTGTATCTCGCACCTGAAGCAGGGCATGCGAATGACTGTATAGCCTATCCATTCGCGCCAGAAAGGCGAATATCAGCCAATATTGAGTCGTCAAAGCGAGCAAGAGATCTCTTGCTCCCGGCCACGGTGCGTTGTGAAATAGCGCATAACAAAACAAACCGAAGAGCGTGCCCACAAAAATGCAGAGATAGTCAAGGAGTAGGGCTATCAGCTTAATGACTATCTTTGGGAAGGCAGTCGCCTGCGTTTTGGCAGGCGATTCCATTCTGGGCTCAGCCTTAAGATCCCGGGTAAGGTCAGGTGTATGTGTAGCCACTTTGCCCCCAAGTTCAAGGTTCGCGAATTCTGGGACACCAATGCGATCTTCTGCCGAGATCGGCTATCCATCGCAGGTAAGATATTTGAGACTTCTTTCTGCTCGACCAGTCTTATAACTGAGCTATTGCCGGGCTGGTTCTCATCGACAATCCCTCTCCAAACACATCTTCGCTCGTTGTGCTCATGTGTCAGGCGATGTTCACTGGTTGCATTCCTCTGGGAGCCGCCTAAGTCAGGCCGAACTTACGGATTCTGCTTAGCTGCAGCATCGTCAGCCATACGAAGCGCGGATTGTTGGTCAGGTAACGACGCCACAACCTGCGCGGCTCCTTGATTAAACGGTATAACCATTGCAATCCGGCTTTCTTCATCCACATGGGCGCTTCAGTCAAGTTTCCGCTGAGAAGATCGAAGGCCGCACCAACACCAACCATCAGCTTTACAGGAAGGTGACCGCTGTAAGCCGCCATAAAACGTTCCTGCTTGGGCGTGCTCAAACCGCACCATAGAACATCTGCGCGACTCTCCTCCACCTGCCGCCGCAGATCTTGTTCTTCCTCGGCATTGAGAGGCCGGAATGGAGGTGTATAGGTCCCTGCGATCTGAAGGCCCGGAAACCGGCGAAGCAGATCTGCGCGTAATTCCTCCGCAACTCCTGGCTTCCCTCCGTATAAGAAGTGCCGGTAACCGCGCTCCACCGACATCTTGCAGACAGCAAGCATGTAGTCGGGCCCGTATACACGCGTCATCGTCTTAAAACCATGAGCATGACCGAGCCACACCGTTGGCATCCCGTCAGGGGTAGTTAGAAAAGATCCATTCAGTATTTTGCGAAACTGACTGTCCTGCTGCGCTTCCATAATGCCGTGGACACCAGTGACGCAAACGTAAGCCTGATCTTGTTTCTGAAGAAAGCTATCGGTTGCAAAGATAGCTTCCTCCATGGAAATTGCGCTTACCCCAACCCCTAAGATGTTGACTCGTGGATGCATCTTTGTGTTCATTGCATTTCTCTCCCAGGCCGAATCTGTGTCCAGCGAGTTATGCCGGCACCGCAACCAACATCTGCTGCTCGATCCAGTCGTACGTCTTACGCAGACCCTGGCGCAATGAAGTGGAGGGCTCCCACTTCAAGTAATCCAGAATCAACGCGTTATCGCTATTCCGCCCGTTCACTCCTTTGGGCGCGGAGAGATTGTAGCTTCGCTTGAGCTTGATACCGGCAAAGCTCTCGGCAATATCTACCAGCTGATTGATTGTGATTAATTCACTGCTGCCCAGGTTGATAGGCTCATGGATATCGCTCTCGATGATCATGCGAGATCCTTTGACGCAGTCGTCGATATACATGAAACTGCGCGTCTGATGACCGTCGCCCCAGATCTCAATCTCGTGCCTCCCTGAGTGCTTGGCCTCGAGCACCTTGCGGCATATGGCCGCGGGCGCCTTTTCGCGTCCGCCCGCCCACGTCCCATTTGGACCGTAGACATTGTGATATCTGGCGACGCGGCACTGCAGACCGAAGTCTTCTTCAAAATGCCGGCACATTCGTTCGCTAAAAAGCTTTTCCCAGCCATAGCCATCCTCAGCAAGCGCAGGATAGGCATCGCTCTCTTTGAGCGGAATCACATCCGGCGTGCGTTGTTTATCGGCGTTATAAACACAAGCTGATGAGGAAAAGAAAAAGTGAGATACTCCAGCCTGCTGAGAAGAGAGCAGCAGATGAGTATTGATGAGCACACTGAGCATGCACAGTGCTCGATTTGCCTCGATAAAACCCATGCCCCCCATGTCGGCAGCAAGGTTGAAGACTGCGGTAGCACCGCGAACAGCAAGATCGCAATTCTCCGCATCCTTCAGATCGGCTTCCACATTTTCCACTGAAGTATGAACTTGATACCACTCATCCAACGGCTTGACATCAATCGCACGAATAACATTGACGCCGCTTTTCATCAACTCGCCAACGATATGCCCGCCGATAAAACCGCCGGCGCCACAAACGGCAACTTTATGATCCTTAAGGTTCAAGTCCATCCTCCTAGGCCTTTATTAGACAAAGGTCCCCGTTACGCTTGAATAAGCGTCCAGCTTCCAAGCTGTTCTAGACGAACTACTTGCTCCAGATACTAGCAATGTCGAATCCCGGTATACGGGTTTGACAACAAAGCTTCCAGATGCAAAGGAGCCCCGAGTCTACTTAGCGAAATGATTGAGTTGTAATAGCAATAGCCGATCTATTTTATTTATATCGATCGCCGATGCCGGGGGGACGGAAGACGGCATTTGTTGCAGCAATAACTTTTATTTATATGATGACTATGTAACTTTTGTATGATGAACTATGTAACTTTTGCTTTCTATAACCTGTCACACACATCTACATATTTAACAAGCATATGTCAGGCATATGTATATGTGTACCATGACAACACACCCAGAAGATAAATATATAAGCAATTTCTTGTCTACCCCCACAAGATACAGTAGATAGATTATATTGGGAAGGTACTAAGGTACTGTTTGAGGAGGGCGGGGAAGGTTTTAGAGTATTTAGTGCGCCTGATTAGGCGCGATGCAAGTTGCCAGAGAGCCACGCGCCTCCTTGGGCCATATCCCCTTGAGGCTCCGAGATTCTCCGGGCCCTAACCGAATCG
>JAFAKX010000188.1 GCA_019234945.1 Silvibacterium sp.
AGCTCAAGGTAAGCTCGACCAAGTCGATGACGGGGCACCTGCTCGGCGGCGCAGGAGGACTCGAGGCCGGCATCACGGTGCTGGCGATGCTGAACCAAAAGGCTCCGCCGACCATCAATCTTGAAAACCCTGACCCGGAATGCCGCCTCGACTACGTAGCCAATGTCGCGCGGGACTTGAAGATCGATGCGGCGCTGTCCAATTCGTTCGGCTTCGGCGGAATCAACGCATCGCTGATCTTCAAGCGGTATAGCGAGTAGGGATTAGGGTTGGTGAGAGGCACGCCGCCGAGCGTACCTTCTTTCGTTTTGCTTTCCGGGCAAATCAACTCGCCGCCGCGAATCCCACTCCCACCAGAACAAAAATCAGCCACCAGCCCACCACCGCTGCGGCGGCCTTGCCGCGCGATACTTTGGCTACAATCGACACGCCGATGCTGGTCAGGAGCACCGACCAGATCTCGAAAAGATCAATGTGCTGGCATAGAGCCGCAAGCCACTTGGGAGCATCGGTGCTGAGGTAATACCCGATGTTGGTGCCCACCGGATTCTGCAGGAGGAACGACTCGGGCGCGACCCCGGCGAATAGCGCCACTATCGCCAGCAGATATTTGAGATTCATTACCAGGTTGGCATACATATTCACGGCGAAGACCTGGCCGTACTTCGAGGATCCGGCAAAGCCGAAATTCACCGTCACCCACACCAGCAGCGCGAAGATTGCAGTGAAGAGGAGAATGATCACCGGATAGCAATAGGCGACAATCCCCGTAAACTTTGCTGCCACGGCCTTCTGGGTTGCCTGCTGTTCGGGGGGGAGCTTCTGGAACTGCTCCTCGCGGGACGACGACTGGTGCAGGTTATTCTCGAAGACCTTTTCCCAGCCAACCTTCTGCTGGACGGCGTACGAGAATCCGATGGCGACCAGAATCAGGATCACCAGCGGTCCCCAGAACGTCGCATTGCGGCGGATATCGGTGAAGGTCTTCGATGGCGCGGTGAACGTATCGACTACGCGCTGAACTTCGGTCAGAGCGGGCGCGGTCTGCTCTGGAGATGCAGTGACTGGGTCAGGCATGAAACCCTCCGAAGAAGTGATTGGCGGCTGCAATATCGTTTTGGCGGGAATTTTATCCTGCCAATCGGTTGGCACGGAATGAAAATCCTGTTCACGCCAAGTGCGGCATTGCCGGCTGCATGGAGCGCCGTATCTCGCGGATCGCCTGCCACCCGTTTATCGCGAGAGCGATCAGCAGGCCGGCTGCCCACACCACAGATGCAATCTGAATGGCGAGGTTCATCGCCGAGGCCAAACCGATTCCTTCGGGAACGGCGGGCAGCAAATACGTGTGCGTGTGCAGCAGCGCGTTCACGATCCATGCGCTCAGCAGCAGAGTGGCAACCTTGAACGTCGGGGGAAACCAAGTAAGTTGAGGGCGCAAAAGAATGACCAGATGCTCGAAAATCGATGCAATGGCGAGCAGAACGATCGCCCAGTAAACCGTCTGCCACACGGGCGCGCCCTTCACAAGATACGCCGCCGGGCCGATGAGCAGGAACGGATATTGTGGGATTGCCAGCACCCACAAAAGCCCGAAGACGCTAAAGACCAAGCCAGCCAAGGCGCTAAAGCAGCGCTTCGTTGAAGTCTCCACTCTGATTTTGGGAAGCTTGCGCGGATCCCAGTCGCTGAGACAGGGGCTCTTCACCGACGCGCGATCGATCGCGGCGAAGACGAGCGTAACAATGCCGAACTGCGTGAAGACGACAGTCCAGAGCGTGCCCAGCGAATGCCACTCGCCGGAGAGATGTGCGGCCGCCTCGGTGCGATGGAAGAGCAGGATGCCGAACCACACCAGCAGCCAGGGAACCACATAGCAGAGCGCGACAATCTTGAGCACAAAAATGTAGATCGGGTATAACGCCGGTCCGATCAGTCCCCGCTGCTGCGGCATGAATTGCGAGGCAACGAGTACAGGACGACCGCGCTGCTTGAGAATCTCTGCCACTTCGGATTCGGTAAGCGAACGCCCCAGTCCCGCTTCCCGGTCTTCGAACTGCGAGCGCAGATCTTCGGAGATTTCGGCAAGAATGTCCTGCTTCTGGGCGCGCGGCAGCCAGAATCCTACAGCCTGCAGGTAGCGGTCGATGAGGTCCTTTGGTGGGAGATCAGTCAATGGTTTGCTCATTGGAGTTGTTCCTTCGGCTCGAGCACGGTCGGCTCGAACCCGGTTTCCATGGGTTGCGATGAGGGGATGGGCGCCATGATCCGGTCGATGGCCGCATTCATGGCTTCGTGCTCGTTCAAAAGCCGGTAAAGAATAATCTCGCCATCGGGCGAGAGCCGGTAGAAGCGCTTGTTTCGCTTGTCCTCCTCGCGCCAGTGGCTGACCAGCAGGCCCTGGGTCTCGAGACGGCGCAGCAACGGGTAGAGGGTGTTCTCGTCGATCGCCAGCCCGTGGCTTTCGAGGGCCTTTCTCAGTGCGTATCCGTAATGCTCTGTCCTCAGTTGGGCCAGCACAGCCAGGGTGAGGCTGCCACGCCGAAGCTCAAGACGCAGGTTTTCAAAGAGTTCAGTTTCCATGTTTCGCACATACTGTGTAACAAACAGTATGCGATATACACCGTATGAGATTTGGGTAGAGTTGTCAAGCGGAATTTTCTAAAAGCGGGTGAGAGTGCATCCCCGTAAATCGAAGGAACCTGTGCTGCTACTTTCTTTTGCGGCGTGTGTTCAGTAGGATCAAGAAGCTCTGACCGGCTTCTCGCCCAATCGCGAGCCAGATTCAGGTTCGCCGGGAGGTAGATTCTCCGCGGTCTACCGATGCGACGGTTTACAACTGTAGTTCTTTTCGCGCTTGCTGCGGGCCTGCCCGGCGGCACGGCGCTTGCTGCCTCGACCTCGGCCAACATCTCGCACGGCCGGAATGCGTACACTTTTCAGCCGGCAACTTATCACGGGCAGACTGCCGGACATCGCCACGCGAATTCGGCCCACGCCATTTACCCGGCAGGGGACAAGGCGAGTGCCCATCATTCGCGGTCGCACCACGCGCGGCTTACGCCGGAGACCCGAACCGTAACCGCCACAATCGCTCCCCAGCCGCTGATCAACATGCACCTGGCACCCCTGGTAGGATCGCGCGAGTCGCTGGTCAGACAAAATGAGCGCACCGAGGCCGACGGCCTCACGCGCATTGAAGATGAGGCTCAGTTGAACCAGTTGCGGCGGGAAAAGGCGCTGGTACCTCTTCCGGTGAGCGCATCATTGCACGTCAATGAAAGCCTGCCGATGAATCGCCGCTACACCCGCACGTGGACGGCGAAGTTTCTCACCGATCTTGCGCGGGCGCACTATGCGCGCTTCCGCCGGGCCGTGCAGGTCAACTCTGCTGTGCGCACGGTCGAGTACCAGCGCCACCTGATCGAGGTGAACGGCAACGCGGCTCCGGCCGAAGGCGACATCGCCTCGCCGCACCTGAGCGGCGCATCGATCGACATTGCAAAGAAGGGCCTCTCTACCTCGGAAATTGCGTGGATGCGCGGCTATCTCTATCCGCTGCAAATGGCCGGCAAGCTCGACGTCGAGGAAGAGTTCTACCAGTCCTGCTTCCACATCACGGTGTACAAGGCGTACGCTCCGCCCGCGACCACGCCGAAGGCTCCGGCGCGGCGTTCGGCCACACTTCTGGCGGCGGGAGTGCGGTAGCGGTCGCCAGCTACGATATCCGAGTGGCGCAGATCCCTCTTGAACTCACGCGCTGGACGACGCTCACCGCCGCGATCCTGACTCTCGCTCCAGTCGTGGCATTTGGGTTTTGCAGCGGGTTGCCAGGGCGTATCCGCGCTCTCCCGCGTCCGATGCAGATCGGCCTCCCGGCGCTGCTCTCAATTCCCTACCTGCTCACGACGTGGCCGCTCGGCTGGTTCCGCTGGGAGTGTTTTGCGGTGTACCTGCTGCTTCCGCCTGCGGTCGCGGCGGCGCTGGCGCTCGTCTCCGCGCTCGACCCGGAGCAGCGGGGGCACTGGCTCGAGTTTTTGGTTCTGCTGTTGCTAGGACTCTCCGTTGACCTGCGCTGGCTTGAACCGGCATGGCCGCGCGGGCTGGCATTTATCAGCAAGCTGATCCTGCTTGATTCGGGTCTCTATGGATTTCTGGGGATACGCCGACTCACCGGCGTGGGATTCAACCTGAAACTGCGCGTGAGCGACCTGAAGATCGGGCTGCGCGAGTGGCTCTTCTTCACTCCGATTGCCGTTTCGCTGGGGCTCGCGCTCGGCTTTCTCCACTGGCATGGCAGGGTCGACCGGCTCTGGATGGTACCGCTGGCCTGGCTCTTCACCTTCTTCTTTATCGCCCTGCCGGAGGAGATCTTCTTTCGCGGCTGGATGCAGAATCTTCTGGAGCGAAGAATGGGCCGCACCGCTTCCCTGCTCGTCACTTCCGTGATCTTCGGACTCTCGCACTTCAACAAGCGGACGGCATTCTTCAACTGGCGGTACGTGCTGCTGGCCGCAATCGCGGGCGTCTTCTACGGACGGGCGTGGCTGGCTGAGCGCCGCATCGGCGCATCGGCCATCACCCACGCGACGGTCGACACGTTCTGGGGTGCTCTGCTGCGGTGAGGCAGGGATTAGCGATTAGCCATTAGCCATTAGCCATTAGCCATTAGCCATTAGCCATTAGCCATTAAATTTGGAATGTCGACTTACCGTAACCTCTTTCTAATCCCTAATCGCTAATGGCTAATCCCTGTTACTGGTTCACTCCGCTCGCCATGAATCCGCCGTCGATCACGAGGATCTGTCCGGTTACAAACGATGCCGCATCGGAGGCAAGATAGATCGCTCCGCCGGCGATCTCATCGGCGTGGCCGAAGCGATTCATCGGAGTACGCATCAGCAGCTCGCGGCCGCGGTCGGTGTTCAAGATCAGCTCACTATTCAAGGCCGTCGGAAAGACGCCGGGCGCGATTGCGTTCGCTGTCACTCCATGGGGAGCGAGCTCGACGGCCAGCGATTTGGTGAGGGAGCCCACCGCGGCCTTGCTGGCTCCATACGCTGCTACGTCGCGAAATGCGAGCATCGTAGTCAGCGATGCAACGTTGATGATACGGCCGTAACCTTGCTCGACCATGGTGCGCCCGAAGATCTGGCAGGCGCGCAACGTCCCGGTGAGGTTCACGTCGAGAATCCTCGACCAGTCCTCTTCCCGGCATTCAAGGATAGGGACGCGCATTGTCACGCCCGCCGCGTTCACGAGGATGTCCACCCGCCCGAAGTTTTGCCGCACCTCATCGTGCAGTTTCTGGAGAGATGCGCGATCCTGCACGTCGACCGTGAGCCGCAGTGTGCGGCGCCCAGTTGCCTCAATTTCCGAGGCGGCACGGTCTACCTCTTCGGCCCTGCGCGAGGCGGCCACGACATCGGCTCCCGCCGTGGCAAGGCCAAGCGAGATGGCCCGCCCCAGGCCAGAGGTGCCTCCAACGACCACGGCGCATCTGCCGGTTAGATCGAAATAGCCAGAACTCAAGAAGCCCCCCAATCAATGGATGAAATAGTACACGATACAAACAATATAGCCTGACTTCCGGGAAGCATGGAACCGCCGATGTGGGCCGTCGATATTGAGCGCTGGATCCACAGTGGATCGGATAAACGGCTCCATACTTTTTTGGCGCCTTGAGCGAAACTTGGATGCCTTCGGCGGTGTTCACGCAGAAGACGGCGGGAATGCCCATGGACGCGGTGCGCCAATGCCCGCCAGCGTCTTGTCTGGACTAACTTGCCGGAGCCGGTCGCCGCTGGCTCCGGCTTTCTTTCTGTCGCCGACCTCGTGACCAGGCTGCTTGAGCCCTTAAGGCAATCTTAAGTGTCGCCATCTACTATTTGCGCAGCAGCAAAGCCGGGTTCCCGCTCAACGGAGATCCATAAAAGGGAGAAGATCGACTTGCGAAGCGTCCACCGCGCGTTTGGCCTCTTATCGTTTCTGTTGCTTGCATCCATGCTGCCCGCTCTCGCCCAGTCGAACTGGGCTGTCGTAAAGACCCTGCATATCGGTGGCGAGGGGGATGGGACTATGTGACGGTCGATCCGCAGAGCCACCGATTGTTCGTCACACGCACCACGCATACGCAGGTAATCGATGCCGAATCAGGCAAGGTGCTTGGCGATATTCCCGGTCAGACAAGATCGCACGGGGTGGCGATTGTGCCCAGGCTGAATCGCGGATTCATCACCGATGGCGGCGGCAGCGGGGCCATCATCGTCTTCGACCTGACCAACTACTCGGTCATCGGACGAATCACGACGGTGCCCGATTCCGACGGAATCATCTACGACGCCCAGACGGACCATGTGCTCGCCGTCTCCGGCGATGGCGGTGTGCTTATGACCTTCAAGCCGGATATCGACCCGAAGAACGGCAAGATCGACCCGCCGATCGCGCTCGGCGGCGCGCCCGAATTCCTGGCCACGGACGGCGCGGGCAAGGTCTACATCAATCTCGAAGATAAAGACGTAGTCGCCGTAGTCGATCTGGCATCGCGGAAGGTCGTAGCTCGCTGGCCGGTTGCGCCCGGCGGGCATCCCGTAGGCCTGGCGATGGATACGCAGAAGCACCGGCTCTTTATCGGCTGCCGGAATGCGCAGAAACTCGTCGAAATGAATGCGGATACCGGCAAGATCGAGTCTTCGGTTCCCATTGGAGCCGGTGTCGATGCGGTTGGGCTCATGCAGGGGCAAGCCTTCGCGAGCTGCCGCGACACTTCGCTCATCGCCGCAAGCGCGAGCGCACAGGGATTGAACGTCGACCAGACGATCAAGACTCCGGAAGGAGCGCGTACCCTCGGCATTGATTCCTCTGCTCATCGGATTTATCTGCCGACAGCGGAATTTGAGCCTGCGACTACCGGCCGGCCAAAAGCGAAGCCGGGCACGTTCATGATCGTCGTGGTGGCGCCTCAGTAGAGTACGGCCGGTATGGCCCAGGCGGTATGATCAGGTACAGGACATTCCCGGGCGCCGGCCGGCATCTCCGAAGCGGCCTTGCTGTTCCGAAGGTCTTTGCATGCGCGTCCTGATCGTCGAAGACGAAACTCGACTGGCCGAAAACATAGCTACGGCATTTCGCGACGGCCCGGGATTCGCTGTCGATATGTGCCACGATGGCGAGGAGGCGCTGCTGGCCTGCGATGCGGTGGAGTATGACCTCGTTGTGCTGGACCTGATGCTTCCGAAACGACTCGGAAGCAAAGTTCTGCAGACGCTGCGCACAAGGGGCCGGCAGATGCCAGTGCTCGTTCTCACGGCGGTGTCGGAAGTGAAGAGCACCATTGAACTGTTGAACCTCGGTGCAGACGACTACATGACGAAGCCGTTCGACCTTGGCGAGCTCATCGCCCGGGCGTCGGCCTTGATTCGCCGCGGCAAGGGTGTGCGACAGACATCGTTGACGTATGGCGGGCTGACACTCGATTTCACAGCCCAGACAGTCGAAGCCAACAAACAGCAGATTGAGCTCTCTCCGACTGAATATCGCATCCTCGAGTACCTGATGCACCACCCCCGCAAGATTGTCTCCCAGCGCGAACTGCTCGAGCATCTGTATGACTTTACCTGGGAACACCACTCCAACGTTGTAGAGGCGCACGTCTCGAATCTCCGCCGCAAGCTTCGCGGCGCCACGCAGCACATGGTGATTCAGAATATCCGTGGTCGCGGATACCGCCTCAACCAGCGCGATGAATCCGTCACATGAAATCGAACTCCCTCATACGGCGCGCTACGGTATCGGTGCTTGCCATCGAGATGCTCTGCGCTCTCGGTATGGCGTCCATCGCGCTCTGGCATGAACAGGCGACGCGGATGCATGCCCTCGATGAGAGCCTCCGGGGACGCTCCGATTCGCTGATCGGCGCTGTGCAGGACGCGGAGGATCCCGGCGACAACGTCAAGGTGGACCCCGAAGAGTTTTCTCCTGGTAAGGGCGAGCAGTTCGCAGTGTACAACGCCGATGGATGGCTCGTGGGAGCCTCGCAGGGCAACCTTTCCGCCGTCCCTCTCGGCCCCAACGACGCCTTTCGCGATGTCACGGTGCGCGGACACCGCTATCGTGTTCTGCAGAGAAAAGCCCTGCGCATCATCGACCGCGAGGAGACCGGCGGCCAGGGACTTCGCCGGCCCGTTACGGTTGTTTACGCTGTGCGCAGCGATCATGTATGGCATCAGGTGCTGGAGGGCACTCGCTTCTATCTGCTGCTCAGCCTTGCATCCGTGTGCTTGACGGCCCTGCTGCTTGTTCTCCTGGCGCGCCGGCTGCTGCGGCCATTGAACGAGCTTGCCTCAGCCGCGTCGTCCATCAAGCCGTCTGCGCTCGAATTCTCGCCGCCTGCTTCTGCGCTCGAAACCGCCGAATTGCGGCTCCTGGCCGAAGCGCTCACCCAGATGGTCACCCGTCTCCGCCGTGCTTTCGAAGCGGAACGCCGCTTTGTCAGCGACGCCGCGCACGAGTTGAAAACCGCCGTGGCTGTGGTGCGGTCGACCATTCAGGTGCTGGGCATGCGAACAAGGGCCGCACACGACTACCGCACCGGCATCGACCGAATTCTCGAAGACAATCAGCGCGTGGAGGAGCTTGTCTCGCGCATGCTGACTCTGGCGCGATTCGAAGAGCGGGCCCGGGGAGAATCGGATGAGGCTGAACTCGGGACCGAGGCCGCTATCGCCGTGAACAACCTCGCCAGTTATGCGGAATGGCGAGGTGTAGCGCTGAACTTCGCGGTGGACGCGGGGGTGAAGGTACAGATGGATCCCGAGGCAATACAGACGCTCGTGTCGAACCTGGTGATGAATGCCCTGCAGCACAGCAATCGCGACTCCGAAGTGCGGGTGAGCGTGCGATCCAATGGACATGGCCCGGGTAAGGCGGCCCTCGAAGTGCAGGATTTCGGAACTGGCATTTCAGCCGAGAGCCTGTCGCATGTGTTCGAGCGATTCTTCCGGGAAGACCCTTCGCGCTCGCGCGAAACCGGAGGCGCCGGACTGGGCCTGTCGATCTGCAAGAGCATCGTCGAAAATGCCGGCGGCAGCATCGAGATCCGCAGCGAGCAGGGCAAAGGAACAACAGTTACGGCGCTGCTCGCAATCGCAGACGAATAGAAATAGCGGCAGAAGATTATTCGCCACGGACCGACGCTTCGCGGAGCGCAGGTTTCTCATCTGTCCAGAATTCTCGATCGGGCGTGCGTCTTCCTTCTTGATTCCGCGTGAGCAGGAAGTACACCACTGGCGTGACCACCAGGCTCAGCAGCATCGAGATGAGCAGGCCTCCAATGACCGCGATGGCCAGCGGCTGCAGCATCTGAGAGCCTTGCCCGAGAGCCAGCGCGAGGGGCAGCATCCCGGTCATTGCCGCAAGCGCTGTCATGAGAATTGGACGGAGCCGGCGCTGCGCTGCGTGGAGCATCGCCGCACGCGCGTCGGCGCCCTCTGCCCTGTAGCGCTCATCGGCGTCGAGCAGGAGAATGCCGTTCTTCGCGACAATCCCGATGACCATGATGAGCCCCATGAAGCTCGATACATTAAAGGTCGTTCCGGTGAGAAGCAGGGCTCCGACGACACCGGCGATCGACAGCACCGAAGACGTCAGGATCGCGGTCGGCGCGGCAAAGTTGCGGAACTCGGTGAGCAGCACGCCGAAAACCAGGACAAGGGCCAAAACCAGCACGCGCGCGAGTTCGGCGAACGACTTCTGCTGCTCTTCATAGGTGCCTCCATACACCACGCGAACGCTGGACGGCAGGTGCATGGCTGCAACGCGCTGGCGCACGCGCTGCACTGCGGTTCCGAGATCGGTGCCTTCAAGACGCGCTGTCACAACAACAAGGCGCTGGAGGTTCTCGCGCCGGATCTCGTTTTGAGGCGGTAACTGCGTAACTGTCGCCAAAGAGCCGAGCGACGCAGTGTGTCCTGAGCTTGAGTTGAACACCGTATTCTCGATGGTCTCGAGCGACCGGCGCGTCTCGTCGCCGAGGCGCACACGAATCGGATAAGGCTTGCCGTTGCTGATGACCGGGTTCGTCACCTCGACGCCGTCCATGATTGCGGTCGCGTCTTCGGCTACCTCCTGCGTAGTGAATCCCATGCGCGCGGCAACCTGTGGATTGACCTCGAAGTTCGTCGCAGGGCCGCTGATCGTGTTCTCGATTCCGTTTTGAATATCGACCACACCGTGGATTTTTCCGATCTCATCCGCCACGCGAGGGGCGATCTTGGTCAGGAGAGTCTCGTCAGGCGAAAATAGCTTGATCTGAATCGGCTCCGGCGCGTTCGAAAGGTCGCCAATAGTGTCCTGCAGAACCTGCGTGAACTCGATATCCAGCTCCGGCTCGGTCGTCTTGATCTGTTGGCGCACATCCGCGATCACCTCATCGATGCCTCGGCTGCGATGCTGCTTCAGCCTTACGCTGATATCGCCGGTATTTGCTTCAGTTACAGTTGCAAATCCCAGTTGAAGACCGGTGCGGCGGCTTGTGCTTTCAACCTCCGGCGTGTTGCGCAGAATCTGCTCAACATGATCGAGAACCCTCCCCGTAGACTCGAGCGAACTGCCCGCGGGCATCACGTAATCCAGAATGAAGCCACCCTCGTCCATCTCCGGAAGCAGGTCGGAACCGAGGCCTTTGTAAGCGAAGTAGCTGGCGATCACGAGCAGTACGCAGGACAGTCCCAGCCAGAGCGGCCTCCGCAACGACCAGTCGAGAGCGGCATGATGCCACGTAGTGAGGCGGCCAAGAAAGCGGCCCTGCGTGTGCTCCGCTGAAGTCCCATCTTGCTCCGCGCGCGGCTTGAGCAGGAGCATCGCGAGTCCCGGCGTCCATGTCACCGCGAGCGCTAACGACGTCAGCAGCGAAACGGCCATCGTGATGGCCAGCGCGCGGAAGAAACTGCCGGTCACTCCTGTGACAGCGATCAGCGGCAAGAAAACGACGACCGGCGTGATGGTCGATCCGATGAGAGGCCGTGAGATCTCGTGCAGGGCCTTGCGTACAGCTTCTACGCGTGTCTCCCCTGCATCGCGGTGGAGGACGATATTTTCTACCACAACGATCGCATCGTCGATGACGAGTCCGATCGCAGCGGCAAGACCTCCCAGAGACATGAGGTTGAAGCTCTGCCCCATGAGCCACAGCGCCAGTACTGTAACCGCAACTGTTACAGGAATCACAAGTCCGGCAATCAACGCCGAGCGCCAGTCGCGCAGGAACAGGAAAAGAATCACGCAGGAGAGCACGAGTCCGATGAGAATGGCATCGCGCACGCTCGCGATGCTTTCGCGCACGATCTGCGACTGATCGTAGAAGGGCTCAAGCTTCACTCCGCGAGGCAGACCTTTCTGAAGCCGGGCGACCTCAGCGGCAACACCGTCAGCAACCGCCACCGTGTTGCTGGCCGGCTGGCGTGCGATATTCAACAGCACGGCAGGCTGGCCGTTCGCAGAAACATAGGTATAGATCGGCTGCGAAGCCTTCACGACCTCGCCCAGATCGCTGACCCTGACCGGTGCGCCGTTCGCGGTGGTCTTTACGCTGAGCTGGCGCAGGCTCTGGATGTCGTGCGCCTGCGAGCCGACCAGTGTGAGCACAAGCTGATGGTTTTCGTTGTAGAGACCAGGAGAGTCGATCGTATTCGCAGCGCCAATGGCATTGGCCAGGTCGAGAATCGTGACTCCGGATGCCTGCAGGCGGGCAAGATTCGGCACTACGTGGTACTCGGGAATCTGGCCACCCTGAACCGTTATTGTCGCCACGCCGTCCACGCGATTGAGCGGCGGCTTCAGCGTGTAGGTCGCCAGCTCCCACAAATCGCTTTGCGATATTTCTGGATTGGTCGTGGTCAGGCTGTAACCCAGGATCGGAAACGTCGCAAACGTCAGCCGCCGCACATCGATCTTCGCCGTCGAAGGCAGTTCCTGCTGCACGCGGCCGAGGGCGGCGTTCACCAACTCCAGCGTGCGAAACATGTCCACCGACCAGTCAAAGAAGAGACTCACTTCTGCAGAGCCGCGACTCGTAATTGAGCGCACGCTTTGCAGGCCCGGAACGGAGTTCACCGCATCTTCAATCGGCTTGGTGATCGTCACCTGCATCTGCTCGACGGGCATCACGCCATTGTCCACGCCGATGATTACGCGCGGGAAATTTGTCTCAGGAAAGACCGCGATGGGCGTCTTGAAAAAGCCATAGATGCCGGCCGCTGTGAGCACGAGTGCAAGAAAGACGATGGTGCGCAGCCAGCGCGGCAGCCAGAAAGTATCGCCATCGCGGGGCCCCGATAAACCGGAACCAGATAGACGGGAGCTGGACAAACGCGAGTCCATCGCCGTCACCCCTTGCTCCCGTCGCCAGACGACGCATCGTCCTTGCCGCCCTTGTCGTCGTCTCCTTTGCCGCCCACTTTCACCTTCGTGCCGTCATCGAGGCCGTACCCGCCCTCGGTAATGACCGTGTCGGCGGGCGTTACGCCGCTGAGTATCTGGACCTTCCCGGTGGTTCGCAGACCGACTTTGACGGCGCGCTTATGCGCTTTTCCATCGCTGCCCACAACGAGTACGTTGGTGGACCCGTCCTCCGCCGGCAGAATGGCCCCGACGGGCAATTGCACGGCACCCTGAATCGTCGTCCCGCGAATCACCGCATGCACAGGAGTGCCGACCCTGTAGCGCCCTCCCGGATTCGGAAGCTTCAGCCAGATCTCCACCGTGGTCGATCCCGGATCGAGGGCAGGGCTGATGAGTGAGATGCTCGCCTGCAGAGGATCCGCCTCCCCCGGAATGCTCAACTCCGCGGCGCCTCCAATTGCGAGCTTCTGCGCCACAGCCTGCGAGATATGCAGTTTTGCGAGCAGAGATGTCGTATCCATCACAGTAATCACGGGCGTTCCCGCCGCAGCCGTTTCGCCCGGAAATAGCGGCCTGTCGGTGACCACGCCGTCGATGGGGCTGCGCAGACTCGCGTAGCTCACCTGCGCTGCGGCATTCTCGAGCTTACCCTGCGCCGAAGTGAGCTGGCCCTGCGCCGTCTCCGTGTTCGTCTTCTGCGTCGTCTTCTGGGTATTGGCCAGATGTTTGACCGCCGTCTCGTAGGCGGCCTGCGCCTGGACAGCGGCGGCGGCAGCGGTCTCCACATCCCGGCGTGAGATCGCCCCCTGCTCCAGAAGCAGTTTTCGCTCCTCGGCCGTGCGGTTCGCGACATCGAGATTCGCCTTCGCCTGCGCCACGTCGAGTTCCGCCTTCTGCACATCTTCTGGAATCGTCGCCAGCGTAGCTGCCGTGTACGCTGCCTGAGCCTGCGTGAGACTGCCCTGGCTGTCGAGAGCGGCGCCTCGAAGGTCGCGATCCTCCAGAGTGAGGAGTAGCTCGCCCTTATGCACGTGTGATCCCCGCTGCACCATCTCCTTCACAATCGGAGCGCTGATGCGCGGCGCAATCGCCGCCTGTGCGAGCGGCGCCAGAACAGCGTCGGCCGCAATTTCCTCCGAAATGGCGCCGACCGTCGGGTGTTCAGCCTCGACCGAGACCACTGGCTCAGGCGCTTCTTCGGTCTTCCCTTTGCATCCGGTGAACGCAAGGCCCGCAAGCAATGGCGGAAACAGCAATGCAGCAGTGGAATATCTGACTCTCATCTTGTGCTAGAGCCTTCCTGTAAGTGTTTGAAGCTGGGCAAGCGCGAGGTGATACCGAACCAGCCCGTCCGCGCGCGCATTTTCTGTAGTGACCAGCGTGCTCTGCGCGTCGACCACCTCAAGGACCGTACCCTCGCCATTCACGTAACGCAGGTTCGTCAGTCGAAGCGATTCGCGGGCATCGGTTACGCTGGCATCGAGCGAAGCGAGCTGCCGCCTGGCTGTATCCGCTTCGTTATAGAACTCCGTGAGATCGGCCAGCAGCCGCCGCTGCGTTGCCGTCAGCGCAACTTTAGTTGCCGCCGACCGGATATGCGCTTCCTTCACCTTACGCTCCGAAGTGAGCCAGTCCCATACGGGAATATCCACCGTTGCGCTCGCGGAATATCCGAGGTTGCGCGCGCGGCCCGGGCCGTTGGCTGCGAACTGAGGCGCATCGATACCGTAGGTGTAGTTAAGCGCAAGGTCCGGCAGCAATCCCGCCCACGCCGCCTGCGTTTCTGCCTGGCTGGCCTGCATGGCCGCAAGCGCACTGCGCATTTCGGGATTATTCGCCCGCGCCGCCGCTTCCACGTCCTGCCGCTCGGGCAGTGCAGGCGGAGCGGGCTCATCTGCAAGAGTGAACGGCGTACCTGGATCAGGATAAAGAAGGACACCAAGCTCGAGGTTCGCCCGTTGCTGGGCAAGGACCGCATCGGCCAGTTCGCGCCGGCGCTGCTCCTGCTCCAGATGCGCCTTGATCACGTCGGCGTGAGCGGCCTCCCCTGCGGATTCGCGTTTCTGGGTTATGTCCACAAACCGGTTGGCTTCATCGAGTGCCTGTTGCGCTGCAGCCACCTTTTCGGCTCCGGACCGGACGCTGTAGTAGAGTCCCACCACCGTAGCGACGAGGCCACGGCGTGCAATCTCAAACTCGGCCTGGGCGCGGGCTGCATTGGCATCCGCCAGGCGAACCGCAGCCGTCCCGGCCAGGCCGATCGTTTCGTTCACTACAGCCTGACTGTAATACTCGTGCACCGCATTATTCGCGATGAAGACCGGCAGAGACTGAGGGTGCCCGCCCTCAACGGTTGCCGCATAGGTATGGTTCGACTGGGTGAACAAATATTGGTTGTGATAGACAACCGATGGCAGCAGTCCGGCCTTTGCGTCCTTCTGCTCCAGTGCTGTGGCGCGGCTCTCGGCGGCTGCTGCCGCAAATGTGGGTTCATTGGCTTGCGCCAGGCTGATCGCATCGTCGAGGGTCAGTGCCGACGCGGGCTTGGCTGGCGGCGCCTGTGCCGCTCCCATCAGGTGAACAAACCCAACCGACAGACAGAGCATGGAGGTCCGAGCAAGACGCATTTCTCGCACTATAACCAGAAATGCTTAAGATTGGCTGAAGTTTGCTCCGAGATCAGGGCTTCGAAGACTTTGTATCGAACGCTGGCGGAGGGAGAGGGATTCGAACCCCCGTTACCCGTCAAGGTAAAGCGGTTTTCAAGACCGCCTGTTTCAACCACTCACACATCCCTCCGCGTGAGTGAAGTGCTTGCTCTGCTTCATTGTACGACGACTTCGGCCTTGCTTCAGCCGCCGTGGTTGCGCATCCATTCGAACCGATTACTGCGGGGTGGTCTGGTGAGCATCGGATTGCGGTCCGGCAGCGGATATCTGCATCCCCCCGGCTGCTGCCGATAGAGTGAAATGGAATGCTGCCCCGCGCCCGTCGTTGGCTGTGGCCCATATACGGCCACTATGTGATTCCACGATGGAACGGCTGATCGCTAATCCCATGCCGCTGCCTTGCGGCTTGGTCGTAAAGAATGCGTCGAAGATCTGGTCGGCCTTTTCCGCAGGCAGCCCGATGCCAGTATCACTGACCGTGATCATGACTTCGCTGTCTTTGGCCGATTGTGACCGGACGGTGAGTATGCCACCCGTGTCCGTCATCGCCTCTATTCCATTCAGCATCAGGTTCATCAGCACCTGCTGGAGCTGCACACGGTCAGCCAACACCTTCGGCGTATCAGCAGGGAGGTCCGTGCGGATTGAAACTGCGTATCTGTTCGCCTCACCCCGCAGCAGAACGACCATTTCTCCTATGATTTCGTTCACCGCGACCAGCTCTCGTTGTGGAGGAGCCTTCTTGTAGAGCGATCGCAGCCGGTCGATGATGTTCGCAGCTCGGTTCCCGTCCGCCTTGACCCTGGTTGCCGCCATGCGGGCCCTATCAAGATTAGGTGGACTGTGCATCAGCCACCGAAGGCAGGAATCTGCGCTTGTGATGGTGGCGGCGATCGGCTGTTTAATTTCGTGCGCCAGGGAGGCAGCCAGTTCTCCCAATGTGCTGACCCGGCTCACATGAGCCAAGTCCGCCTGGAGTTGTTCGGCGCGCTTGCGATCCTCGATGTCGGTTGAGATTCCGTACCATTTCAGGATTTTGCCTCGTTTGTCCCGACAGGGTACGGCGCGAGCCAAAAACCAGCGATATTGCCCATCCGCTACATGCCGATAGCGCGCCTCACTCTCAAAAGGTTCGCCGGTTGTCAGCGAAACGTGCCACTTCTCAACATAACGATTCAGGTCTGAGGGATGAACGACCGCTTCCCAGCCTGAGCCGGCTGTCTTCTCGGTGGAGAAACCCGTGAATTCTTTCCAATGGCGATTTACGAAATCCAGGGAGCCATCGGGAAGCGCAGTCCAGGCAAACGTCGGAATTGTTTCGATTACACTCCTAAGCTTTCTTTCCTCTCGCCGAAGTTGCTGAACGCGGAGTCGATAGAGTGCCCACACTAACGCGAGGAAGGCGGCGGCGCAAAGCGAGCGGAACCAGGTGGTCTCGTAGTATGCCGGCGCAATCGCAAAATGCAGAGACCCACCTTCTCCGTTCCAAAGCCCGTTACTGTTCGACGCGATAACTCGAAACCGGTACGACCCCGGGCCGAGATTCGTGTAGGTGGCGGTTCGTGTAGCCGTCGGTGCGCTCCAGTCGTGATCAAATCCGTCCAGCCGGTATCGATACCGCACGCGCTCGGTGTCGGACAGACTTAGTCCTGTGTAACCGAATGTGATCCTCTGGTGGGCAGATGGAATCTGAATGGGTGTCTTCAGAGCAAGCGGGTCGCCATCTACCGTGACGGTCTCCACGTGAACAAGAGCTTCTGCAGAATCGCCGGCGTCCCGGTTTGGATCCACTACGGAAAGGCCGTGGTTCAGAGAGAACCAAATTCTTCCCTGGGGATCCGCAACCACAGATCGATCACGCTTCACGCCCTCCGTGCCCAGCAGGCCGTCGCTAAGTCCGTATTCGCGCACATCCGCATCGTTGTAGACGTTCTTCAACAATGCGTTCCGCTTAATACGGAGGACATGATTCGAGGTGGCGATCCACAGCCATCCACTTCTGTCTTCTGCGATTCCGAAAACCGGCTCGCGGAGCGGCTCAGGAACCTGCGGGACCTGGACATGATCGGAAGTCAGGAAGGCTATTCCGGCAGTACTACCAAGCCAGAGTACACCGGCCGAATCGGCCAACATGCAGTTGAGCCCTGCTGAAGGCAGACCGTCTTTAGCGGTGAAAGCGCGCCACCGGCCCTTCGAAAAAGAGCTGAGACCACTCGATGTGGCAATCCAGATTGTGCCGTCGGGGCTCTCCGTGATCGAAGTGATGGTATTCGACAACAGACCGTTGGCAGTCGAGTAAGTGGAAAAGCGACCATCCCTGAATGCGCTGACTCCATTGCCCAGCGTTCCCGCCCACACGGTTCCGTCGCGACTTTGATACACGGTATAAACGCTATTTTGGGCGAGCCCGTCTGCGTCCGTATAGGTCCTGGCAGTAACGGAGCCGCTATTCGTATGGAGAACTGTAAGGCCACCGCGCTGCCTTCCGACCCATAGCTCGTTTCCACGACCGGAAATGGAATAAACCACGTCCCGGGCTAAGCCGGCGTCCGCCACGCTTCCGTGCTGCTTTCCTTTGGCCCAGTAGAGCCCGCCATCCAAAGGGGCGAACCAGGTACGCCCTTCGGCGTCCACGTACACCGGACCAGTCCTCTCAGACGGCAACCCATCTTCGACCGAGTAAGTGACAAAAGCACTGTCGCGCAGCCGCTCAAGCCCGCGCGGTCCACCGATCCATAGGTTTTGCTCTCGATCCTCAAACAACGCGTTCACGGGAGTGCTGGTCGCGGAGTCTTCGTCGGAAAAGAGGGAGACGCCGCTAGTGTTGTAGCGCAGAAGTCCGTGGGGAGTGCCAGCCCAAATGTTGGAGTCCCTGTCCCGTATCAGCGAAAACACCTCGGTATGCTGAAGTGCCTGCGGCACCCCCCCACGCGTGAATTCCGTGCCGGTCCAACGCAGCACGCCTTCGGTGGTTCCAATCCACAACTCCGAACCTTGAAGAGGCAGCAGGCTGGTGATCTTCTCGCGAGGTAGTCCGTTCGGAATTGCGGTAGCTCTGTTTGTCGTTTGTAAAACCAGTCCCTTGTCTTCAGTGCCCAGCCAGATGTTGCCATCAGCCGTGGCGGCCATAGACGTTACGGCAGACGTGGGCACAGCCAGCAAGTGTGATGTCACGCCGGTGGACCAACTGAGATGCGTCGATTTCTCGTCAGGGCGCACCCCGTTCGCCCGGGCAACAGGGTCTGCGAACACAGGACTCGTTGAAACAGCCTCGAATTGCTTGCCATTGTATGCAAGGGTCCCTTTGGCAAGCGACGACACCAAAACTGTGCCGGTTGCGCTTCGGCAAATAGCTGTTATCCCATTTTCGGCTTCGCCGCGACTAAGCTCGAATGTCCCGTCGTGGTAGCGCAAGAGCTTGGTGCTCTGCAACAGGATCCAAAGATTCCCCTGCCCATCCACCAAAAGGCTTTTTACTGCACCAATCGGAAACGCAGTGGGTATCGTTTGCACAAAATTCTGGAAGTTTAATCCGTCGAAACGGATCAGACCTCTGTCCGTGCCAATCCAGAGATAGCCGTCGCTGCTTTGCGCGATCGAGGAGATAGACCCGCCGGGGAAGCCCTTTTCAAGTCCCCATATCGTGTGAACATATTGCGAGAGCATCCGGTTGGGATCACTGGAAAACGCGGGAGACGTGAAGCAGAGTGCGACGACTCCGGCGATTGCTCCTCGGAACAGGAAGAGCCGTCTAAAACCGCAATTACGGAAGATACTGGAACTTCTCAATCACGACCTCACTACCCTTTTCCATTGGATACTTCTCGCTGGCTACGACATAAAACAGCAGCTGGAGTCTTTCCTGACCTGGGGATGGTATTCCGGAGCTGAATTCATGTTCAGCGACCATGGAAGCGCCAGGATTGACCGAAGTGCCTCGCCAACTCTTAAAACTTGCCCGCCCAGACTCCCACTGCATTGAGTAGGTGATAGTACCCGCCGGAATCGTGAAGGGGAATACGTTACCGGGGATGTAAAACGGCTGGATCCCGTATTGAGCGTTGCTCTTGCTGAGAGCGTCTCCCCAGCGGCCGATTTCGACGTCCATCTCGCGGTAATACTGGTTGCCGCCCCAATCATCGAATGTGGTCATACTAAATACCGCGGCCGGTTCGAGTTTAGAGGCGTCTCGAACTGTTAGAACATAGGTTCCGTATCCAAGGCTTTGAGTAAGGACAACCTCTGCGCAGGACCACTTGTCTTGCTTTTTAACGATGCGCAGGTGCAACGCGCCCTGAGAATCCACCCGGGCATTGTCTCCGTCGTACAGGTTATTTAGCCCTCCGCGGTCGCTGGCGATGGTACGAACTTTCCAATCGTATCCACTGAAATGAAGCGGCTTGGTGGGTGCGAGCTGAGCCTCACCCAGGCCTTTGACAATATTTACCAAAACGACAGGACCGCCCTTGGTGGGGGCGACATCCATTGTCGGAGGTGGGCGAAAACCCTGATCAACCAACAGCGCCGCGTACTCGAATCCGAGGTGAGTCTCGGTGCTCCATGTTGAATCGGCGCGAATTGGAATGAAAGGCCGGTCGGGCCAGGGCTGGACCCACCAGGGCCCGCTGTGCGCATAGACAACTATCTGCAGACCGGGACGGGTGCCGATAACGCGCCCTGAGATGGTGTCGACTCTTTCCCGGCCACCCTGCGCCGCCGGTGGAATCCTGGTGAACTCGATCGAGGGTTCCGGGCCCTGGCTCCGAGGTGTATGGCAAGCGTTCAGGGCAAGGCAGAATGCCAGAAACAGCATTCTTTTCGGGAAAATACCGTCGATGGACTGGAGCATCATGCAGGTCCCCACACAACCTGCGAATCGGCGCCTGCCTTCGCGTGGGCTTCGAAGACCGCCGGAACCTTGAGAAAAGGCTACCACCAAGCAGAGCCCCTTAGCTGGTTGGATATTGCAGCAGGCTTAGCCCAGATGCGCGAATCGAGCTTTCCGAAAGATGCCTGTCCGGTGAGGTCAGTTGCAGCTCTTCACCGAACTCGGACGTCATTGCTGGCCATACTCGCCTAGACGAAACCAGGAAATGTTTCCTCTGCCACCTGCCACTAGTGGTTTAGGCGTTTTCGGGCGTATAATCCTGCTCCGAGTGACGGTCTTCTTCATTGGGTTGTGGGAGCGAGAGCTGCGAAGGTTCCGTTTTTCCTCTTCCTGCAGAGAACCTTAGGTCACGCAGCAACCGCTGTTCGGCGCTGCCTCGCTTCTTCCTTTTGAATGCCACTCAAGCTGAAACTCTGTCTAAGGAGACGCCATGAGAGTCTTCGATCCTGTGTCGTTCATTCTGCACAAGAAAGGTACCGATGTCTGGTCCGTGCGTTCCGATAGCAGCGTTTATGACGCGATGAAATTGATGGCAGACAAGGATGTAGGCGCACTGCTGATTATGGACGGAGATCAATTCGTGGGCATTGTCTCGGAGCGAGACTATGCTCGCAAGGTCGTTCTCCAGGGACGCTCGTCGAAGGATACCTTGGTGCGCGACATCTCGTCGGATACGCTGGTCACCATCACTCCGGAGTGCTCTGTCGATGAAGCCATGCGCCTTATCACGACAAACCGGATCCGGCACCTTCCGGTAGTTTGCGACGGCAAGGTTCACGGCATGATCTCCATCGGCGATCTGGTGCAGTGGATCTCCTTTGCGCAGGAACAGACCATCGAACACCTCGAGCACTATATCGAAGGCAAATACCCCTGTTAGGTGCTCTTCCCCCGGATCAGCCGAGGTTGCGAGTTGCCGCGACGATGGCGTTCCAGAAGAGGGACGGGTAGACACCCAACAGGAACACAAGGCCAGTGAGAGCGGCGAGCCCTATTGTTGCCGGGAGGGGAAGGGGGAGAGTGTTGGCTTCACTCATCGTGCCGGGATCGGCCGGTCGCGCATACATGACGACAACGATGCGCAGATAGTAGAACAAGCCGATGGTAGTGCTCACGATGAGTGTGAAAAGCAGCACCCAGCGGGATTCTGCGGCACCTGCAGTCAGAACGTAGAACTTGCCGAGGAATCCTGCTGTAAGCGGTATTCCCGCGAGCGAGAGCAGCATGGTGGTGAACACAGCTGCGACAAGCGGTTTTCGCCAGAAAAGGCCCCGGTAGGCGTCGAGCGAGGCGGCTTCCCAGCCCGGCCCAGAGAGGACCGTCATCACACCAAAAGCCCCGAGAATGGTCACCACGTAAGCCATGAGGTAATAGGTTGCCGCCGAGGCGCCAAGCGCTCCTCCGGCCAGTAAGGCGACCAGCAGATATCCCATGTGCGCAATCGACGAGTACGCCAGGATCCGCTTCACGTTATTTTGCCGCAACGCGAGCAGATTGCCAGTCAACATGGATGCAACAGCGAGAATGGAGAGGACAATGCCAGCTGCCCCCGCCCGATTGTCGCTATTCACCTGAAACCAGCGCAGAAACAATGCAAAGACACCGCCCTTCGACACGGTTGCGATGAACGCAGTCACGGGCAGAGGCGCGCCTTCGTAGACATCCGGGGTCCAGAGATGAAACGGAACAAACGCCAGTTTGAAACCGATCCCGACAAGCACGAGCATCAGCCCCGTCACCAGAAAAACGGAGTCCCCGTGACTGGCTGTGTGAGTCATAGCTGCCGTGAACTGAGAAAGCTCCATGGAGCCTGACGCCGAGTAGATCAGGGCAAGGCCGAACAACAGTATCGACGACGAAGAGGCTGCGAGAACCAGGTACTTGATCCCTGCTTCGATTGAGATGCTCTCACTACGAACATAAGCGATCAACGCATAGAGCGCCACGCTCAACAGCTCAAGACCGAGGAAGAACGACGCAAAATTGCGGCTCGCCGCCAGCACCATGGCCCCAGTCGTTGCCAACAGTGCAAGCACGTAAAACTCCTCCCGGTATTCATGGCGGTGTTTTAGATAGTCGTAGGCAAACGGAAGTACAAGAGCAGCGGCACAGAGAAGAATCGCCATGTATAGAAAGGAATAGGAGTCGAGGATGAAGAGACCAGTTACCTGCCGCGGCAAAACAGGCGCTGCGAAGAAAAGACTTCCGAGGCCTGCTCCCACACCGCCTAATGCGATAACGGCAGCAGTCTTGTGGTTGCGCTGGATGGCAATTGCAATCATCAAAATGACCGCAGTCGTTGAAATGATTAACAACGGCAACAATGCGGCAAAATCCGAACGGCTCATCTCTTTATCTCCTGACAACTTCCTGAGGGAATGTGCTCTGCTGTGCGACCGCCAGGCTCTGACGCACCGAATTCAAGACTGGCTGCGGATACAGTCCGATCCAAAGCAAACAGGCCATCATCAGCCCCAGCATGGCCCATTCGCGGGGGCGCATATCTGGCAGTTGCCAGTGATGCGGGTTGGGTCCCTGAAACGCGTTTACCGCAAATCTCAAACCGTAGAGAGTGGCTGCGAGAAGGCCCAGCGTAGCCACAACAGTGAGAGGCACATTCGCCCTGTAGGCGCCAAGCAAGACGAGAAATTCACCCACGAAGTCCCCAAGTCCAGGAAGCCCAAGCGAAGCCATGGCAAACACCATGCCTGCTCCACTCAGAGCAGGCATAGTCTCCCACAGTCCGCCCATGGCTGATATCTCGCGCGTATGCATCCTTTCCTGGAGCAGACCAGCAAGGATGAACAGCGCGCCGGTGCTGATTCCGTGACTGACCATCTGAACGACTGCACCTTCGAGCGCAGTCTCATTTCCAGCGAAGACCCCAAGCAACACAAATCCCATGTGGCTCACGCTGGTGTATGCAACGAGACGCTTCAGGTCCGTCTGTCCGACAGCAAGCACAGCGCCATAAAGAATGCCGATCACGCCAAAGGTCATGAGGACTGGCGCCAGTTCATGCGATGGACCGGGAAAGAGCGGCAGCACGAAACGAATCATCCCATATGCGCCCGTCTTCAGCAGAAGCCCCGCGAGCACGACGCTGCCTGCGGTCGGGGCTTCGGTATGCGCGTCCGGAAGCCAGGTATGAAAAGGAAAGGCAGGCAGTTTCACCGCAAAGGCAACAAGAAATCCGAGCATCAGCAGGCGAGCCGCACGAGGCGTCAGCGCAGTCTCGAGCAACTGCTCATAGTCGAAGGTAAAGATTCCGGTTGACTGCTTATGGAGAACAGCAAGAGCAATAATCGCGACCAGCATCAGCAGGCCGCTCAATTGCGTAAAAAGGAAAAACTTTGTCGCGGCGTAAATGCGCCGCTCGTGTCCCCAAATTCCGATCAGGAAATACATAGGCACCAGCATCAATTCCCAGAACAGATAGAAGACGAACAGATCCATCGCAAGGAACACGCCGGTAATGCCAGCCAGCACCCACAGCAGGTTGAAGTGGAAGAAACCAACTCGCTCATCTATCTCCGTCCACGACGAAAGGATCGCCATGATGCCCAGAAAATAGGTCAGCAACAGTAACGCGAGGCTCAGCCCATCGATTGCCAGATGGATGCGGATGCCGAACTGAGGAATCCACGCGAGGTCAAACGCTACGAACCAACTTTTCGGCGTGGACTGCGAGCGGCCAAGATGACCAACCCATATTCCCAGGCAGACAGACAAATCTGCCAGCACGCTCCCGAGAGCAATCCACCTCGCGAATACTTCACTGCGGCGTGCGGCGATCCAGGATCCTATGCCGCCGACGATCAGAATCAGGACGAGACTCGGAAGAATCATGCCTGCACCTCAACGCACAAAAAATGCAATCGCAAGAATGACAACGGTGCCCATAGCGAGACCCGTTGCATACCAGCGCACGCGTCCGGTTTGCATCCGGCGCAGCGTTTGATAGCCAAACACGGTCACCAGCGCCAGGCCGTTGATCGGAACATCCGCAAGCTCGCGCGCGCTCTTGCGAGTGAGCCATTGAAATGGGCGAACCAATAGCTTGTCGTACAACCAGTCAAAGCCCCAACCGGCGAGCCATAGCTTCTCGACGAAATTTGTCGCCGGCACCCGTGCACGCTGTGGTCCAAAGAGCAAGTACGCGAAGCCGAGTCCGAGAGCAAATGCTGTGCTAGCGCAGAGCGCGGTAATGATCTCTGTAATCGGGCCGATGTGTACCTCTTCGAGCGCTGGCAATACGCCGTTTAGAAAATTGGATAGTGCAGGTACGCCACCAAAGTGTGGCGGGGTATCGACGTATCCCCCCACGAGTGATAAGAAGCAAAGTACGATCAGTGAGACGCGAACCGCGAAGCCACTGTGCGCTTTGACGTGCGCCTGTGTTGGCCCGTAGAAGACAAGCAGGATCATCCTGAAGGTGTAGAGCGATGTCAGCATCGCGCCGGCCATTCCTGCAGTCCAGAACCACGCATTCCCATTCGGGCCGGCCCACGATTGCCACAAGATGAGGTCTTTGCTGAAGAAACCCGCGGTGATCAACGGCAGACCAGCCAGTGCTGAACCGCCAATCAGGAAGGACCAGAAGGCAAGGCGCAGCTCCGAACGAAGACCGCCCATGCGATATAGATCCTGCTCATGAACCGCATGGATAACTACCCCTGCCGCCAGGAAGAGAAGAGCCTTGAAAAAAGCATGCGTCATCAAATGAAACATGGCCGCCGACCACGCTCCCAATCCAAGCGCGAGGAACATGTATCCGATCTGGCTGATCGTGGAGTAGGCAAGCACTCGCTTCAAATCACGCTGTGCGACCGCACTGAAGGCAGCCAGTAACATGGTCGCCATTCCGATAAGGGCTACCAGGAATTGAACATGGGGAGCGAGAGTGAACAGAACGTGCGTGCGCGCGATCAGGTAAACGCCTGCAGTGACCATGGTAGCGGCGTGAATCAGAGCACTCGTTGGTGTTGGGCCAGCCATAGCGTCAGGCAGCCAGGTTTGAAGCGGTAATTGCGCCGACTTGCCCACTGCTCCGGCCAGCAACAACGCAGCTGCCGCCACTGCAATGCCGCTGCCCGGGCTCCACTCTACCGCCGCTCGATGCATGGCCTCCTGAATGTCGAGCGTTCCCAACCGTGTAAACAGGAGGAACAATCCCACAGCAAAAGCGGTATCCCCGAACCGCGTCACGATGAAGGCTTTGCTGGCGGCACGCACGTTCTGCGGCTCGTTATACCAGAAGCCAATCAGCAGGAAGCTGCACAGTCCGACGCCCTCCCATCCCAGATACAACAGCAGCATGTTCTTCGCCAGCACGAGCGTGATCATCGACGCCACAAAGAGATTCATGTATGCAAAGAACCGCGCATACCCATCATCGTCCTGCATGTACTCAGCCGAGTAGAAATGAATCAGAAAGCTGACAAAGGTCACGACCAGAAGCATCAGAAGTGAAACAGAATCAAGGTAGAAAGCGATCTCGGCCTGAAATCCGCCGCTGCTCATCCATGTCCACAGATGCTGCACATACGCATGATTAGGGGGAACAGATGTGAGGAACGTGGCGCATATCAGCAGAGTGACAAATGCAGAAAGTCCAATCGAACCCACTCCTACGATGGCAACCACACGGCGTGACAATCTGGATCCGAACAGAGCGAGCAAGGCAGCGCTGGCAAACGGGACAGCCACAACAAGCCAGAGTAGTTGAAGCATGTCAACCTCTCATCTCGCTGGCAGCATCCACATCCAGAGCAAGCTGCGTTCTGTGAAAGAGGAGTACGAAAGCCAATCCGATCGCTACTTCGGCAGCTGCCATGGCGAGAATGAAAAGAAACATCACCTGCCCATCAGGCTGTGCCCATCGCGCCCCTGCGGCGACGAAGGCCAGACCGCTCGCATTGAGCATGATCTCAACGCACATGAGCGTGAAAATCAGGTTACGCCGCGTGAGAAGTCCCGCCAGACCCAGCATGAACAAGGTCGCTGCGAGTATCAGTACGTGTTGCATCGGTACTTGTGACATGATGTTCCCCCTCCTTCGCGATGGCATGGCGTCCCAGATGAAATGCGCCGACCAGGCCCGCCATTAACAACAGGGACGCAAGTTCGACACCGATCCAATAACTTCCGAATAGCGCAACGCCAACCTGTTTTGGCCCAATTGAGTTTGTGGGAGAAAGCGCACTGGGTGATGTCGCAGTGCCATAGGCCAGCTCAACCAACAAGATCAGGGCGAGCAGCGCGGGCCCAAGCCAGCTTTGCGGCTTCAGCCAGGCGCGCTCCACCTCCATCGCGTGTTCTGCCAGGTTAAGCATCATGACAACGAACACAAAGAGCACCATGATTGCGCCCGCGTAGATCATGACTTCAAGCGCAGCCACAAAAGGCGCACCCAGCGCAAAGAAGTCCACTGCGACTGCCAACAGAGAAACGATCAGATAGAGCAGCGCATGAACCGCGTGCCGTCGTGTAACTGCAAACAGTGTGGCGACGACGGCAAGAATACCCGCAAGATAAAAAAGTGTGGTCATCACGTTCTCATGGCAATAGGCTATGCGTGTCAACAGGCACGAGTTCCTTCTCAGCCTGACCTTTGTCTTTGCCGCCGATGGCAACTCCGGCAACGCGCCAGAAGTTGTAATCGGGGTACTTTCCCGGACCGTCAATCATCAGGTCCTCTTTCTCATACACGAGGTTCTTTCGCTTGTACTCACCCATCTCGGTATCGGGTGTTAGCTGAATCGCGTAGGTCGGGCATGCTTCTTCGCAAAAGCCACAGAAGATGCAGCGGGAAAAATTGATGCGGAAGAATTCCGGGTACCGGCGGCCATGCTCGTCCTCCGTTGCCTGGAGTGAGATGCAATCAACCGGACACGCCACGGCGCATAGGTTGCAGGCGACGCAGCGCTCTCCTCCATCGGGGTCACGGGTAAGAACGATGCGCCCTCGATAGCGCGGAGAGAGATAGGCCTTTTGTTCGGGATACTGTACGGTCACGCGCCTTGCAAAAGCATGGCGAAAGACTTCCCACAGAGAGCGCACCAAACTGAGCACAGACCGCCTCCTTCATCTCCGAGCCAGCACTACGGCCCCAGTTACCAGCAGATTTATCAGCGCGAGAGGCAGCAACACCTTCCAGCCCCAGGACATGAGCTGATCAAATCGCGGGCGGGGGAGCCCCGCGCGAAACAGGATGAACAGACAGATAAAGAACATCGTCTTCGCACCGAACCAAAACGCGGGAGGCAACACGGGACCGAGCCAGCCCCCGAAAAACAACAATGCGATCGTTGCCGAAATCAGAATCACGCCTATGTATTCCCCGACAAAAAACATGCCGAACTTCATCCCCGAGTATTCTGAATGAAAGCCTGCGATCAATTCGCTTTCCGCCTCCGCAAGATCGAAGGGCAGGCGTCGCGTTTCGGCAACGCCTGCGATGAGAAAGAGAATGAACCCGAGAAATTGAGGAATCACGAACCACATCCCTCTTTGCGCCTCGACGATATCCGTAAGCCGGAACGATCCAGCCAGTATCACCACGCCGAGAAGCGCGAGTCCCATGAAAACCTCATAGCTCATCATTTGCGCGGACGCGCGAATGCCTCCCAGCAGCGAGTACTTATTATTTGAGGACCAGCCCGCGAGAACCACGCTATAAACGCCCAGCGATGACATAGCCAGAAGAAACAGAATGCCGACGTTGAGATCAGCAATCACGAATCCCGGAGCGAATGGCACGACTGCGAATGAGATCAGCGCGGTCGCCACAACAATGGCAGGGGCAAGAACAAATACTGGCTTGTCCGCAAAAGGCGGAATCCAGTCTTCTTTGGTAAAGAGCTTGATCGAGTCTGCGACGATCTGGCCCAGGCCGAAGGGCCCGACACGATTTGGGCCATATCGGTCCTGCCACAGCGCAAGCAGACGGCGTTCAACCCAGATGAGTCCTGCCGCCAGATTGAGCACAACGAACAGGACAACGGCGATGACGAGCAGTGGAAGGAACTTTGCCATCATGACGCACCTCGTGCCGACAATTCGGCTCCAGTTGGCGCAAGCTTGCAGAAGGCCGGTAGCACCACGCCATCGAGCAAAGATAATCCCACCGGAAATCCGGCTACGCCACGAGGCAGATCAGCTCGCAGCGTGACTTCTAACTCGATTGGTGTGCCGTCGACAGCTACGTTGATGTGCTCGCCAGCTTTTACACCCAGCAGAGACGCCGCCATTTGGTTCAGCGCAATATAGGGACGCGGGAGTAGTTGCGCGATACCGTACGCACGACGGCTAAGCTCCTCTGAACCGAAGATGTGAAAGATGGGCACAAGCAGCCATTCATCAGACCGTGTCTCCCATGGAGCAGGGATTTCGGAGAAATACTGCCATTTTGATTCCTGTGATGGCTTGACCAGACGGACCCCTGGATCGCCACCGCGCAAAGATCCGCCCACCTCGCTTTGAAATTTGTTCACCGCTTGAATGGAGTTCCAACCGGGTGCCCAGAAAAAAGGGATCAAAGAAGGCGG
>JAFAKX010000090.1 GCA_019234945.1 Silvibacterium sp.
CAATAACTACTTCGGCGATCCCCTCAAGAAGGCCATTCAGAGCGGGCAGGTTCCCGAGTCGCGCCTGAACGACATGGTGCACCGCATCCTTCGCACCGAGTTCGCAACCGGCCTGATCGATAATCCTGTTCAGCCAAAGGTCGTCGATGTCACGCACGGCTTCGATGTGGCACAGCGCGTCGAGGAGCACGGCGCCGTGCTGCTCAAGAACTCCGCCAATCAGCTGCCGCTGAACGCCGCCAACGTGAAGTCGATTGCCGTCATCGGTGGCCACGCCGACGTCGGCGTGATTTCGGGCGGCGGCTCCGGACAGGTCGATCCTGCGGGCGGCAACGCGGTACCCCCTCCCGGCGGTCACAGCGGAGACATCCTCTCGCTCCTCAGCGAATGGGTCTATCACCGCTCATCGCCGCTCAAGGCAATCCGGAAGAAAGCCCCTGGAGCAAATGTCCAGTTCGATCCTGGAACCGATCCTACCGCAGCCGCTGCGCTCGCCAAGTCCTCCGATGTGGCGATCGTCTTTGTCGTCCAGCATGAGTCAGAAGACAGCGACCTTCCGAACCTTTCGCTTCCCAACAATCAGGACGCGCTCATTCAGGCCGTAGCAGCCGCCAATCCGCACACCATCGTTGTGCTTGAAACCGGTGGCGCTGTAACTATGCCGTGGATCGATCAGGTAAGCGCCGTGCTTGAGTCGTGGTATCCCGGCATCCGCGGAGGCGAAGCCATTGCCAACATCCTTTTCGGAGACGTGAATCCATCCGCAAAACTGCCCATCACCTTCCCGAAGAGCGAGGCCGATCTGCCGCATCCGCAGGAGACGAAGCAGCCTGCCGGACTCATGCAGGACGTGCCCGGAGTTCCCGGCTGGAAGATCAATCCCACTCCCTTCGACATGCATTACGACGAAGGCCTCAAAGTTGGCTATAAGTGGTACGACGCTGAGAACAAGCAGCCGCTCTTTCCCTTTGGATTCGGCCTTTCCTACACGACCTTCTCCTACTCCGACCTGCAGGCTGCGCCCGGCAATGCTGCCGAGGTCACTTTCCGCGTGACGAACACCGGCAGCAGAGCAGGCGACGAGATCGCTCAGATCTATGCCACGTTACCGGCTAGCGCAGGGGAGCCACCGCGCCGCCTTGTCGGCTGGCAGAAAGTCGCCCTCGGCCCGGGCGAATCGAAGACGGTCACGGTGCAGGTAGAGCCGCTCTTCCTCTCCATCTTCGACACAAACCAGAACCGCTGGCAGTTGCTCCCCGGCGAGTACAAGCTATGGGTCGGCTCATCGTCGCGGGATCTGCCGCTCAGCTCTACGATCCAACTCGGTTCAAAGTGAATGGGTTTCAGAAAGAACAGTTGGGGCGCAAACCTCGGCCAGAATGGTTCTCACCAGTGTCGACGGATGAAAGGTGAGCTAAGTTGCTGACGACGAAGATGAAATTGCCAGCGTCCGGCACGCTCCGTCCTCAGTCATTTATACTGATTGAGCTTCCTGAAGAACCCAGGAAAATTTGCTCGCGCATCCATGCCGCAGGGCCGGAGCCTGCTGCGAGCCCCGCACAGCAAAGGTCGTCACTCACTCATGATCCGTTTCCTGCAAAAAGACAGCCGCTTGACCAAGGGCATCTTTGTCGTCATCATCTCCGTCGCCTGCATCACTATGGTCATCACCCTGGTGCCCGGCATCTTCAACGATCAGACTGCCTCCGCCGACACCTACGCCACCATCGGACGTGGGGGCTGGTTTGGCCGTTTCATGCCTGCCGTTGACGAGATCTCCACGACCGACGTGCAGCAGATCGCCGCCCGCATGCTGCAGCGGCAGGGACTGCCTCAACAGTACGCGCCCCTGATGATGCCCCGGGTTGCCCAGGGACTCATCCAGCAGCACATCGAATTGATCGAGGCCAAGAAGCTTGGGCTATCCGCAACAGATGCAGATGTGGACCGCTTCCTGCACACCGGGGCCTTCGGCCAGGTGCTCTTTCCGAATGGCAACTTTATCGGCAAGCAACAATACGCCGAGTTCGTCTCGCAGCAGTTCAACATGACCGTCTCGAAGTTCGAGGATGAGGTCCGGCAGGAGATTACCGAGAACCGCCTCCGCTCGCTCATCACCGGTGGCGTGTCTGTCTCCGATGCCGAGGTCCGCAACTCCTACCGGCAGCAGGGGACCAAGATCAAGTTTGAGTACGCGGTCCTCAGCTCGGACGACCTGCAGAAACAGATCAATCCCACCGACGCCGAGCTTCAGGACTTCTTCAAGAAGAACGCTGCCCGCTACGCGAACGCTGTTCCCGAAGCGCGCAAGATTCAGTACATCGCCTTCACCGACGCCAACCTGCCGCAAGGTGCGCCGCAGGTGACCGACGCCGAGATTCAGCAGTATTACAACCAGCACCTCAAGGACTACCAGGTTGACGACCAGGTGAAGGTGCGGCACATCCTCGTCAAGGTCGACGGCAACGATCCCAAGGCCGATGCCGCCGCTAAGGCCAAGGCGCAGGACATCCTCGACCAGCTTCATAAGGGCGGAAACTTTGCCGACCTGGCGAAGAAGTACTCCGATGACCCGGGCAGCAAGGAGCAGGGCGGGGAACTGGGCTTCCTCAAGCACGGCGCCACTGTTCCCGAATTTGATCAGGCCGCGTTCTCGCTGCAGCCCGGACAAACCTCCGGCCTCGTGCGATCGAAGTATGGCTATCACATCCTTCAGGTGGAGGAGAAGCAGACTGCACACACGCGTCCGCTGAGCGAGGTGAAGACCACAATCGCGGCCCTGCTCACTCGACAGAAGGAAGGCCAGCAGGCGCAGGCCTACGCCCAGCAGCTTTCGTCCGAGGCTGCGAAGAGCGGACTCGCCGCGACTGCCGCAGCGCATCATCTGCAGGTTGTGACCACCGACTTTCTCAATCAGTCCTCGGTGGTTCCGGGCCTGCCAGACGGCTCGAAGATGCTGGCTGATGCCTTCGCCGCCAAGAAGGGCGGTGCGCCTCAGGTGACTACGACCGGTGAAGGCTACGCGGTCTTCCAGGTCGAAGACATCCAGGCGGCCCATGCGCCAACCTTTGCCGACTACAAATCGCACATCCTCGATGACTATCGACAGCAGCAGCTTCCGCAGTTGCTATCGACCAAGGTGAATGAACTGGCGAACAAGGCGAAGGCCGACAACGATCTGGCGAAGGCAGCGAAGGAAGTCGGCGCGACGGTGAAAACAAGCGATCTGGTCGGGCGCGACTCGCAGGTCCCGGACATCGGCGCACTGGCCTCCTCGGCTCCGCAACTCTTCGACCTCAACGTGGGCCAGTTCAGCGCGCCGATCAACACCGGCCGCACCGGCATTGTCGCGAAACTTCTCGACAAGGAGGAGCCCACGAGCGACGACATTGCCAAGCACTTCGACGCGACCCGCGAGCAGATGCTCGAGCAGCGCCGCGACGAGGCGTTCGCCGTATTCATCAGCACGCTTCAGGAGAAATATCAGAAGGAAGGCCGCATCCGCATGAACGTCAAAGCGCAGTCTCCATTCGGTGGTGGCCGCTCGCCAATCTAGTCGGCGCATCTCATAGCTGGTAGCCTTCAATAGCACTTAGCCCGCGGTTTGTAATAGCCTCAATCGCGGGCCTGTTTCCATCCAGGAATTCCTCTATGCCTTTTGACCGCGCGTCCGGACTTCTTCTCCACGTCACATCTCTTCCATCCAACGGCGGCATCGGCGATCTCGGTCCGGCGGCCTTCGAATTCGCCGATTTCCTTGCCGAAGCCAAGCAGCGCCTGTGGCAAGTCCTGCCGCTGAGCCCCACCGGATACGGCAACTCTCCCTACGCCGCGACTTCAGCCTTCGCCGGCAATCCGCTGCTCATTTCGCTGGATACTCTTGCTGACTGGGGCTGGATCGGGCGCGACCGCCTTGCCCATCTCCCGGGATGCACCGGCACAGTGTGCTGGAACGACGTGATCGGCGCGAAGATCCCGCTCATTGAGGAGGCGGCGCGCAACTTCCTGCGCCACCACAGCGACGAGGACTGGCAGCGCTTCGAACAGTACTGCCAGATGAACGGCACCTGGCTCGAGCATTATGCCTTCTACGCGGTCCTGCGGAAGAAATACAGCGGCGCATCGTGGAATACCTGGCCGAGGCCGCTGGCGCATCGCGAGCAGGCCGCGCTAGACCACGTCCGCCGGGAGCACGGCGAAGATCTGGCCATGCAGCAGATCATCCAGTACGCCTTCGATAAGCAGTGGAGCAGCCTGCGCGAATACTGCGGCGAGCGCAAGATCAAGCTAATCGGCGATGTCGCCATCTTCGTCAGCTACGACAGCGCCGACGTCTGGACCAACCCGCACATCTTTGAGCTCGACGAGAATCTCGAGCCGATCCGGGTCTCCGGTGTGCCGCCCGATTACTTCTCAGCTACCGGCCAGCGCTGGGGAAATCCGCTCTATCGGTGGGATGTGCTGCGCAAGCAGGGCTTCTCGTGGTGGATCGACCGCGTGCGCCGCGCGCATTCGCTCTACGACATTATCCGGCTCGATCACTTCCGTGGCTTCGAGGCCTTCTGGGCCATTCCCGCCGCCGAGAAAACAGCGG
>JAFAKX010000231.1 GCA_019234945.1 Silvibacterium sp.
AAGTCTTGCAACGCTCTCCTTTGCCGGATCAGCGATGGGCAGCGGTGGCAAGCTGCTGGGAGTGAGTGCGACCGACCCGCTGATCTATCTGGGAGCTTCGCTCTTTCTGACAGGAGTGGCTGCCTTTGCAGCATATATCCCCGCCCGACGCGCAGCCAGCGTCGAACCGATGGAAGCCTTGCGCTACGAGTAAGACACTGTTCCCGGATGCTGAACGAGCGGGTGCAGAGGGCAGGAAGCCAGGCGAGGCGTGTTGTTACCGTTCGTGATTCTACCCCCTTACCACCTAGATAAGAACGAGGTAACAACTAACGTAACAACTGCGCCGAAAAATGCCGATTATTGACACTTCAGCAGTGTGGGAAGCCGCTGAAATCATTGTTATTTAGCTATGGGACCTGCAATCGGCAGGTCACCGGTTCAAGTCCGGTCGTCGGCTCCAGGTTCCTGGAATCAACATCCCCTGACCTGAACCACCGATTTTTCATCGCCTCTGATATCCCCTTCAAGCCAGCCCCGAGCGCGTCTTGCGCGGAGATTTGTCCACCTCTCAGCGAGGTCTTGTCGGTTGTATTGAGCGACGCAAATTTGCTTGTCGTTTGGCGCTCTCGGGGGTACACTCGCTTCCGCGCCGATTCCGAATCCCGAGTTGAAAAGTAAAGGTTGAGCAATCGAATCGGCTTCGAACTGATCTTCTTCGAACTGGTCTCCGCGGCGAGCATCGTGTTTGCGACGCCGATCGATCTCGCTCGAACTGCCGTGAGTGATGGGTCTTGTGATACAGACCCAGCGAACGCAATCGAAGTATAACTTCTGTCGTGCCGGGATGAGGGGGATGCGCGTGGTTTGGACAACTGCCACCGTCGCTCAATTGTTCGAACAGAAAGCTTGTGTCTTTGGGATTGGTCCGCCGTGAATCCGGGGACGCCAGGCTCTCTATGGCCTGGCATCGCTGTACGAGGATCGGTGAGACCGAAGAGGTGACATCGTGATCGTCTATGACAGCACCTTCACCGGAATGAATCCTGGGCTCTGCCAGCGGCTGAAAGCGATGGCGCCGGAACTTGCGGGGTTCGGCTGTAACGCTGTCAAATTTCCGCCTTTTTTGAACACGAGAAACCCGTTCAGTCTGGGCTATGACCCCCGCACCGACCTGGACGTCGGTCAGTGGGAGCCATTGCACATCACCGGAAGCGCCACTGACTTGAAGGGCGCGATCGATACCCTGCACCAACACGGGATTCTCGTGATTCAGGACTGGGTAAACCGGCAATACGGCGGTCCGGCGCCCCTCAACGAGCGCGGTTCCCGGGGAAGGGTGGATCCTGCGCTGTTTCCGAAACCGCAATCATGCTTCTCCCCGCCAAAGCCCCGTGATACTCCATTTGCTCGCGATGACGGCCCGAATGACGGGATTCTTGCCAGCTATCAGCACTCCGGCGGTTACATGTTGAACGGGAAGATTCAGGCGGGGAAATGGCAACAGGATGTGCTTGGCATCGATGGCTTTCGTCTCGATGAAGCGAAGGGGCTGCCGCCCTCGGTTGCCTCCGCCTTCGCGCGGGCCCGGCCGGGATTGAACTACGCCGAGGTCTTCGATGGAGACCCGGCGGTGCTGGGTCAATATGTCGGTGAGACCGGCATGGCCGTCCTCGACTTCACGCGGCATTATGCATATCGCGCGGTATCGCAGGGCGCGCCGCTTTCCACGCTGGTTGGAAATGGCTTTTGCTTCCGCGATCCGGACCACGCCTACATCTACGTCGAGTCGAATGATACGGACGGCCCCGGCGGCATAGTGAATAACAAGCTCTGGTTCTACCTTGACGCCCTCACCATGCCCTGCAAAGGAGCGCTGATCTTCGCCAAGGATTACGAGGTCTATGGGCTGGCCGCGCCGATCAGAAACATGATGTGGATCGGAACAACCTTCGCGATCGGCAAGCTGGCCTGGGAGTATGTCGATAACTCGCTGCTCTGCTGGAGCCGCGATGGCAATGGAGGCTCTACCTGGAGTGGAGGCCTCTTCTGCGGCTACAGTTCTGATCCCATCAACCATCGCAGCGAATGGATACACACGCCGTTTGGTCCGAACCGTCACCTTCACGACTACGCAGGACACGGACCCGATGTTTGGACGAATCGTGACGGCTGGGCTTTTTTCACCTTTGGCCCCAACGTGTCTGGCTCTGCGCAGAACTATGTTGCATATGCGCCTGCGGGCGTTCAGTTCAACATCCCGACTCCGCCCAGAGGTCGCGAGGGCAGCGGCCGGTTCACCGATTTCACATCCATTACTGTTCGCCATACCGGACCCTGAGATCCCGTCGGCCTCCATCACCCTTGAATCTCCAGCATCAGGTGCAGCACGAACCCAGGCGTACGAGAGGAATTCGATGAAGAGAAATTTGTTCGTCGTAACCGCTTATTCGATTCTCGCTTTGGCGTTACACGCTCAGCAGATGCAGCCATGGCTCACGCGCAGTGCTGATTCCGCGCGGTCCGGCTGGAACAGCCAGGAGACCGTATTGACGCAGGCAAGTGTCAAAACAAAGGGAGCCTCGTTCAAAACGGTCGTGCCGCTCGTTGGCGATGCCCGTGGCATGGAGGCCCAGCCGCTGATCCTGCCAGGTGTAACGACTTCGCGAGGGGTGCGGGACGTAATGGTGCTCCCCAGCATGGCCGACGTCGTGCGGGGCGTGGATGCGCATGACGGCTCAGGCATCTGGCAGGTCACCCTGGGTACGCCCATCCAGGGAAGCGGAGCCATCGACTTCCACAAGATCAATGACAAGTGGGGCTGTCTGAGCACTGGAGTCATTGATCCGGATAGAGCCCGCTATTACCAGGTCTGCTGGGTATCTCCGGACAACAGCCAGAATCCGGGCACAGCGCGTTACATGATGTACGTGCTCAATGTCGCCGACGGCTCCCAGGTCGTACCTCCGGTGCTCATCGATGGGCTGGACTTCAACAAGGAGATGCGGAAGGCGCGAAGCTCGGCCGTCCTCATCACTCAGAACGGAGTCAAAACAGTCCTTCAATGCACCGGCTCCGTGCAAGAGACTACCAATGGGCCCTCCGGATACTGTTTCGCGTTCGATGTCGCGACTAACAAAGTGACGACAATGATGGCTACAAGCAACAGGAGAGGTGTCGGCATCTGGATGGCGGGCTCGGGCCTGGCTTGCGATTCAAACCAGGATTGCTATGCGATCACCGGCAACGGTGCGTTTGACGGCGTCAGCCAGTGGGGCGAGAGTTTCATCAAGCTTCGATACACACCGCCCAAAGGAGGCGCGGCCGCCTCTCTCAAAGTAGTTGATAACTGGACTCCATGGACCGATGCGGCTCGGTCAGGAGCCGCGAATGCCCCGGCGGTGCCGCAGTTGGCGGGCGAGTCGATGGAGTCGGAAGCGATCAGGCCGGTCGGCGCGGGTATGTCGATGCCAATGGCCGACGCCCGCGTTGAAGCAAGAAAAAATGCTCAGGGCCAGCCCGTCCTGCTGGTGTGGCCACAGCTCTCGGCTGCGGCACGAGCCGATCAGGATCTCGGTTCCGGCGGCGTGGCCTATATTGCCGAACTCAACATCGTTTGCGGCGGTGGCAAGGATGGGCTGCTCTACTGCCTGCACGCAGACCACATGGGAGGAACAAAGCCCTCCGACTTTGCGAATGCGAAGGCGAACTGTGCCAAGCTTGTCGGCGGAACACCAGTCTGGGGCACGATGGATCCCGGCAAGGATTCCCAGGGTAACGGCATCGAGCAGTGCCCGCAAGACCCGCGAAACCTGAATTTCCTCCCCTTTGGCGACACCGCGCATATGCACTCCCCGCCGGTTGTCATGTTTGACCCGCTTCTGAATGCCTGGACAATCTTCGTATGGGGCGAGAACCAGCAGCTTCACAAATGGAAGCTGAGCGCGAACGCCGCGCCGCAATTCGTTGCGGAGAGCCGCGAGTTTGCTTCACCGGATGTGCGGGGTAATACTCCAGGCGGAATGCCCGGCGGTTTCTGTGCCGGATCGAGCAATGGACGGGATCCCAACAGCTACCTGCTCGTCTGCGCGGTGCCTCGCGGCGACGCAAATGCAAACCTGGTGCAGGGACACATCGTGATCTATGACCCTGTGCACATCACCCAGGACGGATTCCTGTCGAAGCTGTGGGACTCCGACGATTGGGGCTGGTCGGGTGCGGGGGCAGACGCAAAATACCGCTTCTTTAATAAGTTCATGCCTCCGGTTATCGACGGAGGCGAAATCATACTACCCAATTATGCCGGAGGTGTCTTGATCATCGGGCAGTAGTAATTAGCCGCTATCATTCCCAAAGCTTCCAGCCGTAACAGCATTGGCGATGAAATCGCTGTATATTTGGCCCCCGATAGGTTTATAGTGCGCTTTACTATATAGTGCGCTGTGACGCGGTGACGATGTAAAGCTTTCTGTTGGCTTCGTCACTATGGGGTATGCTCCTACGCGGTGTTTCCGCGTCGTTAATTGCGGAATTTCACAGGCTCGGAGCTGGGTGGACCATTCTCGCCTGCCTTGACGGCTTCCAGGTAAATGCTCTCTTCGTTCCTTTCTGAGCCAGGTCCCCTAGTTCATCCGAGCCAGAGGGGAATTCGCTGTGAACAAAACTACAGGCGCGACGTTAAGCATTCTTGCTCTGGCGGCACTCTTATTTCGTACCCCGGGATTCGTTTCTACAGGGCATGAGCCTTCCGGTAACCGCCCTGCTGGGGCTTCCCGTCAAGCGGGTAAGAAGGTCACAGGCGAGGGGCCCTGGAATGCATCCTGCGAGTATTGGGCGCCTGCCAGGCCGGCGGTTGAGGCAACTTCCGAAGCCGGGAATGCCGCGGCTGCTGCTTCAGAAGAAGGCACATCCGAATGCGGGGATGACCTGCTGGGACGTTGGGGCCTGCCCGGCGCGGAGATTAAGCCTGATATCCACGCGCTGATTGCCATTGTGCCCGATCCTGCGCGGACGAACATGGCGCTCCAGTTCGATCGAATGATGGATGCGCTGATGGCGGCTGCTGGCGACAACGGATATTTCAGCAGTTACTACTGGCTACCCTGGAAAGAGCAGGCCATCCGTGTGAAAGATCTGGTGGAAGGCGGAGGTGAAAGGGGAGAAAATTCGACCGGGAGTGACGATGAACCGGGTCTGATCATTCTGAAGCACGTCCCTGGTCCGTCGGAAAAGGAGTCGGATTCATTTACGCCAGAGCACTTTAATCATGTTGTTTATCTGTTTCTGGTCGGCGAGACACCCACTACGGGAATCAATGGGTTTCAGATCCAGAAGGCCTTCAGGTATCAGGACGAATTGGCGGCTGCTAACGTAGAATTCGGCCGGTCGATCACAAATCAACCTGATACGCTCGCCATCATAGGTCCGACTTTCACCGGTTCAGCGGCTTCGCTGCGGCAGGCCATAGATACGATGCTTTCGAAGCATCCCGGCATAACCTCCGTGTTTGTAAGCGGGGTTACTGGGACAGATTTCGCCGGCAGGCAACTGAATAATGAGGAGGCCAGACAGAAGATCCAGTACAGGTCCTTTGCCTACGATGCAGGTTTTGACCAGGATCGTCTTTTGGATTTGTTGTGCGAGAGCAGTTCGTCACTCAATCCCATAAGGGTGGCGTTCCTGGTCGAAGATGGCACCAGCTTTGGAGATGCCTCTGCGAGACACATCGAAGTGAAAACATCCTCGCGGAAATGCACTGCAAATCGGGATTCCGGCAGTATGCTCCAGATTCGCTTCCCCCGTGAGATCTCTCTGCTGCGAAACGCCCAGGCCGCGAATAAACAGACAACCGGCGGCGGAGAGTCAACCGATGCCGCTGGACAGCCACCCAGCCCATATCTTCGGTTTTCGCTCAAGGACTCGAATACCTACGACAGCGTACCCCACCTCTCCCGCGAAAACACGCCTCTTTCCCAGGAAGCACAGTTGATGACGATTGCCCATCAGCTGCTGAGATACCATGCGCAGTACATCGTCATTTCCGGATCGAATGTCCTCGATGCGATTTTCCTCGCGCAGTTTCTGCATCGGGCCTGTCCGGACGCAAGACTTGTTTTTTATGTCGGCGACCTGCTTTTTGAGCGCGAAGTCGATAACGTGCCGTTTATCGGATCGCTGACTCTTACACCGTATCCCCTCATCACTAGCGGTGTGACCGCAGGCAGCAGTTGGAGACGAGCCTACCCGGACTCCAACACTCAGGGATATTTCAATGCCGCAAGCTATATCTTCTGGGACGATCCCTCCCGGTCTGGCAACCAGAGCGACACGAACGCCTTTCCAAAGCTCGCGGGTTATCGTAATTCCTTAGATCGTGAAGAAAAGAAGGCTCCTCCTCTATGGGTAACTGCCATCGGCAGCGACGGTTACTATCCCCTTGGCGTGGCCAGTCCTCAAGCTGAGACCAAGGGCGATCCCGCAATCCTCCCCAAACTCCCGGTTCCTTCCCAAGGCGTACCGCTGCCGGTTGCTCCGGGGCGGGCGTGGGGCTTTCTTTGTGTTTTGGTTATAGTTGTTTGCCTTTTTCACATTGTTTCGATCTGGAGCGCCGACGTCTGGTCGCCGTTCACGCGGGAACTCGCAATCAGCCAGAACGATCAGCCGCGCCGTCGCGCCATGTATGTCAACATCGCAACCGCCGTGCTCTTTTGCATGGCATTCGTGATCGCTCTTCCGCCTTGGGCCACGATCCGGACTGCTCAGCCGGATCTGGCGTCCATGATATTGAGCGGGGCAACAATGCTTATAGGCTTTGCCACGGCCGTGGCCACAATATCGAGAATCGGCAAATATGTTGGTTGGACGAGCATTTCCCGCCAGCCAGGTATGTCCGGGCTGCTCCATCAGCAACATCTCTATTTCTTTTTCAATGTGATTGCGTGGGGGACCATGTTATCGGTGCCCTTGTTTTGGTCATATCTGTGCTTCAACGATGGTAGCCCCATACTGATTCCTGGAGTTTTCAATGTAGGCCTGTTTTTTAGCTTTCGCTGTGTCCACGCGTGGAGTGATGTTTCTCCGCTTATGCCTGTCCTTCTATTGCTCTTTAGCTGGTATCTATGGGCCTTTTTCAGTACCTGGCGGCTCCGGTTTTCCGACAACAGCAGACCCATGCTTCCGCGGCGTCTGAATCTTGGCACAACCTATCCGCTTTTCATTGCTGACGACGACCTCTGCTCCTGTGCTGACGCACGAGACTCGTGCCTTTACAAAAACATCACCTGTCTGTTGATCACGCGAGAGGTCTTGGGGCGGTTCATAAAGCCGTTGAGGCGATTCGGGCCTCAAGGAGAAAAGCTGTTCGACGGAGCAATCATTCTGGGATATCTGGCTGTCTTCGCAATGTTCGTTTTCTTCATCCCGGTGCGTAGTCTGGACACGTTTTTCTGGGCCACAAAAGGCCTGCCAACCCCATATGAGTTCCTTGTCACCGCCCTTTTTTTCCCATTGCTTTTCATCGCCCTCAGCGCTTGGCTGCGACTGATATTGGTGTGGGGTTCGCTCAGACGAGGACTTCTGCAGAGGCTGGAGAATCTGCCCATTCGCTATGCGTTCAGCAGGCTCAGAGGGTCGGGGTGGATGGCGATGTTGCGCCAGGGTGGCATGCATGAACAATGGCGCGACATGGCCCGTTCGACCGAATCGATGCGCCAAATGGTCAACGATCCAGACCTGGAGGAATTCATCGCAAACAACGGAAAGGCCGACGCGGCTGAAGAAAATGGCAGTCCCGCGCCCGTGAATAAAGCCGATCAAGGCCCAGCGCCCAGCCGCTGGTTCCGCTGGGGATGGCACTCGGAAACGGTGGCCCCATCCGTCGTCACGCGCCCTGTCAATCCTCTCAGGACCATCCAAGACCGGCTCAACGTCTATATCAAGGCATTGTTGGAGCACATAGGTGGTACCCAGCCCGATCCGGATGTTCTTCACGCTGCAAGATGTTTGTCCGGATCCGCCGATCTTCCTGTCGCGGACAACGATATCGGTGTCGTCTTAATGCATGCCGTCGACAAGAGCTACGCAGAGTTCAGCGAGGTGCTTCTGGAAAGAGTTCTGGTTCCCTATTGGACGGCAAAGCGCAGCACCCTTGTTGAAAGCAACGAAACGGAGGTGACTTCCGAAGGCGAACATTCCGAAGGCAGCGGTCACGAGCCGCAATCGAAATCGGGCAACGACCCTGCTTACATCCGGGTCGCTGAGGAGTTCCTCGCCATTCGTTATCTGTCACTCATCCGAGTCGTCCTGGTAAACATGCGGTACTTGCTGTTGTTTGTATGCGCGTCCTTCGTCCTGGCGATCGTGGCCTGGAACTCCTATCCTTTCCAGCCGCGCCAATTTATCGATCTGGTATTCACCTGCATGCTGGCTCTTCTGGGGTGTGGCGTCATCTGGGTGTTCGCGCAGATGCATCGCGACCCCATCCTCAGCCGCATCACCCACACGAAGCCCAATGAATTGGGAATGGAGTTCTATGCCCGGATCATCGCCTTTGGTGCGGTCCCCGTGCTCACTTGGGTGGCTTATCAATTCCCGGGAGTAGGAAGCACCATTTTCAAGTTTCTGCAGCCCGGCCTTGAGGTCGTTAAATGAATGAATTGCTCGCGGCTCAGCATCGGGCACGTCTGCCTCCTCCGAGTTAGTAGCTCGGAAGAAGAATTTCGGAGAACCATCCGATATATAGGCTGTTTGCCGTCCCGAATCAGAATTGATACCTGTTTATCCACTGAAATTTCATAATCCTCCCCTTGTGCCCGCCTACGAACACACCGATAATCGCGCTTAGATACGCGTTCAGATCGATACGCGCTTAGATATTAGGAGTGACGGTCCTCTTACGAGCACAAATACTGTGACCCTGTACAGCCGTCAGGATGTCCTTCGCATACTTCGCATCCGCGCCAAACAACTCCGAGCGTGGGAGCGAGCCGGTTTGGTTTCCTTCTCTGACACTTACTCCTTCCAAGACCTCGTTCAGCTACGCAAGCTCCGGGACCTGCGAGCGACGCGTCTATCAGCCTCCAGCATCCGCGCCAGCGTCCACGCCATGCAGGCCGTCTCCGGCATGATCAACCCGCTCCTCGAAGCCGGAACCGCGAAAAAGGGCTCGCGCCTTCTCTTCCGCCATTCCGGTGCCGTCATGGAGCCCATCACGCGCCAGTTCGTCTTCGACTTTGAGGGCCACCAGGACCTCGTCCGCGCAGAAAACCAGGGGATGACCCAGTCACAGCTTGTCGCTCGCACCGGCGATCTGTTCCTCGAAGCGGTTCGCTGCGAAGAAGCCGGTAAGAAGCTCGAGGCAGTCGAGATCTACCAGAACATCCTCCGGCTCGATCCCGGCCACGCTCCCGCGGCCATCAATCTTGGAACTATCCTCTACAACCAGCGCCAGTTCGCCGCTGCCGAGCGCCTCTACCGTCAGGCCGCCGAAGCCGATGCCAATTACGCTCTGGCCTGGTTCGACCTCGGCAACGTGCTCGACGAGCTGCAGCGCCTATCCGAGGCCGTCGAGGCGTACCGCAACGCCATCCGCCTTGCCCCCGGATACGCCGACGCCCACTACAACCTGGCTCTCGCCTACGAGCGCCAGAACGAGCGCCGCAAGGCTCTTCGGCACTGGGTCGCCTATCTCAAGCTCGACCCCATCGGCCCCTGGGCTAACCACGCCCGCGGCCAGACCCGGAAGATCCTCGACCGCGAGAAGCTCACCATCGTCTACCGCAGCCCCCGCGCTATCCGGTTAGAACCTCGCTGAGGGCGCCGGCCCCCAGCTGCCAGCATCCGTCACCGATTCGTCATCGCTTCGATATGTTCGGGATAACGGTCTCCCTGCACCTCGATCTTCGCCGCCGCTTCCTCGATCTGGCGCAGATCATCTTTCGTGAGTTTGACATCAACCGCACCGATGTTCTCCTCCAGCCGATGCAGCTTCGTCGTTCCCGGAATCGGCACGATCCACGGCTTCTGCGCGAGCAGCCACGCAAGAGCGATCTGGGCTGGCGTTGCTCCCTTTTCCTTCGCGATCCTGGTCAGAAGATCAACCACAGCCTGATTCGCCTTTCGCGCCTCCGGAGTAAACCGCGGCAGAGTGTTGCGGAAATCGCCCTTGGCAAGCTCCGTCGTCTCGTCCATCTTCCCGGTCAGGAATCCCTTGCCCAGCGGACTGTACGGAACAAAGCCAATTCCCAGTTCCTCGAGCGTCGGAATGATCTCCGCCTCCGGCCGTCTCCACCAGAGCGAATATTCGCTCTGCAGCGCTGTCACTGGCTGCACAGCGTGCGCGCGCCGGACCGTCTGCGCTCCTGCTTCGGAAAGTCCGAAGTGCTTTACCTTGCCTTGCTTGATCAGCTCTTTCACCGCTCCCGCCACATCTTCGATCGGCACATCCGGATCGACACGGTGCTGATAGAACAGATCGATCACGTCGGTCCTGAGCCGCTTCAGCGAAGCGTCGGCCACCTGCCTGATGCGCTCTGGCCGGCTGTTCAATCCCTGCCAGCCCGGGCTACCGTCCTGATTCAGATTGAACCCGAACTTTGTCGCGATCACGACCTTGTCGCGCACAGGCTCCAGTGCCTCGCCAACCAGTTCCTCATTCGTGAATGGCCCATACACCTCCGCCGTATCGAAAAATGTCACGCCTCGATCGACCGCAGTGCGCATGAGCGCGATCATCTCCTTCTTGTCCGGAAACGGTGGAGCATAGCTGAAGCTCATTCCCATGCACCCCAGCCCAATCGCCGACACTTCCAGTTTGCTCTTTCCAAGCTTGCGTTTTTGCATTGTGTTTCTCCTTTGGGTGTTGTCGCCAGCGCCTTTTTGCGTCCTTTGGCGTCTTCGCGGTGAAGAGCTTTGCCACTCCTCAAATCAGCCGCCTAATCCCTGCTATCTCCGGTACTGCTCGTCGCTCACCTGTTCCATCCACTCGACAACCTTCCCATCGAGCTTTTCCTGAATTGCGATGTGCGTCATCGCCGTCTTCGAAGTCGCGCCATGCCAGTGCTTCTCGCCCGGCGAAAACCACACCACGTCGCCCGGCCGGATCTCTTCGACCGGCCCTCCTTCGCGCTGCGCCCAGCCGCATCCCGCAGTCACGATCAGCGTCTGCCCCAGCGGATGTGTATGCCACGCGGTCCTCGCTCCCGGCTCAAACGTGACGCTCGCACCTTGAACAAGCGCCGGCTCCGGCGCCTGAAACAGCGGATCGATCCGCACCGCACCCGTGAACCACTCCGCCGGTCCCTTACCGGAAGCCTGCGTCCCGGCTCTCTTGATCTCCATCTGCTCTGTCTCCTAACTGACTCACGCACCCGCATCGCGCGGCATAATGCGCACCGTTGCTGCGCGTGCTCGCTTCCCGATCATCGGGCTGAGGTAAGGGCTGCTGTGGTACTTCTCCCGATATGCATCGTCGATGCGACTATTCAGCCGATCGTTGACCCGTCCTTCTACCGGCTCAAAGGTGACCTCCTTCGTCATGCCGGCAGCCCTGATCCGCCCCGCCTTCTGTCGCACCGCCGCCTTGTACCAGCGGGACTCCTGCCCGTTGTAGCCGCGCGCATAGAGCGCATCGCCAACCGCAACCGACCATATCCACGTAGGAGTGCCATACGTCACGCCGTCCTCGCGGAATGGCGAGATATGCAAATCATCCGCCTGAGCGATCTTACGGAGTTCCTCTTTCGGCCAGGCCACTCGTTCTGTCGTATTGCTCATTGCAATTGTCCTTTGCTGGTGCTGCTATTCATAATCCGACGGCTCATACCCGGGTTTCTTGTAGAGCTTGTCCCATTGGCCTTGAATTTCTGGTTTGTAGACCTTCTCTGTCCAATCCTGCGGTTTGACTTCTTCGATCGCTACCGAAACCGACTCTTCTCCTGAATTCAGAATGGACATGACGTCCTTCATGATTGCTTCGGCGAGTCGACTCTTCTGCTCTTCCGACCTACCGGGAAAAAGCTTTACGAGGACATGCGGCATAGTTCTCTCCTTCGGCTCTTCTCCCGCGCCCGATCTCGGTACGAAGGCCGCTCAGTACCGTTCCCAGCAGACTCGCCAGTGCTCATCCGCACGGGTCGACTTCACGATGAGCTGCCTGCCCGAAAGTTCGTACGCGCGCGGCAGGTCTTTTCCGATCAGGCTCCGCACCAGCGCGCCCTCAACGTGAAACATAAAGATGTGCGCGCCTTCGTCGACTTTGTATGTCCCGTACGACGCCTCATAGCCGCCCTGCGAATACTGCTGCGGCCCGGCAGCCGCCTGCGCCTCCGGATCGCGCTCCATCACCTGTACGGACATGTGCCCATCGCGCGTGTAGACGAGCATTCCACAACACTCGATCCTGTGCAGCTTCCCATCAGCACCCGGCTGTTCCAGCCAGGCCAGCCGCCACGCTCCGGCAAGCTGGCTCGCTGCTCCATCGTGAGTTGGCGACTGCGCCCCACCAGACGCAGCCCCCAGACCCAGCAAAACAGATAAGGCACCAATCGCAAGCAAGCTCTTCATAGCCGCTCACTCAGACTTCAGCGAAGCCATGTCGATCGAGAAGCGATACTTCACATCCGACTTCACCAGCCGGTCGTACGCCTCATTCACCTTCTGAATCGGTATCACCTCGACATCGGACGTGATGTTGTTCTTCCCGCAGAAATCCAGCATCTCCTGGGTTTCCGCCAGCCCGCCGATGATTGATCCCGAGAAGCTGCGCCGCCGGAACAGCAGCCCGAACACCCCGACGGCAAGAGGCTTGTCCGGTGCTCCCACCATCGTGAGGTTGCCGTCGCGGGCGAGCATATTGATAAACGCATTGATATCGTGCTCAGCGGCTACCGCATCGAGAATGAAGTCGAAGCTACCCGCGTGCTTCGCCATCTCATTCGCATCCCGCGAGATCACCACTTCATCCGCACCGAGCCGCAGCGCATCCTCTTTCTTGCTCGGCGAAGTAGTGAAGACCACCGCGTGCGCTCCGAGTGCATGCGCGAACTTCACCGCCATGTGCCCGAGCCCGCCCAGGCCGACGACGCCGACCTTCTTGCCCTTTGTCACGCCCCAGTGCCGCATCGGCGAGTACGTGGTGATCCCGGCGCACAGCAGCGGAGCGGCGCCAGCCAGGTCCAGGTTCGACGGCACGCGCAGCACAAACTTCTCCGTGACCACGATGCTGTCCGAGTACCCGCCGTAGGTCACGCCGCCCAGGTGCTTGTCCGGAAAGTTGTACGTCAGGACGAAATTCGGGCAGAACTGCTCGAGCCCAGCCTTGCACTCCGGACAAGTCCCATCCGAATCCACCATGCACCCTACCGCAGCCAGATCGCCCGGCTTGAACTTCGTGACCGCCGAGCCCACCTTCGTCACGCGCCCCACAATCTCATGCCCGGGAACGCAGGGATAAGCGGTCGGCATCACATCCTTCCACTCGTTGCGCACCTGGTGCAGGTCCGAGTGGCAGATACCGCAGAACAAAATCTCGATCTGTACGTCGTGATCCAAAAGACCGCGCCGCTCGATCGTCGTCGAAGCCAGCCCGGACGTCGCGCTGGCAGCCGAATATGCTTTCGCCTTGTATGTGGGTCTTACCTCATCCTGAACGTCGCGCGGCGCGATCGTCGTCGAACCCGCGCTGGCAGCGGAATAAGCTTTCGCGTTATCCATGGCTTTTACCTCGGCCTTTCTCGCAGATAGTGTATTCCGGCGCGCAAAGGGCGCCGCCTCTATGCAACACTACGGAAGCGCCGCCTTCAAGCGGTATCCCGATCCTTCCTATTTCTTGCCTGATCCTGTCGCTCGCCGGATTTTTGTGCACACCCGCCACCCATTCAGCTGTACGCTGGGGTCACCCGCTAAAGCGGCGGCCAGATATCAGGAGCAATCCCGTGCCTAAGCCCAACAGCGCAGCCGAACCCTCCCGCACTGCCCAACTCCGCGCCCAGCTTGCCCGCAAGGTCATGCTCCGCGCGACCGTCGAAGGAGATAACCCGACCGACATCCCCGGCCTCAGCCTTTACCGCCGCAGCGAGCCCACGGCCTGCGCCTCGGCTGCATACCAGCCCAGCCTCGTCGTCTTCGTCCAGGGACAGAAGCGCATTAACCTGGGCCGCACCGCCTACGTCTGCAACGAGTCGAACTTCCTCCTCACCTCCGTTGACCTCCCTGTCGTCAGCCAAGTTATTGCCGCCACGCCGGAAAGGCCCATCCTGTCGAGCCTTCCGATGCGCGCGGCATGACCGTCGGAGTAAGTTCAGCCGAGCTCCTCGACGCCTGCTCACGTCTCATCGACCTCCTCGACACGCCCCACGACATACCCTTCCTAGCCGGCCTCATCCAGCGCGAAATCATCTACCGGTTGCTCCGCAGCCCGCAGGGCAGGCACCTCCGCGCCATCGCCACCCTTGGTGAGCAGAGTCAGCGCACCGCCCGCGTCGTCTCCTGGTTGCGCGCCAACTACGCCCGCCCGCTCCGCGTCGAAGATCTCGCCGCCATGGCGCAGATGGGCGTCTCCACCCTGCACCATCACTTTCGCTCGCTCACCGCGATGAGCCCGCTGCAGTACCAGAAGCACCTTCGCCTGCACGTTGCGCGAGAGCGCATGCTCGCCGACGGACTCGACGCCGCCAGCGCCGCCTTCGAAGTCGGCTACGAAAGCGCAAGCCAGTTCAACCGCGAATACAGCCGATTCTTCGGCCAGCCCCCCATGCGCGACATCAAGGCGCGCCGCCAGTCCATCGCCGCCGCTACTATGTAACGTCGGACTAAACTCCGGAATAGACGTTATGGAATTCGTGCAGACCCGCCTTGTTGCCTACCGGTCCATGCCCGGGACGACGATCATGTTGTCTGTAACCATGCTTCAGGTTTCGCTGAGCGGCACGAATCATTCCGTCGATATGCCACAGTCGAGTAGTCGATAAATGGGTAGATTGCGTTCCGCCAGGTTTCTCCGACAAGGACCACGTCTGCTTCTTCAAAAACCACAGAGATATCGCTGTCGGTGTGGGAAGGATCATAGTCCTGCCCCAGTCCCGGTTGTTGATTTCTTGTGCTAGAATCAGCGCCCAATGATTGCATCGTCCTTCACCCTGGACAGTTCTGACGAGCCGGTGCGGGGGACCAGTTTGCGGGAGCTAACTGGACGGTGATCAATGAACCTCCGCCGGGAAGCGCCAGGAAGCGCTGACGAATGACTGACACTCCCTTGCGTATCCTCCATCTGGAAGACAGCCTCGCCGATGCGGAGTTAACGCAGGAGACGCTTGCAGCGAACGGTATTACCTGCGATGTGACTTGCGTGGAGACGGAATCTGCCTTTCTGGCGGCGCTTCAGGAGCACTGTTTCGACCTGGTCCTGGCGGATTACGCTCTGCCCTCATTCGATGGCATCTCTGCGCTGGCGTTGGTGCGGCGGCAAAGCCCCGATCTGCCGTTCATCTTTGTGTCCGGAACCATGGGCGAAGAGGTGGCCATCGAAGCGCTCAAGGTGGGCGCTACGGACTACGTCTTGAAGACGCGGCTCTCTCGCCTTGTGCCCGCGGTGCGCCGGGCGCTGCGTGAAGCGAACGAACGCGCCGAACTTCACCACGCCGAACGTGAGCTCCGGGAACGCGACGCGAAGATCAGGCGTCTGGTCGACGCCAACATCGTCGGGGTTCTTATCTGGGATTCCGAGGGGCAGATCCTGGACGCAAATGATGCTTTTCTCCGCATCGTCGGCTACGACCGTAAGGACCTTCTCTCAGGTCGCCTGCGCCGGACAGATCTCCTTCCTGCGGAATCGCTCGAACCCGACAAAAATCCGTGGATGCCAGGGATGAAGACTACAGGCAGCTTGCAGCCCTTCGAAAAAGAGTACTTCCGAAAAGACGGAAGCCGTGTTCCCGTGCTCATCGCTCCGGTGACATTTGAAGAGACCAGCAACCAGGGTGTGGCGTTCGTGCTCGATCTCACGGAGCGCAAGCAAGCCGAAGAGGCTGCACGCCGAAGCGAAAAGCAACTCCGGGATGTGATCGAAACCATCCCGACGCTGGTGTGGATCGCCCGGCCCGATGGTTCGACCGAATTCGCCAATCGGCGCCTGGTGGAGTACACGGGGTTGTCGCAGGCGGAAGCGGCAGGATCGGGCTGGGAACTTGCAATTCATCCCGATGATCTGGATCGATATCTGCGCAATTGGCGCGCCAGTGTCGCCAGCGGCGAGCCGTTCGAAGAAGAGATGCGGCTCCGCCACGCTGATGGAGAGTATCGCTGGTTTTTGAGTCGCGCCGTGCCTTTGCGGGACAACCAGGGCAAAATCCTGAACTGGTATGGCGTCTCCACCGATATTGAAGATCGCAAGCAGGCAAAAGAAGCACTTGAGCGTAGTGAAGCCTATCTGGCCGAAGCGCAGAAGCTCACTCACACCGGCAGTTGGGCATTCCACGGCACTGCAACAGCAGCTTCCTATTGGTCGGAGGAAAACTTTCGCATCTGGGGCTTCGATCCACAGGGCGGTTTCCCGACCAGGGAAATGATTGAGCAACGAATGCATCCGGAGGACCGAGACAGGGCACGGAAAACTGGTGTGCAGGCCGTGGCGGCAAAAACCGACTGGGAAGGTGAGTTCAGAATCGTGCTGCCCGACGGTACAGTGAGACACATTCATGGGTTAGGGCATCCGGTTCTCAGTGCCGCGGGTGAACTGCTCGAGGCCGTTGGCACTCACGTTGACGTAACAGAGCGAAAGCATGCCGAAGCCGAACGGGAGAAACTACGTCAACTCGAGGCAGATCTGGCACACCTGAACCGCATCACCACCATGGGTGAGCTGGCTGTCTCCCTCGCACACGAACTCAAACAGCCAATCACTGCGGCAATAACGAGCGCGGATTCCTGCCTTCAGTGGCTCACTCACAGTCCGCCGAACCTCGATAAGGCCCGCGCGGCAGCCTCTAGAATCAAGGCAGACGCAAACCGTGCGGCAGATGTCATCGACCGGCTGCGCTCGCTCTACCAGAAGGCTCCGCCAAAGCGAGACCAGGTCGCCGTGAAGGGTCTCATCGCCGAGATGGCGGTCCTGTTGCGGGGCGAGGCGGACCGGTACGCCGTTTCTATCCGCACCGACCTCGCTGCGGATCTTCCAATGGTGATGGCAGACCGTGTTCAGCTCCAGCAGGTGCTTCTCAACCTCATGCTGAACGCGATCGAGGCGATGAAGGAGACCGGCGGACTCCTTACGATTAGGTCGCAACCCGGCCCCGATGGCCAGGTGCTGATCTCCGTCACCGACACAGGCATCGGGCTGCCTGCGGAAAAAGCCAACGAGATTTTCAACGCATTCTTCACGACGAAACCGCAAGGCAGTGGCATGGGATTGACTATCAGCCGTTCCATTGTTGAATCGCATGGCGGACATCTGTGGGCCACAGCCAACAATGGAGGCGGAGCAGCCTTCCACTTCACTCTTCCGGCGGCAGCGGCCGAGGATTGACTGGCGCCTCCTTCAAGCCAGTGTTGGCCGGGGCTGGGTGCCGCATCCTTGGACCATAACTGCGACGCCCGCACAGTTCGGTCGCATATCGCGGCGATCATGCGCCTAAGACTGGAGAATGATGAGGCTCGTCATCAACTTCTTTCGAGCGTCAAGAACATAGCAGTTACCAAAGTGCAGGCTCTCGCCTCCAGAGATCGTTTGCGGGCTGGCATAACAACGCGCTTCCATGTAGCGTGGAGAAAACACAGGTCGGCGTCGAGATCGATGAAGGCCGAAACTTTTCATTAGCGCATTCCTCGGATTTACCGTTCCCTCCAAATCAAATAGGGGAAACCCGCATGTCCAGAATGTCATCACTTTTGCTCCTTAGCGGAGTACTCTGCCTTTGCTGTGCATCGTTTGTCTTGGGCCGTCGTTCCGTAGAGATGGGACAGCGTGCAGTGCACGCCTCACACGAAATGAACGAACTTGACCGATTGCAGCTGGAAACTCCAACCCATCACCAATAGCCATCATTAGAGCAAGCGCCTGGACCACCCCTAGACTCCCCCATCGAAGGGCGGGCTTTCTCGCAGCGAAAGTTAACGATCGCTGTGAAACGAGACATAAGAGAGCCGAAGTCTAATAGTTTATTTATCTAATGGGTGAGTCAATGATCGCCGATCCATATATTGTGCGATCCATTTGGGTCCGGAGCGAAATATGCAACGGGGAAGCCTTGTATTATCCTGCCTTTTTCTTTCGATATCGGGTCTGTTGACATCTGCGCAGAGCTCGCAGTCAGCGCTGGCTTCGGGCGTTCGCGGAAATGGCGATACGGGATTACCGTCCCCCGTTACGTCGGCACCGTCGGAAAGCAACCCGCCTGCCCTGGCAATCGTTCATAGCACCGTAAACGTAGTTGCCAGCCAGCAGAAGGATCCAGCTGAGCGCGGTACACAAAAGCCCTTGCATGCGACCTCAGAGGAAATTCAGTCTTCGGCTGGCACATATGGCGATTTTTCTCGCTATTTGCAGTTGCTCCCAGGTGTTGTCTTCAATAGTGACGTAAGCGATGACGTTCTGGTGCGTGGTGGCAACCCTATCGAGAATCTATATCTTCTGGACAACCTCGAGGTGCCGAATATAAACCACATCGCGACTGGGGCGACGACCGGAGGGCTGGTGTCGATGATTGACACAGCCGCAATCGACAGCATCGACTTCCAGAGTGGCGGGTACAACGCAACCTACAATGAGCGATTGTCATCTGTAATCTCAATTCACACTCGCGAACTACAGAACGGACGGCCTTACACAGAGGCAGATGCGGGTTTTGTTGGTGCGGGCATAATTCGGGAGACGCCATTCCGGAACAATGGAACGCTCCTTCTGTCAGCCCATCGCAGTCTTCTGAATCTTTTCACCAATAACATCGGACTGAACGGTGTACCGATTTACACCAACACGCTGACGCACGCGCAATGGGATCCGAGCAATATGGACACGCTATCTGTTGACGGGCTCGCCGGAGTCGACTCCATCAACATAACTCCGCAAGGGCTTGATGATGCCGAGACGAACACCATCGATACTCAATACAAGGGATGGCGAATGACAAATGGCATCAGTTGGCGCCATATTTATTCGCCACACTCCTTCGGTACGATCACCTTGAGTGACTCCGAGCAGGAGCAGGACATTCGGCAGGAGGATCAATTATTCGACTACACCGTCCCTGCAGGAAAGACAACAAAGAATCTGCCACTTACGCCCGTATATTCAGAACTAACGCACGATGCGGTGACGAATGCCCGCTATGACGGTTATCAATTGATGGGGCCGAAATTCACGGCCCTTTATGGGGCATCAGGTCATGCTAATCGGATTGCCTATAACGTGGCGCAACCATTCGGTGAACAATCCCCGCTCAGTAGTGATCCCGCGCGCTCAGATGCGGCCAGCTTCGCGCCACACTTCTCGACCGGAGACTCAGGGTACTACCTTCAACTTACATCTGTACTCGGACATTGGACGCTAAGTGCGGGTGGCCGTGCCCAGACATTCGCATTTGGTGGAAACTTTACAGCCACTCCTCGGCTAAATGTAGCTTATGCGCTGTCTCCGCACGTGGGATTACATGCCAGCTTCGGAAAGTACGCTCAACTGCCCCCGTTTCTTGATCTGACGTCATATCCGCAGAACCACCTGCTTAAACCCATGTGGGCTCGTCAGATTATCGGGGGTATGGATCTGTTCGGCTCGAAGTACGGCAGTGTCACCGTCGAGGCTTATCAAAAAAACTACACTTCATATCCTGTCTCGATTGAATACCCATCTCTTTCCCTGGCAAATATGGTTGATACATTAGGTCAGGAGTTCATCTGGCTTCCCATGACCAGCAAAGGCAGCGGTATTACTCGGGGAGTTGAGCTCTCCGGTAAGACTCATCTTGGGACCACTTTTTTTGCCCTTGCGAATGTTGCCTATGCACGCAGCCTCTTCTCCGGACTAGACGCTGTGATGCGACCCGGAAACTTCGATTATCCGTTGGTCCTGAACGCTTCTGGCAGGTATGTCCCTACCCCTCACTTTGACGTGTCGTTCCGCTACGAATACACCTCGGGTCGTCCATATACGCCATTTCTGTTGAATGAATCGGTTGCGCAAAATCGTCCCATCTATGACCTTTCCAAAATCAACGCAGTGAGAGGTCCCTTTTACAGCCGATTAGATTTCCGGGCCAGTCACACGTTCCCTGTTGGCGCATCCCATCTTGTCGCATATGGCGGTCTTGAGAATGCGCTCGACCGGCAGAATTTCCTGGGTATCGCGTGGCTTTCGCGCTATGGCCTGGGAGGTGTCTGTAAGAGGAATGCCACTGAATGTGTCTCTTACCAGAACCAGATGGGTCTGTTTCCGAATTTCGGAGCCAGCTACGTCTTCGGCGCGGAGGGCAAATGAGCAGATCGGACTCGCTCGCCGGGGTGGCTAAGCGAAGGGGTGGGAAGCACTCCTGTCCTTTCGATAGTCCCGAATGGACGGTAGAAACGCAGCCTCGCTTTGTCGTATCGTTCGGACAGTCCCGAAAGGACGGCACAACCGAGGTGAGAGACTATGATCCATCTTTCATGGCGTAAGCTGTCCGCCGCGCTGTTGTTCGCATCTGTAGCTTCGCTCGCTGGCGGAGGCACCACAGCCGCACCGCGTCCCTCCGGCCTGCTGCCTGCCGCGCAATCTGCGGAGTCCGCACCCCCCGCTCAGAAAGACCGCACCCAATGGCGCAACCTGCACAGGAAAATGTCAAAGGACGAAGTGAAGAAGCTTCTTGGCGAACCCGTAAGGGTCTCGGTCTCTCGCTTTTACGAAGCCTGGGATTACCCCGGAGGCACTGTCATCTTCGACGGCAAAGGCCGCCTCGACGCCTGGAGCGAACTCTAGACCAATAGAATTGGCGGCATACCTCAGCGTGCCCATTTGAGCCCGGTTTTAGCCTAAGCAGGTATGAACATGGCTTAGAGGCGTGCCGTCGTCATCGAACGTTCTTAGTCGTATTTGTAAAAGCCGCGGCCGCTCTTGCGGCCGAGCCAGCCGGCGTCGACCATGCGAATGAGAAGCGGGCAGGGGCGGTATTTCGGGTCACCCAGGCCGTCTTCGAGGACGCGCATGATGTCGAGGCAGACGTCGAGGCCGATGAAGTCGGCGAGGGTGAGCGGTCCCATGGGATGCGCCATACCGAGTTTGAAGACCTCATCGATGGCTTCGGGCGTGGCCACGCCTTCCATCACGGCGAACATCGCCTCGTTGAGCAGCGGCATGAGCACGCGATTGGATACGAAGCCCGGGGCGTCGTTCACTTCGACAGGAGTCTTGCCGAGGCGTTCGGAAAGGATCTTCACAGTGTCGTAGGTGGCCTGCGAAGTAGCGAGGCCACGGATGATCTCGACGAGCTTCATGACGGGGACGGGATTGAAGAAGTGCATCCCGATGACGTTGCCGGGGCGTCTGGTTTGCGCAGCGAGTTTGGTGATGGAGATGGAAGACGTGTTCGAGGCGAGGATGACATGGGCAGGCATGAGGGTGTCAAGCTCGGCAAAGAGCTGGCGCTTGATGTCGAACTTTTCTGTCGCGGCCTCGATAATGATGTCGCAACCAGCGAGTGCAGAGCGGTCGAGTGTGCCCTGAATGCGGGTGAGGGCGGCATCCATCTCGTCCTGGGTCAGTTTGGATTTGGAAACTTCGCGGGCGAGGTTCTTGCGGATGGTGTCGAGTCCTCGGTCGAGGAAACGCTGCTCGACTTCGCAGAGGCGCACAGCGAATCCGCTGCGGGCGAAGACGTGGGCGATGCCGTTCCCCATGGTTCCGGCGCCGAGGACGCCGACGGTGGTGATTTCGCTCATTCGGTTTTACCTCAAAACAGATGAGTCTATCAGGAGGGGCGGCGAATTCTGATGACGTGCGGTGTGTTTACGCCAGACGGCACAAAGCGTTCTCCGTTGCCGCCTCAGACGGCCCTCACGAGGATGGCTGTCACATTGTCGTGGCCACCCGCGACCTTGGCGGCGTCGATGAGGCGCCCACAGAGCTCGTCGACATTGCCGCCCTGGGCAAGGAGCGCGGCAATGCGGTCGTCGGAGAGCTCGCGCGTGAGGCCGTCGGAACAGAGCAGAAGGATGTCGCCGCCTTTGAGGTCGAGCTCGGCGATGTCGGCCGCGACAGAGACCTGGGTGCCGATGGCGCGCGTGATGACGTTGCGCAGCGGGGAATGATCAGCCTCGTCCTGCGTGAGCTGGCCGAGGCGCACCTGTTCGTCGACGAGCGAGTGGTCGAGCGTCATGCGGATCAATTTGCCGTCGCGAAAGAGATAGCAGCGGCTGTCGCCGACGTGTCCGATGAGCGCGTGGTCGCCGCCAATGGCGAGGGCCACCAGCGTGGTCCCCATGCCGCGAAGAGTGCAGTCCAGTTCGGCGCGCGAGTGGACGCGTTGGTTGGCGGTGGCGATGGCCTCTTCGAGAACCTTATGGCGGTTTTCCAGTGAGCGGGCAGCACAGAGGCGCTCGATGAGGGTGTCGACTGCAATGCGGCTGGCAACTTCTCCGGCAACGGCCCCGCCCATGCCGTCGCAGAGGGCAAAGATCCCGTCATCGACACAATATCCAAAAGCATCTTCGTTGGTGGTGCGAACCTGTCCGACATCGGTCCGGCCGGCGGCTTCAAGTTTTAGCATTGATTCGAAGTCTCGAAAAAATAGGTTTCCTGAACTCTCTTTATCAAACTGTTTGGAGTTCTAAGGCAACGATACATGTTTCTGACTGGGGCAGTATTGATTTTACGGCCAGGGATGCCAGCGTTTTTGTTTGCCTTGCGCACATTTTACAGCTAGGGTGAACGCAGATTATGACCGGAACTGCTCGTCTGTTTCTGCTCCTTCCCGGGTTTGTGGCGTTGTGCCTGGCCAATCTGGGATACGCCAACGAGTGCTCCGTTAAACAACCACACCCGCTTACCGAAGAGCAGCTGGCGCTCATTCGCGGGGACCTGCCAGAAGCTGAAACGCTGTATCGGCAAAAAGTCGCCCAACAGCCGAAGGACTATGAGCTGATGGCGGGGCTGGTGCGTACCTTGCTGGCCGAGCAGAAGGTGGACGAGGCGGAGTCGACGGTAAAGGCTGCGCTGGCTGCCGCTCCGCACTCGGTGGAGCTACTGACGGCGCTGGCGGAGGTGCAGTACCGGCAGGGTGTTCCGTGGGATATGGAGAAGCCCCTGCAGACAGCCCAGCAGACCGATGTGTGCTATCCACGCGTGCATCTGGTTCTGGCCAGGTACCTCCGCTTCAACTCGTATTACGCGTCGTCGCTCAAGGAAATCAAGCTGGCGCATCAGCTCGATCCGTATGACCCGGATATTCGGCGGATGTGGATGAGGACTCTCCCGCTGAAGGAGAGGATCGACGAATTGAAGGCTTACCTCGCGGCGAAAGATATCGATCCGGATGCTCTGCGGCGCGGCCAGGAGGAGCTGGCGGTTCTTGAAAGCCGCGCCGATAACCAAATGAGCGGGTGCCATCTGGCGTCGCCTGTCACCGCGACGGAAATACCATTCACGCCGATTATGCGGGATGCGCAAAACATCCGGGGATGGGGACTGGATGTGTATTTCAACGACCACAAATCGCGGCTGCAGGTGGACACAGGCGCGGGCGGGCTGTACGTGAGCCGTTCTGTGGCCGAGCATGCGGGACTCAGGCCGATTACACGCTTCGACGCGAACGGGATTGGCGACAAGGGGCCGCAAGGGGGTTATCTGGCGTATGCGGATTCGATCAAGATCGGCGGCCTGGAGTTCAGGAACTGCGTGGTTGGAGTGAGCGATCGGAGAAGTATTGTCGACACCGATGGGCTGATCGGCATGGATGTTTTTTCGAGCTTCGTGGTCACGCTCGACTTTCCCTGGCGGAAGTTGACGCTTGGACCTCTGCCGCCGTACGCGGGAACGGCAGCGGCGACTCCCTCACTGAACACGGAGGAGGGAAGCTCATCGGAAGACAGCGGCGAAGGTTCGGCTGCGGCGAAAAGAGATTCAGCGGCGGCGAAGGGTCCGCACGACCGCTATATTGCTCCAGAGATGAAGAGCTGGACGAGCGTTTATCGCGTGGGGCACGACATGATCGTTCCGACCGCCCTCAACAACAAGCGCATGCGGCTGTTCATCATCGACACAGGAGCATTCAGAACTTCGATTTCCCCGAGTGCGGCACGCGAGGTGACAAAGGTGCATTCCGATGCCAACTCGATCGTGAAGGGCATCTCAGGTAATGTCGCAAACGTCTACAGCGGGGACAGGATCACCTTCCGTTTTGCTCACCTGCAGCAGGAGCACGACAGCGTTCTCTCGTTTGACACATCGGGGCTGAGTAAAAACACCGGTGTGGAAATTTCAGGCCTGATCGGGTTTGATCTGCTGGGGCTGCTGGTGGTGAAGATCGATTACCGGGATGGGCTGATGGACTTCCAGTATTCGGCGGACCGGGGATATCAGCACATACGCTAATCAGAAGACTGCGGGAAGAGAAGATGGGGCTGGCCCATCCAGAAGCGGTTGCTCTGGCGCGTGAGTGGGCCGAGAGCGCGGCCCCGCAGGCGGGCGTGGGCTTCATAATAAGGGCCGACAAAGCGGATGGCGCTCGGGATTCGCGGATAGAGGTGACGCAGATTCCGGCGGAGGCGGCGGATCGCGGCTTCGTCTACAGGCTCCAGTTCGAAACAGGGACGGAAGCGGGGCGGCATCCAGTGGGAAGTGAGCGAGCGATACCAGCGCGGCGGCCGCACCCAGGTTCCGACGCCTGACATGACGGAGCGGCCAAGGGAGCGCGCGTTGTCATCGACGCCGAGAAGCGGCGACTCGAACATCTCCGTGCAATAGCGCAAGAACTCGGACCAGTTGGCGGGCAGAGATTGCGGAGGCATGCCGAACAGGGCGGCCATGTGCTTGCCCTCGGCGTAATACTGTTCGCGCTCGGCGGGTGAGAGCGGCGGGAGCACGAATTCATAAGCGAGAACGGCGCTCTCGACCAGTGTTGCGTAAACCCAGCGGAGGGCAGTGATCTCGTTGGCTTCGTAGTGCTCGCCGCGCGTGTGAGCGCCTGTAGAGCTGGGCAACTCGCCGGTGATTCCGGAGTGGCGTTTGTAGAGCTGACGGGCGGCGGCGAGGGCCTGTGCGCGGGTTCCGAAGAGCATCGTGTAGATGACGCGGAAAGTGGAATGAAAGCGGCCGATGGCGTCGTGGAGGAGGTTGGAGTGATGAAGAAGCGAGGTGGCGACCCAGGGATGCGCCAACTGCAGCAGCGCGGCGCGTCCGGCGCCGAGGAAGACGGCGGATTCGCGGTTGATGCGCCAGCTTATGGAATCCGGACCGAAGAAACCAGCGCGGCGATCGCCGGGCAAGGCTTCGATCCTGGCGAGCTGGGCCTCAAAGTCGGCATGGGAGACGCGGTGCCGGGTTGTGCTGTGCGTCGTCATTTCCGGCGAGTTCAAGAGAGACTCTCTACCATCATGACAGGTGGGGGTATGGGCAGGTGGCTGCTGATGAACGTTAACGCGCTGCCGGTAGAATGGCAATTCGAACCGCAATTCGGAAATTGGGGCGCCCCGTCGGAGTCTGCGCAAGGTCGCCGCTCCCTGTGCGCTCCACAGACCGATTCCGAAATGCGGTGGCCCCGGATAGCGATATGAACCGGATCCTGATCATCAGCAGTGGCTGTGACATAAGCAGCGAAGTTGGCGCAGTGCTGTCGGCAATGGAGGCGCCGGTCGAGCATGCCGCAGGTCATGCCGATGCGCTGAGGCAACTGCGCCTGCGGGCGTTCGACGTGGTGATTACGAATTGCGAGAAGGGGATGAAAGAAGACCTGGCGTTGCTGGCTGAAATGCGGTCGATCCGGCCGGGGCTGAAGTGTATCCTGCTTGCCCGGACGAGTACTCCGGATGAAGTGATTGCAGCGATGCAAGGGCATGCGTTTGCGTGCTACACACCTCCTTTCAACGCCGGTGAAATCGCGCGCGTGGCGTTGAGTGCGGCGACGGATGGGGACTGGAAAAACGACATCGAGATTCTGTCTGCGGCGCCGGAGTGGGTGTCCGTTCGGGCGCAATGCCGGCTGATTACAGCGGAGCGGCTGCTGACATTTGAGCGCGAACTGAGCGCGCGCCTGCCCGAAGAGAGGCGCCGCCAGATGATGCAGGCATTCCGGGAAATTCTGCTGAATGCGATGGAGCACGGAGCGGCATTCGATCCCGAACAGATGGTCGAGGTGATAGCGATCCGGACGGCGAGGTCGTTTGTGTTTTACGTCCGCGATCCGGGGGGCGGGTTCCGGCATGAGCGGCTGAAGCATGCGGCGATTGCGAATCCGCCTGATGATCCGGTCGCGCATGTTCTGGAACGAGAGAAGGAAGGGATGCGCCCGGGAGGGTACGGTCTGCTGGTGGCGCGGGGAACTGTGGATGAGCTGATCTTCAACGAGAGCGGAAATGAGGTGCTGCTGATCAAATATGTCCAGGATGGGTATGTTCGGGACAGGGCGGGTTCAGCCTGATCCATGTGCTGAGGCTGGCGGGCTTGGTTAGAATCGGGGGAGCTTCGCAATAGGTCGAGACATGAGCCGGATACTGATTATCGGGGAGTGCAAGGGGTTGGGTGGCGAGATAGGCGCGGCCCTCACGGCCGCCAACCTGCCGTATGAGATGTCGTCGGGTCACGCCGATGCGCTGCTCCGGCTGGTGATGAAGTCGTTCGGGGTGGTGATTACGGACTGCGAGAGCACGATGGAGGAGGACCTGGCCCTGCTTACGGAAATGCGCGCGATCCGGCCGGGAGTGAAGTGCATTATGCTGGCGCGCGCGAGTACTCCGGATGAAACGATTGCGGCGCTGCGGGCACGGGTGTTTGCGTGCTTTACGCCTCCATTTGAGGCCGCTGAAATTGCGCACATTGCGGCCCATGCGGCATCGGACAGCGAGTGGCGAGACGATATTCAGGTGCTGTCGGCCAAGCCCGGCTGGGTCTCGGTTCGTGTGAACTGCAGGCTGCTCACGGCAGAGCGCCTGATGACCTTCGCCAAGGAGCTGAGTGTCCGATTGCCGCAGGACACACGGCAGGAAGTGATGCTGGCCTTGCGGGAGATCCTGTTGAATGCGATGGAGCATGGGGCTGCGTTCAATCCCGAGCAGGTGGTCGAAGTCACCGCTGTCCGCACAGCGCGTTCCTTTGTGTTTTACGTGCATGACCCGGGCGCGGGGTTCCGGAGGGAGCTGGTTACTCATGCGGCGATTGCGAACCCGCCGGATGATCCAGCTGCGCACATTGCGTTGCGCGAAGAGGCGGGCATGCGTCCGGGAGGATATGGGCTGCTGTTGGCGTCCGGGACGGTGGACGAGCTGATCTACAGCGAGATCGGGAACGAAGTGCTACTGATCAAATATGTGGAGCCGGAGCAAAACAATTAGAGGTAAGTGGAAATTTACACAGTAAACAGTCGATATTAGATAGATGTTTGCTGCATTTCTAGTGCTGCGCACTCAATGCAGATTCGTGCGGATTCCCCCGGAAGATCTCGTATACTGCCGAGCAAATGTGTCACCCTACTGCCGTCTTCATGTACTTCGTCGAAGGGCGTGGTGATGGTATGGCTGCCCTTTTCTTTCAAGTAAATAAGCCAGCGGTTTAGGTTGCTAGGCTCGGAAAGAACCTCCTCGGATAGTTGAGATCGCACATTTGGGGATTTGAGCAGCATCGCGCCGGCTTGCTTCAGTAAAGCTTCGCATATCCCATTCGGCGGACCAGCCAACCTCCAGACTGTTGTTCGGGTTGCTCCGTTCCATTGAGAGTCCGCGCGGAGATGCCGGCAACTCCCAAATAATTTGTCCGCCATTCGTTCCCAATCGGCGTTGCTGATGCGAATTTCTTCTTTGTTCAACCTCTGCTCGCCGTTCTGACGTTCTCCAGACTCGCGCAGGAACTCCCGCAAAGCTACTTTCAGTTGACTTCTCAAAGACTTGTTGGCTGACGCGATTGCTGCCGCATTCGCATTTTGGGGTAGGTTGAAGATGATTGGACCCGCCTTGGCTTGAAGGTCGAATGGAAGGTCTGACCGCTCGCCATACCAGCCATTCATAACCATTAAGAGACTTCTGCCACCGAGCTTTCCGAGTGCGTACCCGAGTTCGATCGCAACATTCGAGTTAATAAGCTTTTTGGCTGTCTTTTGACTCTTGTCTGTCACCGTCGCGCCGACTGGAGTCACATCTGCTACGAAAACAGTCGATTGAGCAATCTTGTCGAAAATTGTACGAGCAAGGTCTGGACTGCCTGGTATTCCTTGGCGATCGTGGTCCAGGTGCAGATTCGCTGCGCTCTCTCTTAAGGATTCTTCCACCTCTGCTTCAACCTTGAGGTCTGTAATCGCATTCCCAAGAGCATCCCTCACCAAATGGCGGCCTATCTTGCCAGGCGTGTCCGACTGCCAAGACCAAAACACTTTCACTAAAGACCTCTTCCGGCAAGAGACAAGACGGAATTCATGCGGGTAGGTTCCTGGAGCTTAGCGACCCTTGGCGCTCTCAAGGCGGGATTCGGCTTCGCGGATGACGACTTCCGCCTGCTTGTATTTCTCGGGGTCGTCGCCGGCTTCGTTCCAGATCTGATGGCCGTGGTTAAGCCGAGCCTGGGCGGCGGCGGCGTCGATTTCCTCGGGACGGAGGGCGCTGTCGGCCAGAATGGTCACGCGCTCGGGCAGAACCTCGACGAAGCCGCGGCCGATGCTAAAGACACGCTCGCCAACTTCTCCGCCGTGGAAGCGTATCTCACCGGGACCGAGGACGGCGACGAGAGGGGCGTGTCCGTAGAGAACTTCGAGATAGCCATTACGGGCAGGAACTTCGACAGCATCTGCGGACTGATCCACGAGGATGTGATCGGGAGTGACGAGCCGGACCTGTAAACGATTTGTATCTGCCATTGATTCGTCCTCAGTTGTTGGTTGACAGTCCCCAGTTGTGGTTGAACGCAGCGCACTGGGGACTGGTAACTAACAACTGTTCACTCCTACGCTGTGGCTTTCATCTTTTCGGCGGCTTCGAGGACTTCCTCGATGGTGCCCTTCATATAGAAGGCCTGTTCGGGGATGTCGTCGTGCTTGCCTTCGATGACTTCCTTGAAGCTGCGCACCGTGTCGGCGATCTTGCAGTAGCGGCCCTGCATGCCGGTGAACTGCTCGGCGACATGGAAGGGCTGCGAAAGGAACTTCTGCACCTTGCGGGCGCGGTTGACCGTGGTCTTGTCTTCGTCGGAGAGTTCATCGATGCCGAGGATCGCGATGATGTCCTGCAGGTCCTTGTAGCGCTGCAGGATGCGCTTTACACCCTGGGCGACGTCATAGTGCTCTTGTCCGACAACGCGCGGAGTGAGAATGCGCGAGCTTGATGCCAGCGGGTCGACGGCAGGATAGATACCAAGCTCCGTCAACGCGCGCGAGAGGACCGTGGTCGCATCGAGGTGCGCGAACGTCGTTGCCGGCGCCGGATCGGTAAGGTCGTCGGCGGGTACGTAGACAGCCTGAACAGAGGTCACAGACCCACGCTTGGTGGAGGTGATGCGCTCCTGCAACTCGCCCATTTCGGTGGCGAGGTTCGGCTGATATCCAACGGCAGAAGGCATGCGGCCCAGAAGAGTGGATACCTCGGAACCGGCCTGCGTGAAGCGGAAGATGTTGTCGATGAAGAGCAGGGTGTCGGAGCCTTCGGCGTCGCGGAAGTATTCGGCTACAGTCAGGGCGGTAAGGGCGACGCGCAGGCGGGCGCCGGGCGGCTCGGTCATCTGGCCGAAGATGAGCGCGGCCTTGGACTTGGTGTAGTCGTGAATGTCGATGACTTTGGCTTCCTGGAATTCCCGCCAGAGGTCATTGCCCTCGCGGGTACGTTCGCCAACGCCGGCGAATACCGAAAAGCCGCCGTGCCCCATCGCGACGTTGTTGATGAGCTCCTGGATGATGACGGTCTTGCCGACGCCGGCGCCGCCGAAGAGGCCAGTTTTTCCGCCCTTGAGAAAGGGTTGGATGAGGTCGATGACCTTGACGCCGGTCTCGAACAACTCCTCGGAGGTCGACTGCTCGTCGAAGGCAGGTGCCTCGCGGTGGATGGGCATGCGCTTGTCGGTCTTGATGGGACCGAGTTCGTCGACCGTTTTCCCGACGACGTTCAGCACGCGGCCCAGCGTCTCCCGCCCGACGGGGACTGTGATAGGCCCGCCGAGGTCGATGGCCTTCATGCCACGCACCATGCCATCGGTGGCTTCCATGGCGACGCATCGCACCCGGCCTTCGCCGAGATGCTGCTGGACCTCAAGTATGACGTCGATGGGCGCGGGTACGGTGAAGCCGTCGCTGACGACACGGAGGGCCTGATAGATGGGCGGGATTTTGGCCTCGTCGAACTGCACGTCGACGGCGGGGCCGGAGACCTGAATGACGTTTCCGATGTTCTCTGCCATATGATTCCTGTTCCAGGCCGGCGTTCTAATCCTTCAGAGGCTAAAGCCCGGCTTTGTTTATCTGCAATCGGCACGGCTGAAGCCGTGCCCTGATACAAAACTCTATCTGATCCCGCTTTAGCTCCCTGCCCGGTCGCGACGGCTGGGCACCCGCGTTTCCAGATTAAATCGCGGCTGCGCCGCTCACGATCTCGATGATTTCCTTGGTGATCGCGGCCTGGCGCGCGCGGTTCATCTCCAGAGTGTACTTGTCGATCAAGTCCGATGCGTTGTTGGTTGCTGAATCCATGGCGGTCATGCGGGCGGCCTGCTCAGCGGCCACCGATTCCAGGAATGCGTGATTCAACTGCGAAATGATGTAGAGCGGCAGGATGGCGTCGAATATCTCGCGCGGCGATTGCTCGTAGATGTAGTCGACCTCTGCGGTGCCAAATTTCTGGGCTTCGTCCTCGTAAACCTTCATGGCAGCCTCCAGCTCGCCCGGGAGGATGCTGACGCCGGCGGTCATGGCGGCTCGTCCCGCCCTGGCCCGTTCTTCGGCGCTCATGGCATGTTCTTCGACGATCTCGTGCCTTCCGAATTCAAGAATGGGCAGGATGCGTTCGACAACGACGCGCTGTGTGATGACCGACTTGAACTCGTTGTAGACCAGATAAACAGCGTCGATCTCCTCGTGCGCGTAGCGTGCGGTGATTTCCTCGCCGAGCGCGCGAACGTCTTCGAGCTTGATCTTGTCGAGCATGCCGGGATGATCGCCAATGACCTCTATGCGGCCGGAGCGCTCCTGCCGCTCAGGACGGCCCTTTTCCTCAGTATCGCCGTTCTGTTCGGCAAACCTGGCAGCCGGATAGCGGCGACGAAACAGATCGCGGCCCTTACGGCCGATGGTCTCAATATCGATCTGCTTCTCGTGGTTGTGGGTGATGAAATTCAGTGTGGCCTTGAGGATGTTCGCATTGAAAGCTCCAGCGAAGCCTTTGTCGCCCGCGACGACGACCACCAGCACATGCTTCTCTTCGCGGGTCTTGAGCAGCGGATGGCGGATCTCGCCGGTTTCTGGATCGTAAACCTCGATGCGGCGTTTAAACGAATCAAGGATACTCGCGACCAAGGCTGAGAAAGGTCGCGATGAGATGGCGCGACTCTGGGCATGGCGAAGCTTGGCCGAGGCGATCATCTTGAAGGCGCGGGTGATCTGACGTGTGCTTTTGACGCTGCGAATGCGCCGCCGTAAATCGAGAATGCTTGCCATTAGTTTTGCTTTGCCGCCACCTTGGCGTCCTGGTGCTCAGCGAGGAAGTTTGCCTTGTACTCGTCGAGAGCTGCGCCGATCCGCTTGCGGAGATCGTCGTCGAGAGACTTCTTTGTAGCGATGTCGTTAAGCAGCGCCGTCTGGCCGGAGTCGAGATACTTGTAGAGGCCGTCTTCGAAGGCGCGAATGTATTCGACCTTGACATTATCGAGGAAGCCCTGGGTTCCGGCGAAGAGTATGATGACCTGTTTTTCGGCGGAGAGCGGTTGGAACTGCGGCTGTTTGAGCAATTCGGTGAGGCGCTGCCCGCGGTTGAGCTGGTTCTGCGTGACCTTGTCGAGGTCGCTGCCGAACTGCGAGAAGGCCGCGAGTTCGCGATACTGCGCGAGGTCGAGTTTCAGCGTCGATCCGACCTGCTTGATGGCCTTGATAGCGGCGGAGAATCCAACGCGGGAAACCGAGAGACCAACGTTGACGGCCGGACGAACGCCGGAGTTGAAGAGATCGGTCTCAAGGTAGATCTGGCCGTCGGTAATGGAAATAACGTTGGTCGGGATATAGGCCGAGACGTCGCCGGCCTGCGTCTCGATGATGGGCAGAGCGGTCAGCGAGCCGGCGCCTTTCTCGTCGCTCATCTTCGAGGCGCGCTCGAGCATACGCGAATGCAGATAGAAGACATCGCCGGGGTAAGCTTCTCGGCCGGGAGGACGACGAAGCAACAGAGAAATCTCACGATAGGCGACGGCGTGCTTGGAGAGGTCGTCGTAAATGATCAGGGCATGGCGTTTAGTGTCGCGGAAGTACTCGCCCATGGCGCATGCGGCGTATGGGGCGATGTAGAGCATCGGGGCCGGCTCGGACGCCGAGGCGGCGACGACGATGGTGTAATCCATCGCGCCGTGGTCGGTGAGCGTCTGGACGACCGTAGCGATCGATGAGCGCTTCTGGCCAATGGCGCAGTAGATGCAGATCAGGTCCTTGCCTTTGCTATTGATGATGGTGTCGAGGCAGATGGCGGTCTTGCCGGTCTGGCGGTCTCCGATGATGAGCTCGCGCTGGCCGCGGCCGATGGGGATCATCGAATCGATGGCCTTGAGACCGGTCATCATGGGCTCGCGCACGGGCTGGCGATCGATAACACCGGGCGCGAGCCGCTCAACGGGGAGGGTCTCGGTGGAGTTGATTGGACCCTTGTCGTCAATGGGTTGACCGAGCGCATTGACGACCCGGCCTATCAGGGCTTCGCCGACTGGGACGCTGAGAATTTTGCCGGTGCGCTTGACCTGGTCGCCCTCGCGGATCTCCTCGTACTCGCCCATGAGCACGGCGCCGACCTGGTCTTCCTCCAGGTTCATGGCCAGTCCGGCAACCCCGTGGGGGAATTCGATCAGCTCGCCGGCCATGACCTTGTCGAGTCCATAGAGGCGCGCGATACCATCCCCCAGCGAGATGACGGTGCCCACCTCGTCGACACGAATCTTTGTTTCGTAGTTTGCGATCTGCCCCCTTAGGAGCTCTGTAATTTCATCTGCGTTTATCTGGGCCATGCGTCACGTCTTCCAGGTATGTTTGATCTTGATTTTTGTTGGGTGAACCGGTGGAGGTTATGCCTGACTGGCGGCCAACTCTTCTTCCAGGCGGTCCAGGCGCCCGCGTATCGATCCGTCATACACGGTACTGCCAATGCGCACGATCGCGCCACCCATCAGCGAGGCGTCTTCATGGAAGGTGGCGAGGACACGGCTTTTCGTGAGACCGGAGATCTGCGCTTCAAGGGCGGTGCGGGAAGAGTCATCGAGCTTGTGCGCCGTCGTGACCTCAACTTCGGAGATTCCGAGCCGGCGGTTCATCTCGTGGCGGAATTCCTCGACGATCTCATCGAAGAGATGCAGGCGGTCGTGCCGTATGAGGACAGCGACGAAGTTGCGCGCTTCGCGACCCATCTGCAGGCGCGTATTCAGCTTGTCGAGGATAGCCACCTTTTCCTCGATCGGGAATGACGGATCGAGGAAAATGTCGCGCAGCGGCGCGCTTTCGTGCCATGCGGCGCCGAAGTCGGCGAGCTGGCTTTCGACCTGCGCGGCGTCGATGTTCGCCTCGGAAAGGACGTCGGCGAGGGCGCGGGCGTAGGGTGCGCCAAGGGCTGCCATCAGTTGCGCCCTCCGTTCAGGCTCTCCCCAAATGCGCGGATCAGCGCGCGGTCGTCGTCAAGACTGATGCTGATCTGCTGGCGGGCGCGGTTGACCGCAAGCTGGGCTGCAAACCTCTTGAGGTCGCGCTGTGCGGCGGCTCCAGCGGCGTCAATCTCCTGCTCGGCGGAAGCCACGATACGCTCACGCTCGGCCTCGAGGGACTCGCGGACGCGCTTCTCGTCCTCAGCACTGTCGCGCTCGGTCTGGGCGCGGATGGCCTCGATTTCGATGCCGAGCTTGGAGAGCCGCTCTTCAACCACAGCGAGGCGCTCATTGGCTTCGGTCGTCGCGACACGGGCCTCCATGAGCTGCTTCTGGAGCGTCTCGTTGCGTTTGCGAAAGGCCTTTGGGACAAAGCGGAACCCGAACCAGGCGATCGAGCCCAGGATCAGGGCCGAGTTGAGGATCTCAATGATCCGGGCGGTTGTCTCGACGCTGAGATTCAGGCCGCGGGCCAGGGCTTTTACTGAATCGGAATGGCGAAACTGTTCAATCTCGGAGTGCGTCTCGGGCTCTTCCATGTGCTCCCCGGTGGATGCATTGGCGGCGGCCGAAGGTGGAGCGGAGTTGTCCTGCGCTTTGCCCTGCGCAGGCAAGGAAAGCAGCAGGGAGAGCGGGAGCGCCAGAAGCACAGCAAGGCGGAACTTGAGGGTCAGCTTCAATGGGCACCCTCCGCGGCTGCCAGTTCGGCGGGAAGAACGGCCTTCATAATCTGACCGGCAAGCTGGTCGACAGTACTCTCGATGTGATGCCGCGCTTCGGCAGCTTCGGCCTCAATGGCGGCGCGGGCGGAGGCGACTCGCTGCTGTGCTGCCTGACGCGCTGCAGCAAGGGCGGTCTCACGCTGGGCGTTCCATTCCTTCAGGCGCAGCTCGCGCCGGTGAAAAATCTCGGCGCGGGCGGCGCGGAGCTTCGCCTCGTACTCCTGGCTCTTGGCGTCGGCGGCGGCAATCGCAGCTTTGGCTTTTTCAAGCGCGCCCAAGGTTCGCTCGCGGCGCTCGCCGAGGGTGCGCATGAGAGGGCGATACAAAAGGACGCGGTAGGCGATCACCAAGAAAACAAAGATGATGATGGTCGGTATGGAACCGAGCGCAAGATCGCCGAGTTGACGCAGAAGCTCATCTATCATGATTGAACCGACGGTAAGCGGTCGTAAGCTGTTGGAAGATATCGCGGAACTTATGTTTTTAGCAGAGGCGAAAAAGGGCTGTCAACGAATGCAGGTACATTGTTCCCCGGACGACTGGGGGATCGTACCGTGAATTTACCTTGACTCACCGCCACTGCGGCGTACACTTAGCGTATCACCTATGACCCGGTCCAGGGTCCAATGGGCCGGATGTTTGGGACCTACCTCTGCTCCCCTACGTCCGGCCCATTCTTATGTGCCGGCCCCCATGACTCAGCAGCTTTTGGATCGATGCGAAACTGGCGGTAGCGTCCGAGAAGCGATGCAGGCCCGGCAACGGTCATCGAGACAACATTGCCGATGAACTCCCGGTCGCGAATCAGTGCGCCAGCACCGAGCGCGGCCAGAACGCTGCCCTGCGATTGCGGGATGCGGAAGCGCTGCTCGAGGATGGGATCAGCGATGAGAGCCGTGTCGATCCGGGCGAGTAATTTGTCGATGCCGCAGCCGAGCCTGGCGGAAACGGCCAGTACGCCTCCGGCTTCAAGTGCGTCCCGTTCGGCAGCCGGGAGCAGGTCGATCTTGTTCAGCACCTCGATGCGGGGCTTCGAGAGCACGCCCAACTCGCCGAGGACTTTCTCCACCTCAGCCTTGTGCTCGTCCTGCATGGGACTTGAGCAATCGCGCACGTGCACCAGGACCTCGGCTTTCTGCACCTCTTCGAGGGTTGCACGGAAGGAAGTGACGAGCGTGTGCGGGAGATTGCGGATGAACCCCACGGTGTCGGAGAGCAGCACCTTGCGGCGGCTGGGCAGCACGATGGCTTTGAGCTTCGGGTCCAGGGTAGCGAACATGCGCGCCGACTCGACTACTCCGGCATCTGTCATGGCGTTGAAGAGCGTGCTCTTGCCGGCGTTGGTGTAACCGACCAGCGCGACGGCGGGCACGGGCACCGATTCGCGGCGCTGGCGCTGCTGGGTGCGGATGCGGCGGACGCCCTCGATCTCCTGCCTGAGATGCTGGAGACGGCGCTGGATGCGACGGCGGTCGGTTTCAAGCTGAGTTTCACCGGGTCCCCGGGTCCCGATACCGCCGCCCAGCTGCGACATGGAGGCGCCGCGTCCGGTAAGGCGCGGCAGCATGTATTCCAGCTGCGCCAGCTCAACCTGCAACTGGCCCTCGCGGGTGCGGGCGTGGCGCGCGAAGATGTCCAGAATAAGCTGGGTGCGATCGACCACCCTGCACGGGAGCGCATCGTCCAGGTTGCGAAGCTGGGTTGGCGTGAGGTCGTGATCGAAGAGGATCACATCGACGTGGGCCGACGAAGCGACGCCCGCCAGCTCCTGCACTTTGCCGCTGCCGATGAGGGTAGCGGGATCGGCCTTGGGCCTGCGCTGGATAACTTCGCCTGCGATGTGGGCTCCGGCGGATGTTACAAGCTCGCGAAATTCCTCAAGGGAAGCTTCAAGGTCGAGCGGAACAGAGCTGGCGGGCTCAGGGTCGGGGAAATCCAGATCGTCGGCGCTCTTCTGAGCCGCACTGGCCAGCGCTGCATCTCGGGCGAGAGCCGCGGTTCGCGTGAGTGGCCGGCGCTGCGCCGTGATGTCGACAGCGACCAGCAAAGCGCGTTCCGCAGCGAACTGACGAGCTGTGTTCAATGCGATGAAAAATTCTTTACAGTGGCGGCTGCGAAAGAACGCAGGCGCGTACCGGCCGGACCAGCGATGG
>JAFAKX010000244.1 GCA_019234945.1 Silvibacterium sp.
CGCGGGAGCAATGATCCACGCCCGGCTGAAACGGCTCATCTATGGAGCAAGAGATCCGAAAGCAGGAGCGGTCGGATCGGTGCTCGATGTGCTGAACCATCCCCGGCTGAACCATCAGATGGAAGTCACGGACGGTGTGCTCAACGAGGAATGCGGCGAACTGCTGCGCGAGTTCTTCCGGCAACGGCGCGCCGAGTCGATCAGACTCGAGTAAGTAATTCGATAAGCTCGGCAAATGCCGGATAGTCGCGATTTAGCTCGGTGCGGCGGCCAGTCTCATAATCAGCGTAGTCGAAGCCAGGGCTGACGGTGCAACCGAGAAGAGCGACCTCGCCTCCAGGCAGCAGGCGGGAGCCCTGCCACACATTTTTTGGAACAATGAGCTGCGGATGCTGGCCGCCCGCAAAATCGCCGCCGAGGATCACCGTTCGTCCGGAACCGTTGGGCAGAAGCTGGAGCATTTCGACGGGATCTCCATGGTAGAAGTGGAAGATCTCGTCAGAGGCGAGGCGGTGCATCTCGGAAAATGTGCCCGGCTCAAGCAGGTAATAGATGCAGGTTCCAGCCGCCCGAGCGGCGGAGTAGCGGGAAGGCAACGCGGCGTGTGGGATCTCCTCTTCGGAACGCCAGGTCTGGCGGAACCAGCCTCCCTCACACGGGTGCGGCTCGAGCTTGAGGAGTTTCTTGATCTCGTCGGCAGTCATGAAGGCATGATAGCCGGTAAAGGAGCAGCGGTTACCGCAGGCAAAGGTGCCCCACGACCGAAGGAACGGACATGGGGCACGTTGGTCGATTTACCGTGACTATTCCTTCGCCTTGCCTGATCTCTTGTCGGCAAGAGCCTTGAATTCCGCCAGAACAGGAGTCCAGCCCTCGTTGACGGACTCGGCGATCTTTGCACCACCCTCATGACGCTCGAAGTGGCGATGTTCGAGTTCGACGAGCGTGGCTGAGTCTCCCATGGGCGTGAAGCGGACCTCGACCTCGCTCGATTTGCTGAGGTCGGGAGAGAACTTCCAGTCTCCTTGCAGGCCCCAGGCGAAGACGACCTTCTGCGGCGGGTCCCAGGCCAGAATGCTGCCCCACTGGCAGGTGGTTCCGTCCTGGTCGACTTCGAACCATCCGCCGCCGACGCGCGGCTCGATGACGATCTCAACGAAAGGCGTTGACCCGATATGGTGGGTGGCCGGCCACCAGGCGGCCATATCGGAAGTGAAGAGTTGAAACGCGTCGAGTGGAGTGAGTTCCACTTCAATGGACTTTCTTACGGGCTGGACTGCCAGTGCTTCGGTCATCGCTACTTCCCTTCTCTCTGGATTTTTTATCTGCCGCCGCCTGAAAGGCTTTGAGGTTGCGCTCCCACACCTGATCGAAGTATTTGCGAAGCGCCTCGATACCCTCAGGCCGGACCTCGTAAACGCGGCGCGTCCCATTTTTGACGTCTGCAACCAGGCCCGCCTCCTTGAGCACGCGCAGGTGTTGCGACACGGCCGGCCGGCTTACGGGCAAGTGACCAGCGATTTCGCCGACCGCGTGTGGACGCGTGGCGATCCGCTGGAATATCGCCAGCCGTGTAGGATCGCCGAGAGCTTCAAACGCCTTTTCGAGGTTAGCCATTGCTTACGTTAGTTTGCACTTACGGATAGGAAATTGTCAAGGGCTCAGGGCACCTGTTCCCTGCTACCTGTGCCCTGTTCCCTGTCTTACTCGTTCCTTAGCACCTCGATGGGGTCCACTTGGGCGGCGCGGCGCGCAGGCAGGCTGGCGGCGAGGGCTGCCGCTCCGATTAGCAAAGCGAGGCTGGCGGCGATGGCGATCGGGTCGGCGGGTTTCGTCTCGTAGAGCAGGCTGCTGACCCAGCGTCCGGCGATGAAGGCGAGGCCGAGACCGACCGTGGATCCGGCGAGCACGGGCCAGGCAGCCTGCTTCAGCACGAGGGCCGTCAGCCGCGATTTATCGGACCCGAGGGCGATGCGAATCCCGAACTCCTGCTGGCGGAGCGAGACCGAATAGGCCAGTACTCCGTAGACGCCGAGGAGAGCAAGCAGCAGGGCGGCGGCGCCAAAGGTCGAAAGCAGGAGGGTCTGGAAGCGGTCGGTGGCAACCGAGTCACTGACCTGATCGTCGAGCGATTTGACGATGGGGATAGCGACCTGCGGGTCGATACTCCATAGGACACGGCGCATCTCGGGCATGATGCCGGAGCTCGGCTGCGAACTACGGACAACGAATGAGAGCGACCACGGGACGTAGGCGAAATAAGGCACGTAAACGACGGCAGCCGTGTCTTTCAGTCCGTTGATTCGGGCATTGGCGACGACGCCAATCACGGTTACGGCGCTATTGCCCGTCTTGCCGGATGGAACCGGAACAATATTATCGATCTTGTGGCCGATCGGATCCTCGCCGGGGAAACCGTCATGCACGGCACGGTCGGAGAGAAGTACAACGCAAGGATTGTTGCGGTCAGCCTCAGTGAAATTGCGTCCGCTCAGCAGAGGAATGCCCATGGTTTGCAGAAATTCTGGGCTGATCCAGCGCACGTTGATCGGGGGTTGCTCGGCTTCGGGCACAGGGTGGTCGGGACGGACAAGACTGTCGATCCAGGTTTCGCCGGCCAAAGGCATTACGCTCGTTATGGCAGCAGATCGGACGCCGGGCAGCTGGCGGAGAGCAGTCAGGGTGCGGTCAACAAACGCGGCTTTGGCAGCTTCGAAGCCGGGCTTGGAGTCATCGTATTTCGCGGCGTAGAGCTGCACCTGGGCCAGAGTCACGTGGCTGGAATCGAAGCCGCGATTCTGCCGCAGTAGCTGGGAGAAGCTGCGCAACACCAATCCGGTGACCACAAGCAGCACGACGGTACAGGCTATCTCTGTCGCGACGAGCAGATTGCGCGTGGCGCTTCCCTGGCGGGTGTTGGCGACACGAGAAGGATTTGCCCCCAGTGCTGTTTGAGGATTGACGTGCAGCGAGCGCAGCGCAGGCAGCACACCGGAGAGCAGCGCCGTAATGAGCGACAGTCCCACGGCGAAGAACAGCACGGGCAGGCTTACAGCTACTTCGTTCAGCCGCGGAACATTGGCCGGCGCAACCGCCACAAGGAGCCGCACTCCAGCGAAGGCCACGGCTACGCCACCTATGCCTCCAATGGCGGCTAGTATCAGGCTCTCTGTGAGCCGCGAAACAACAAGGTGGCCCTTGCTCGCCCCGAGAGCGGCACGAACGGCAATCTCGCGCTCCGCCGCGACTGCCCGCACCAGTTGCAGGTTCGCGAGATTCGCACAGGCGATCAGCAACACTGCTCCCACCGCGGCAAAGAGCAGCCAGAGGGCTGTGCTGATGTTCGAGGTGACGTCTTTTGCGAAGGGCGTAAGAGCGATGCCGAGGGGAACAGCCAGATGTGCGGAACGCGTGTAAGCCTGCTGCAACCCTTCAAGCTCGGCCTGGGCCTGGGCGAGAGTCACCCCCGTCTTCAGCCGCGCAATCGCTTTGTAGTTATAGTCCGCCGTATCCTCTTTGAGATCCCAGTCGCTGGGAACGAGGGGCTCTAAGGCGAGAATCTCCGGCGCTGCTCCGGAGGCTGTCTGGGAAGGCATGTTGGATGCCCATGCTATATCGGGAAACTTTACGCCCGACGGAAGCACGCCGATCACTGTACTGGGCTCTCCACCGTTGCGCAGCGTCTGGCCGATCACATTGGGGTCGCCGTTAAAGAGCGTCTGCCAGCCGTTCCAGGTCAGGATGACTACACTGCTGGCGCCCTTCACGGCATCCTGGGCGACAAAGTCGCGTCCCATGATCGGCTGCACTCCGAAGACGCGAAGGATATTGGGCGAGGCCGCGATGGCGCCCACAATGTGCGGATGATCTCCAGTGGGCGAAACGCTCACACCGTGGTTCTGGAAGATCGCGGCGTCGGCCAACGTCTTCGAATCCTTCCGTAGGCGTAGGAAGTGACGATAGTTGTCAGGAATCTGGTTGGACGGGCTGCCCTCACGCATGACAACCAGCCTCGCCGGGTCGGGGAAAGCGAACGGCTTGAGGAGGACGGTGTTTACCACACTGAATACCGAGGTGACAGCACCTATGCCAAGCGCCAGGGTCAAAATAGCAGTGAGGGCGAATCCAGGGGACTTGCGGAGGCGGCGAATGCTGAACCGGATGTCGCCAGGACCCGGAAATGGAAGCCGCGGAAGCGGGGCGGAGTTGGCCATAGATCGATTCTCCATCGCCTGAGTTGCATGCAGCCGGCCAGCTGCTGAGTTAGCCCATGTGTGTATAAAGGCAAGAGATAGAATGACGAGATGCGACCCGTGCAGGGAGCGATGTGTCCGGAGCGCGGTGTGGGCTGTCCGTTAGCGGACAGGGTAAAGCTGAACTTTAATAACCGGACCAGCCATCCATTTCGGCGGCATGGGCATCTTACAGCTTTCGGGGTGAGGGGCTATGCCAGATATTTCAATGAAGTTACGGCTTGCAGCGGCACTGGTCGGGGCTGTGCTTCTTCCCTGCCCGGTGGTGTTTGCTGAGACGGGTTCGCCCGGGGTTGCAGCTGCTGCGCCGAGCGGCATGTCTGCCGGTCAGGCACAGCAGAATAACAAAGACCCGCTCAGCGAGGCGGAGGCCGACCAGGTTGCCGAGCTGCGCGACCAGCCCGTAGCGAGAATCAAGCTGTATCAAAAATTCATCGAGCAGCGGATCAACGCAATCAAGGATCTGGGGGCGAATCCCAAGGCCGCAGACCGGAAGGCGGAGCTGCGCGCGCGTTATGAAGAATTCACCCGGCTATCTGATGAGTTGCAGGATAACTTGGACACCTTTGATGCGGCGCATGCCGATATCCGGAAGGCACTGAAGGACCTGGTTCCGGCGACCCAGAAATGGCCGGACGTGTTGAAGGCTGCGGCTCCCGATTCGGCGTACGACTTTTCACGCAAGACGGCGCTGGATGCGGCAGAAAGCACGAGTGACACGGCGAAGAAGCTTTACGACGAACAACTGAAATATTTCGCCGAGCACAAGGACCAGGCCGGCAAGAACGGGACAGGGCCGAGCTAAGAAAGGGTTCAGCGGCTGTTCCGATCCTCAGGCAGCGCAGTTTTCAACGGTGAAGAAATGTTTTAGCCTCAGGCCAGTGAGTTCTGAAATTGTTCGCTGGTTTGAGGAGGAGTATCGTGTGCTGCGGCCGCGGGCTCCGATGCCTCCTTTTGAAGTACGCTTCTACCATTTCACGAGCCTGAACACGACAATCCGGCTGCGCGAAGGTCGCATCAAGGCGAAGCTATCGGACCTGCTCGAGGGCGCGCCAGAGGCAGTGCTGCGGGCGATCGCGCATATCCTCATTGCGAAGCTGTATCGCAAGCCGATCGATGCGGCACGAGCGAATCGTTACCGGCGGTTCACATCGAGCGAGGCAGTGGTGCGGCAGAGTGAGCGCATCCGGCAGACGCGCGGGCGCAAGCGCATTTCAACGCCGAAGGGCGACCACTACGATCTGGATGAGGTCTTCGAGGCACTCAACATGCGGTTCTTCCATGGACTGATGGGTCGTCCTCAGCTGACTTGGAGCGAGTACAACGCGAAACGGCTGCTCGGACATTACGACGCGGCGCACAACACCATCATGGTGAGCCGGGTCTTCGACCGGAAGAACACGCCGCGGTTCGCGATCGAGTATCTGATGTATCACGAGATGCTGCACCTCAGGCATCCTGTGAAGGCGAAGAACGGACGGCGATGTGTACATTCGCGCGAGTTTCAGGCCGAGGAGAAGCTGTTTCCGGAGCTGGAGCGGGCGAAGGCGTATTTGAAGACGCTGTAGCTTCTAGCGCGAATCCGCGGTAACCGCGGTGGCCGGTGCGCCGCTAGCCTTTAACGCGGCCCGGCGGCGGGCCCACGCGATCAGGGCGATGCCGGCGATCACCGATCCGATGCTCGCCATCTGCGCGTTGCTCATGCCCCAGTAGATCTTCGGGTTGATGCGGATAAACTCAACCAGGAAGCGGGCTATTCCGCTGAGGACGAGGTATTCGCCGGTAATCTGGCTGATGGGTCGGGGACGTGCCGGCGAGCCGCGACGCCACAGAATCCATGCAATCAGAAGGGCGACGATAAGCTCGTAGATGGGCGTGGGATGGACGCGAACTCCGGGCGGGGTTGGCACAAGGCCCTCGGGAAAGCCCATGCCCCAGGGCAGCTTTGTAGGAATCCCGTAATCGCCGTCGCCGGAGGTAAGGCAGCCGAGGCGGCCGAGTCCATAGCCGACGGCAGCGGCGGGTGTCGCGAGGTCGAGCATCGCGAGGCTCGTGATCCCGTAGGAGCGGCCCTGCCACATGAGAGCCAGGATGCCGGCAACGAGGCCTCCGAACCAGGCGAACCCGGCTCGGTCAAAAAGTGTCGCGGCCGGGTGCTGGATCAGCGTCTGCGGATCTTCGAGAACGTGCCAGAGCTTTGCGCCGATGACTCCTGCGACGGTGGAGATTGCGACGATGCCGATGGCATCGGCATCAATCTTCCAGCGGCGAAAATTGAGGTGCAGTACCCATCCGGCACAGACAGCGGCCAGCCAGAGCATGATGCCGAAGGTGCCGATTGAAAAATGACCAATGTGAATATACGGATACATGTAGAAGCTGCTTCTCCAAGTATAGCTTCCACAATGGGTATTGGAGATATCCTAAGCACTGTGAGTCACGCGAACATCCACAAGGATTTCCCCGTCTTATTCACTGAGGAGGATATCGCCCGGCGCACTACCGAGATCGGCAGGCAGATTGACCTGGACTATGAGGGTCAGAGTGTGGTGCTGGTCGGAGTGCTGAAGGGCGCTGCCATTTTTCTCGCCGATCTTTCGCGCCGGATCACAATCGACTGCACATTCGATTTTGTGGCCGTCTCGAGTTACGGCAAGGGACAGCGAACCAGCGGCGCAGTAAAGATGATCAAGGATCTCGACCAACCGATCGAAAACAAAAACATCATCATCGTCGAGGATATTCTCGATACAGGCCTCACGCTGTGCTTTCTGCGGAGCCTGCTCGAGCAGCACAAGCCGCGCTCCCTGCGGATCGCCGCGCTGCTTGACAAGCCCTCGCGCCGCCTCGAAAAAATAGAGGCGAATTATGTGGGATTCAAGATACCCAACCACTTTGTGGTCGGCTACGGCATGGATTATGCGGAGCGGTTCCGCAATGTGCCAGATATCCGGCTCATGCCACCCGATTATCCCGAGCTACACTAGGGGCTGTTTAAAAGGCCCTGGGACGCACTCGGCGAAAGGAGTCTATTGCGATGACAGCCACCGTCCTCCAGGAGATTGACGAACACGAAAGCACATTCGATACGGCGGGGTTCGCGAAGCAGGCCCTCGCAAGCCGCGAGTCGCTGGCCCGTGTAATCGACCATACGCTGCTTAAACCCGAGGCAAGCCGTGAGCAGGTTCTGAAGCTCTGCGCAGAGGCCGCTGAGTACCGCTTCGCATGCGCGATGGTGAATCCGGCGTGGGTGCCGGCAGCCTATGCGGCGCTGGCGGGCACCGGGATTCCGGTCGGCGTTGTGGTGGGATTTCCGCTGGGCGCAAATCTTACGTCAACCAAGCGCGAGGAGGCGGCGGCGCTGGTGCGGCTGGGCGCGCGCGAACTCGACATGGTGCTGAATATCGGGCTGCTCAAATCGGGAGAAAACGCGCTCGTATTAAACGATATCCGCGGAGTTGCCGAGATAGTTCACGATGGCGGGGCCATCCTCAAGGTAATCCTCGAGACCTCGCTGCTGAATCTGGAGGAAAAACTGCGCGCTTCGGAGCTTGCCTGCCAGGCCGGAGCGGATTTTCTAAAGACCAGCACGGGATTTTCGTCGGCAGGCGCCACCGCACCCGACGTGGCGTTGCTGCGCGGCGTTGCCGGGGGGCGGTGCGGTGTGAAGGCGTCCGGCGGAATACGCACACTTGAGGACACGCGCGCTATGCTGGAAGCCGGGGCAAATCGCATCGGCGCGAGCGCCAGTGTGGCGATTGTGCAGGCACTTTCGGCGGCATAGCTGCCCGCTACCGGTGGCGCGCTCGGCTAGCGCGCTTCGTCCAAAAGACAAACGGGACGGGTCCGCGTCGCGGTTGAACGCGCTATCATGGCTCGTCCGCCAGTGCGCCTAGTTTGTGTCGTCGACGGCCGGTGAAAGGCGCACATTGCGCGGTGACACGAAGCCCCTGGGAGGGATGTGAGCGAGGAAACAGCGAAGACAGGAACAATGCACTTCGGGTTTGAGGGCGACTATCGCCCCAGCACCGCTGCGCCGTCGCCTGCCCAGATTCACGTAGAGCCGCTGTCATCGGAGTTTCTGATGCGGCTCGCCGACGCCCTGAACACGACGCTCGATCTGCAGACGCTGCTCAAGCGGACGGCAGACCTGGTGAGGGCGGTGATCGATTACCGCATCTTCGCCATTCTGCTGGTGAACGACCGCACCCACGAGTTGAGAATGCGCTTCCAGATTGGCCACACGCCGGAAGCCGAGCGCATGCGCATCAAGATGGGCCAGGGCATCGTGGGCCAGGTGGCGCAGAACCGTCAGGCGATGCTCGTCAATGATGTGCGCGACATCGAGAACTACATCAGCGCAAATCCGGCGGTGCGTTCGGAACTGGGCGTTCCGCTGATCGTGAAGAACCGCGTGATCGGCGTAATCGATATCCAGTCTGAGCAGGTGGGGTACTTTTCCCCTACCCACATGCGGCTGCTGCAACTGACTGCATCGCGCATCGGACAGGCGATCGAGAACGCGCGGCTCTACACGCGGGTGGCGCGGCAGGCGCAGACGCTCGAAGTGCTGAACGAGATCAGCCGTGAGCTGACTTCAATTCTGGATGTAGACGCGCTGCTCGAGCGGGTGGGGCAACTACTGCGGAGGATTATCGACTTTCAGATGTTCTCTGTGTGGCTGCTTAACGAGAACGAGCAGGTTCTGGAAAGCAGCTACGCCGTGCGCTTCGGCCAACGGTTCGATCCGGACGAGAAGATTCCGCTGCACCGCGGGCTCGTGGGAGTAGCGATCGATGAGCGGCGGCTGGTTCACGTGCCCGACGTGCGGAAGGACCCGCGCTATCAGATGTTCAATCCCGAAGCGCGGTCGGAAATGGCGGTGCCGCTGATCTACAAGGGCAAGGTGATCGGCGTTCTGGATATCGAGCACACGCGCACGAACTACTTTAACGAAGATCACGAGCGCGCTATGACGACGCTCTCGGCGCAGATCGCCATCTCCATCGAAAACGCGCGGCTTTACCAGCGTGTCGCACAGCAGGAGCAGAGGCTCGAGAAGGACCTCGCGATGGCGCGGGAAGTGCAGTTGCGGCTGCTTCCTCCGGGGAAACCGAAGTATAAAAACGCCGAGTTTGCCACGCGGTTCATTCCGGCGCGGAGCATCGGCGGCGACCTCTACGACTTTGTGCCGTATGACGCGAATCGCAGCGCCATCGTGCTGGGCGACGTGAGCGGAAAGGCAACGGCAGCGGCTCTGTATGCAGCTCTGGTCAGCGGCGTCATGCGGTCGGCGGCGAGCCAGCATCCCTCGCCTTCGGCGATGCTCGAGCTGCTCAACGATTCGCTACAGGAGCGGAAGCTCGACGCGCAGTACGTCGTGGTGCTTTATGCACTGTGGAATGATGAGAATCGCATGGTGCAGCTTGCCAATGCGGGCGCGAGCCAGCCTCTCTTTTGCAGCGCCGGCGAGGTAGATTTCGTGCACGCCGAGGGATTTCCACTGGGCATGTTTCCCAACGTGAAGTATGAGGAGTTCAGCTTGTCGACGCAGCCCGGCGACGCGCTGATTTTCTTCAGCGACGGCATCACGGATGCACAGAACATGGACGGCGATATGTTCGGCGACGAGAGGCTGATGGCCGTTGTGAAGAAAACTTCTCAGAAGCCCGCGTCGAAAATGGCCGACGCGATCATCGCCGAGGTCGCGAAGTTCCAGGGCGAGCGCGAACACTTCGACGATGAGACGGTTGTGGTGCTGAAGGTGCTTTAGGATAGAGGAACATCACTCTGGAGTGTGTTTTTTTCCGGAGTTCTACCGGAGTTTCTTTTTGACTGAGGCAACAACCGAACGCATCATCGAGCCGGCGCGCAATATTCTTGGCAGCCTTCAGCTGCCTGGCGATAAGAGCATCTCGCATCGTTACGCATTGCTTGGCGGTCTGGCGCAGGGAAAGACGCAACTGACGAACTTCTCTTCCGGAGCGGATTGTGCGAGCAGCCTTGCGTGCGTCGCCGCGCTCGGCGCGAAAGTGACACGGACTGCTGATGGAATCATTGAAATCACCGGAACAGATGGTCATTTTCGCCACGCCGAAGCGCCGCTCGACTGCGGCAATTCCGGCTCGACGATGCGGATGCTCGCCGGGCTGCTCGCGCCGCAGCGGTCCGCATACACGCTGATCGGCGATGCATCGCTAAGCCGGCGTCCGATGGAGCGGGTGCGCAAGCCGCTGGTGCAGATGGGCGCGGAAATCCAACTCACGGAAGGCCACGCGCCGGTGACCATCCGCGGCAGCCAGCTGCACGCGATCGACTACACGACTCCGGTGCCGAGCGCCCAGGTCAAGAGCGCGTTGCTGTTTGCTGGGCTGCAAGCTTCGGGGACAACGACAGTGCGGGAGGGCGTTCGGACACGTGATCACAGCGAACTGGCCCTGAGGGCGTTCGGGGCGACAGTGGAGCGGACGATCGATTCGGTTTCGATTGCGGGCGGCCAGCAACTGCGCGGGATCGAAGCCGCCGTGCCGGGCGACATGTCCTCTGCCGCTTTCTTTTTGTGCGCGGCGGCACTGTTTCCGGACTCCAATCTCGTTTTTGACGCGCTCGGGTTGAATCCCACGCGGGCCACATTGCTCGACGTGCTTACGGCCCTGGGCGCGCACATCGGCGTCCTGAATCTCGAGGAGAAGCACGGCGAAATAGTCGGCACCGTGCAGGTGAATGCACCGTGCGACGGCATGACGGGGACAACCATATCGGGCGCGCTCGCCGCCCAACTCATCGACGAACTGCCGGTGTTGGCGGCCATCGGGCCGTACACGAAGCACGGCATCCGCATCCGCGATGCGAAGGAGCTGAGAGTCAAAGAGTCGGACCGGATTGCGCTGGTGGCTCGCAACCTGCGCGCTATGGGCGCGGAGGTTGAGGAGTTCGACGACGGGCTGGACGTTCCGGGCGGCCAGCAACTTCACGCGGCGGAGATCGACTCTGGCGGCGACCACCGCATTGCGATGGCATTCTCGGTGGCGGCGCTTCGAGCGCGCGGACAGACCGTGATCCGGGGGGCCGAGTCGGCGGCGATTTCGTTTCCTGAGTTCTTCGAGATGCTGGATCGGGTGGCGGAGAGATAAGAGCCGTTATACGAACGGATTCTTCACCTGTAGCCTCCCAAAACGCTGACCACTCTGCAGGTCTTCACTGTACAGGAGGTCACACCTGGCTTGTATGGCCGCTGCAACGATTAAGGAGTCGTACCAGGCAAGTTGGTAGCGGGCGTGCAAATGAAGAGCCTCGGCAAAGAGCACAGGCGAGGAATGGATCGACAGCAAAGGCCGGAGCACCTGATAGAGATACCCCTCGGCCTCGCGCGTTGTCATCGGATCAGCAGCTTTTCGTAGCGCGAAGCTGAAGAATTCTTGCACGACCTGATAACTGACTACACCGTTGTTAGTGGCGAGCGCCTGCCTGATCAGTTCCGATGCTCGTTTTGCCTTGTTCGCATCGTTTTCATCGAAGGAATAAATCAGGACATTGGTATCCAGGAAATACTTATCGCTCATTCAGCTCGTCTCGCGAGAAATGGCGGCCAGCCTTGACGTGCCGAAGCCGCCGCATGAGTTCGTCGTACTCTTTTGCACGGTCCTGCTGAGCCGTGAACTGGACGAGCCATTCGCGAAAAGCCGCATTCAGAGTGGTGTGCTGCTCCCTGGCCTTGTTTCGAGCCAGTTCGATGAGGTGTTCGTCAGCACTCAGGGTAATGTTTTTCACGAACATAGTGTACACGGTTATCGTGTTAAGGAGCCCTTGATTGTGTCCGCCGCCATCGGGCCTCTGTGCGGAAATGGACAAGCCTAGAACACGCTGTGCTAATCCGGATCGATTGAGTAGCCTTTTAACATCAACCACTTATCCTCCAAAGAAACCTCTGGCTGCATAGTTGCTGGTTGAATGAGATTGGGCTGAATTCGATCTTGAGAGGCGCCCATGTCAAGCTTTCTGCAGGACATTCGCTTCGCACTCCGGCAGCTGCGGAATCATCCAGGCTTCGCGCTGACGGCAATCCTGTCACTCGCGCTCGGCATTGGCGCGACGGTTTCGGTCTTCAGCATCATCTATGCCGTCCTGATGAATCCCTGGCCGTATGACGGGGCAGATCGCATCTGCCTGTTGTCCTTTCTGGACAAAGCAGGAAACGAGGACAACTGGGGCGGCCTGACCGGACCACAACTTCGGCAGCTAAGCCAGTCCCCTGCCATTGAAAGCGTGATGGGAATTAACTTCTGGAGCCTGACGGTCACCGGCAGCGACGTTCCGGAAGACGTGCAGGGGATTTATCTGACGGCAAACAGCCTTCAGATGCTTGGGCTACCGGCGATGCTGGGGCGAAACTATGTCCCATCAGACGCGCCCGATGGCCAGGAGCCGCAGCAGGTGGTTGTCCTAAGCTACAAATTCTGGCAGCGGCACTACAACGGAGATCCAACGGTTGTCGGCAAGACTGTTCAACTTGTTCACAAGACCTACACGATTCTGGGCGTGCTGCCTTCGCGTTTTACCTGGCTGGATGGCGATGTCTATCTGCCGCTGAAATTGTCTTCATCGCAGACAGTCGAATACGGTGTGATGGTCAAGCTGCGACGCGGAGTTTCGACCGCAGCGGCAGCGGCCCAATTGCAGCCGCTGATCCAGCAGTTCGCCAAAGAGACGCCAAATCATTTTCCCAAACAGTACAAACTTGAACTCCGGAACATCAGCTATCGCTATCATGAGCAGTTAGGCGGCACTCTGGGCCTGCTATTTGGAGCTGTCGGGCTGCTGCTGGCCATTGGATGCGGCAACGTATCGATCCTGCTGCTGGCGCGCGGATCCGCGCGGCAGCATGAGTTCGCGGTACGGTCGGCGGTAGGAGCAAGCGGCTTTCGCATCGTGCGTCAGCTTCTGACAGAATCGCTTATTCTGGCTCTCACGGGTGCGGGGCTTGGCGTAGTTTTGGCCTATCGAATCCTCGGATGGATAGTAGCCCGCCTGCCAGAGTACTCCTTTCCGCACGAAGCTGATTTTCACGTGAACCTTCCTGTGCTGTTCTTCAGCGTGGGCCTGGCTCTGCTCACCGGGATACTTTTCGGCTTGTTCCCTGCCCTGCAGCTCGCACGTCCGCAGATCAACCAGGTGATGCAATCGAGTTCGCGCAAAGTTGCAGGCACGGTGCGCGGTAAACGGTGGCATACAGTTTTGATTGCGGGCCAGATTGCGTTGACGCTGCTGCTGATGTCTGCGGCAGGCACGGCCATCGAGGGATTTGTGCGCATGATGCGGATTCCGCTTGGCTATGATCCTCATCACGTCATGTCGGTCGGAATTCCGGTGCACGACAATACCTACACAAGTTTGGCCGAGCGGGTCAGTTACTTCCAGCAGCTTCGAGAAAAGGTAGCGGCGCTGCCCGATGTAACCTCCACGGGGCTTTCGACGAATGCGACGCCTCCGTGGAGCGGGTGGGACCAGCCATTCGAGTTGCTGGGAAAGCCCGCAGGAGAAGAACAGAAGGGGAGAATCGAATTCGTCGATCCGGGATACTTCAGCACGCTGCAAATTCCGCTGATACGGGGACGCATCTGGGATGCAACTGAGGTAGCGCATAGCGCGCCGTTCGCCATCGTGAATGAGACTCTTGCAAAGCACTATTTTCCGAACGGCGATACCCTCGGACATTCTGTAAAGATTGCCACGTTGAAAAACGAGCCGCCTTATACACTAGCGCCGCCGGGAAGTGATGGGTGGCTGCAGATTGTCGGGGTGGTTGCCGATTCGCTGAACGACGGCCTCGATAAACCGGTGAAGCCTTCGATTTTTCTCCCCTATTCGCTCTACATGTGGATGCACACGCAGATCCTGGTGCGGAGCCGGGTCGATCCTTTATCCATTGTGCACAGTGTTCGGCAACAGATCGCTGCGGTTAATCCCGACCAGCAGGCGTTTGGCCATGTTGATGACCTGGAAACGTGGATCAGGCACGAACCGGAATATGCGCGGGGACGGCTTGTGTCGATCCTCTTTGGGGCGTTTTCTATTCTTGCATTGGTGCTCGCTGCTGTAGGTCTATTCAGCGTGGTGTCCTATTCGGTGGTGCAGAGGACGAACGAGTTCGGCATTCGCATGGCGCTGGGCGCACAGAAGAAAGACGTGCTTTGGATTGTGCTGGCGTCGGCAGCAGTGAGTGTCGGATCGGGACTGGCTGCGGGACTAGCGCTCAGTTTCGGGTTGAACAGGCTGATCGGCCGGTGGGTCGAGCACGCCGCGCATGATCCGCTGCTGATTCTGGCGACTTCTTTCGTAATTCTGGCGGTTGCCGGGCTGGCGTGTGTGGTTCCGTCTCGGAAGGCGTCGTCGGTTGATCCTATGACGGCATTGAGGTGTGAGTAGCTAGGACTCTGCAAAGCACTTCTTAATGCACGACCCCGAGATCATCTGCCGGCCAGTAGACAAACGCGGCCTTGCCATAAATGAGGTCCCGTGCGACAGGCCCGAAGTCGCGGCTGTCGCTCGAGATGGAGCGGTGGTCGCCCATAACGAAATACTGATTTGCCGGGATGACGATCTCGGGCATGGAGCGCGAGTCGCGATAGGCGCGCGGGACGTACCCCTCGTCGATGCGCTCGCCGTTCACGTAGACGCGTCCGGCATCGATGCGCAGCGAATCGCCGGGAAGCGCGATAACGCGCTTGATGTAGCTCTTTTCGGGATCACGTGGGTAGTGGAAGACGACAACGTCTCCGCGGGAGATCCTCTCAAAGCGATAGACGAACTTATTGATAAAGAGCCGGTCCTGATCGCGCAATTGCGGCTGCATCGAGGTGCCTTCCACACGCACCGGCTGATAGAGAAAGGTGATGATCATGAACGATGCGGCAATCGAGATCAGCACATCGCGAACCCACAGGCGCAGGTGACTGACAGTCGCATTTGGTTTTGAAGATTCGGGTTCTGAGGGTGCTGCTTGTGTCGTTTCGTTCATGCTGCTTGCGGATGAAGTTTCTGCTTATATTTTACTGACATCCGAAGGTTCCGAGCGGGCAAAGAACCTTCTGCGGTCTGGAGGGCTTTGGCAAAGGCTGCGGTTGGTTGCCCGTGGGCACGAAAGCAGTCCTGGGATTGCCGTCAGCCGAGGCCACATCGGCTTCCTTTAACTGCAGCGGCCGCTGAAAGACCATCTCGATCGTCTGGCCTTCCGGAAGCACGACCTCGTCGCCTCGGGTAAAAAGCGTGTAGAGGAGACCACCGGCAGCCCCGGCAGCAGCTCCGTAACCGACGCCCGCACCCGGGTGGTCTGAGGCCGCGCCGATAATCCCTCCCAGGCCTGCGCCGGTAGCCGCGGTGGTCGCCACGGTGGCAGCATCTTTACCCTTGCCACTGGACTGCTCTATCGTGCCCTCGCCGTTCTTCTTCACGGTCGGGCCGTCGGAACCTGGCAGACCGTCCACGGCTCCCGGAATGCTCACCACCGATCCGTTCGGGAATATCAGGGTGGTGAAGTGCATCGTCACCTGCGCGCGGCCCTTCACCCGGCCCGGACGCACTACATTGTCGATAACTCCCTGGACGTAGACGCCGGAGGGGATGACCACATGGCCTCCTGCGACCACGGGGAACGCGGACGCGAGATAAACTCCGTCGCCGGGCTGAGCCGTTTTGGTATTCACGCCGCTGCGCAGGGCGAGTAGGACCTTGGTTCCGGCGGGCACTTCGATGGTCTTGCCTGCCTTATCAGCGGCCGCAGGCGCAGACTGGGAAGCAACGGCATTATCGGCAGCCTGGGGCGCGGCGGCAGTTTCTGGAACGGTTTGAGCCGCCGGAGTAGGGGTTGTCGGCGGCGGAGAGTCAGCGGATTGGCCCGTGGTCTGGGCAGCAGCGGCGACCGAGAGAGCGGCAGTTGCCCAGACAAGAAAGATCGGTGTTTTCCTCATAAGAACTCTCCTCTCCGCTTGCCCCATTTTCGCCAGGTAGACCCGGTGCGCTGACAAATTTATAGACGCAGTTCCGCAAGAGCGAGTTAGCGGGGCGCCCATGCGTCAACAATTAGTTTAGCAAGGCGCGCCATGACCACTTCGCCCTGATTGTCGGGTGTCCAGCTCTGGTCCTGATTAGCCCAGGTGAATTCGGAGATCACGATCGGTCCATGCTTCGTGAAAACTACGCCGACATCGTTCCGAACGGCGTCGAGCGAACCGGTCTTGTTGCCGATGTTTGACTCAGCTTCGGACGTGTCCTGCGCTTCGAGGTAGCGTGGAATGCTGTTGTGATAGAACTGGTTCTTCAGCATGTGCATCGCAGCGTCGCAGGGCGGCTTCGTCTGCGCATTCGGCAGGTGATCCGTCCCCTGCGATTGTCCCGGAACCGCTCCTGATGCCCCGGGAGGGTCCAGGTCGCAGGCAACCAGGCGCTTCATCACACTGGCCATCTCGCGGGCCGTTGTTTTGCCGAGGCCAAAAGTCTTCTGATCGGCAGGCATGGGTCCCAGGGGCGGTTTGTAGACCTTTTTATAGAGCCAGGTGTCTTTCAGGCCGAGCGAGACGATGCGGTCGTCAATGTTCTTGAGGCCGAGATGGTCGATGGCGAGGTTGGTCGCGGTGTTGTCGCTAAGGACGATCATGAGCGTCAGCACGTCCTTGAATGTCAGCGTCTGCGGGGTATCAAAGAAAGGCAGGATTCCCGATCCTGAGACCTGATCGTCGTGACTGAGCATGATTTTGTCTTCAAAGTGCGCCTTGCCTTCGCGAATCTGCTGGAGCGCTTCGTACAGGATCGTCAGCTTGATGACAGATGCGGTCTGGACGGGCGTGTCGGCATCGAGAGCGACCGTTTTCCCGGTGGTCAGATCTTGGGCATAGAGCGCGACCTTGCCCGGGTGCGATGCGGCGATGGACTGAAGGCGTGACGCAAGCGCGGCATCCTCTTCTCCGTGCAGGGTGAGTGCGCAGAAAATAAGCGGCAAAAAAGCGGCGAACAGGAAAAGTCGTTGGGGCGTCCGGATCATTTCAGCTACTATAGGGCCTGCTTACAGGCCCTGGGCAAACTCCTATGCCTCCGCCGCAGGTTTCCATCCCGGCAAGCGCACTGAAGGGCCGCGATCGCTTTCGCGCGGCGCGTGAGGTGGTGGAGCGGGCAATCACAGAGCGCGCTTTTCCCGGTGCGGCCTGGGGAGTGCTGGTCGATGGCGAAGTTGTGGCGCTCGAGGCCGCGGGGTGCTTCACCTATGATCGCGATGCACGCGAGGTGACGCCCGCCACGATCTTCGATCTCGCCAGCTTGACCAAGGTGATGGTCACAACCGCAATGGCCATGATCCTCTACGACAAAAGCCGGGCGAAGCGTACCGGGTTCCAGCCGGATCCGCGCGGTGTGCTCGATCTGGAGGCGCGGCTGGGCGATATTCTGCCCGGCTTTGTCATCGGCAAGGAGCCGGGATCACACAAGGAGCGCGTCACAATCGGCATGCTGCTGGCCCACTCGTCGGGCCTGCCGGCTTATGGGCGGCTGTTCGAGAAGCATCACACCCCGGAAGCGATGATGCGGGCCTTGCTCCACCTTCCGCTTGAGGCGCAGCCAGGCACGCGGGCCGAATACTCGGATATCGGATTCATGCTGTTGGGAAAAACGCTCGAGGTGCTATCGGGCGACCTGATGCTGAGGTTCTTTTCGCGCGAGATCGCGTCTCCGCTGGGCCTCGAGACGGCGCGGTTCTGCCCGCCCGAGGACTGGAGACCGCATATTCCTCCGACGGAGGAGGACCGTGTATACCGGCGGAGGGTAATCCAGGGAGAAGTTCAGGACGAGAATTGCCACGCTTTGGGCGGAGCGGCCGGGCATGCCGGCCTCTTCGCGAATGCGCTCGATGTGCTCCGGTTCGCCGCTTGCGTTCTGAACGAGGGCCGGACGGCGCATGGGCGGCCACTGTTTCAGCCCGAGACGGTGAGACTGTTCGCAACCCGGCAGGCTGATCCGCCAGACACAACCCGCGCTCTGGGATGGGATACGCCCAGCGAGCCGTCCTCTTCAGGCAGGTATTTCTCGCGGAGCTCGATCGGGCACCTGGGCTACGCCGGAACTTCGCTGTGGATCGATCCGGAGCGAAAGCTTGCCGTGGTGCTGCTGACAAATCGCACCTGGCCCGACCGGTCAAACAAAGCGATCCAAAAAGTGCGGCCGGCATTCCACGATGCTGTTGCTGAAGGAATCAACCAATGACACAAAAGTGTGCTACCGAATTCAAGAGCCAACGCTGATCCTTAGAGCTATAATAAGGAAGCACACGTTCCGGGAAAAAAACCTTTATGGCCACTCTGACGCACCCACAGGCTGAGCTCAAAAGTTCAAATCATAAGAGCATTCCCACAGCAAATTTACACGAGCTCATCACGGAAAGCCCCAACGACGCATCCCAGGGGTTCGACACCAAATCAGCACTTGAAATCGCCAGAATCATCAATCATGAAGACGCGAAGGTTGCGGCAGCAGTAAAGAAGGCGCTCCCGGAAATTGCGGAGGTTATCGATTCCGTCGCGCGAAGTCTGCGCGAAGGCGGGCGTCTCATCTATATCGGAGCAGGTTCGAGCGGACGCATTGCTTCCCTCGATGCATGCGAATGTCCGCCATATTTTTCCACCTCACCGCAGACCGTGCAGTACATTATGGCGGGCGGCCCTAAGGCGCTGGCTTCGCCGGTCGAAGTGAATGAGGACTCCGAGGAGCTGGGGCAGCGCGATATCGCCCGCCGGCGGCCGACGCGCAAGGACATGATCATCGGGTTGTCGGCCAGCGGCCGGACTCCCTACGTTGTAGCGGCCGTCGCCTATGCGCGCGCGCGTGGCGCAAAGACGGCATGCATCACCTGCAACTACAACATGCCCCTGGCTGCAGCAGCTGACATCGCGATTGTAGCGGAGGTAGGGCCCGAGGTAATCTCCGGTTCGACGCGCATGAAGGCCGCAACGGCGCAGAAGATGATCACGAACATGATCACCACCGGCGCCATGACCCGGCTCGGCTATGTGTACGAGAACCTGATGGTCAACGTGCACATGCAGAACTCAAAGCTGGTGGAGCGCGGGATCGCGATACTCATGCGCGCGTGCCATATCACCCGCGAAAAGGCCGTCGACGTGATCAAGTCCGCAGGTCGGAGCGTGCCGGTAGCGCTCGTCATGCTGAAAGCGGCCGTTGACAAGCCGGAGGCGGTGCGGCGGCTGGCGCGATCGGACGGGAATGTCCGACTCGCGATCGAAGATACGACAATGGATCTCTGAATCAGATTCTGAGTTCGGAATTCACAGGCCCGTCGCAAATGCGGCGGGCTTGCTGTTTAACCCCTGCCACGTGGTTATAACCTTAGTTATAATCGGCGTTGAGGAGCTTGGACGATGGCCAGGACTGTGAAAGTCACGACTGTCGGCAACTCTGTCGGGATTGTCCTGCCGAAGGAGATTCTCGCCCGCCTGAACGTCAAGAAGGGCGACACCCTCTATGTGACAGAGACGCCGGATGGGGTACAACTGACGCCGTACAGAGCCGATTTTGATGAAACCATGGAGGTCGCCCAGGGCATCATGCGCCGGTATCGCGATACGTTGAGAAAACTAGCCGAATAGATGATCCTTTACTGGCTCACGAAACAGGAAGTGCTCGCAATGCACGCCCTGCAAATTACACACTTCGGCGGATCAAGCGGGATACGCGATGAAGGATTGCTGGAATCGGCGTTGGCGCGGGCACAAAACATCTCCACCTATGCTGAGTCGACGCCTTCGCTTGCGCGACTTGCCGCGGCCTACGGGGCTGGCATCGTTCGGAATCACCCATTCGTCGACGGAAACAAACGCACCGGCCTAATGGCAGCATTTGTTTTTATTGAACGAAATGGATCGCGGGTGACAGCTTCACAGGAAGAGGCCTATTTCGCCTTCTACGATCTGGCTGCAGGCAAGCTGTCCGAAGATGGGCTGGCACAGTGGCTTGAGGCTAATTCCGAACCGGTCTCAAAGTAGCCACTAACGCCGAGTTTTCCGCATCTCTTCCGCATTTACACTAGCCAGAGCAGGAGCGAAACCACAGCACTATGGAAAAATTCGTAATTCGCGGCGGCAATCCGCTGCTCGGCACGATTCGTGTAAGCGGGGCAAAGAATTCGGCGCTGCCATGCATGGCAGCGGCAATCCTCACTGAAGATGAGGTGATTCTCGAGAACATTCCGCAGGTGCGCGACATTGAAACCGAGCGCAAACTGCTGGTCTCGATGGGCGCTGAGGTTGAGCTCGGCTATGGCCGCGCGCAGCACCGCACAAGCATCAGCTGCCGTGTGCTCTCCGACCCTGTGGCGAAGTACGAGATCGTCAAGACGATGCGCGCCTCTTCTCTGGTCCTGGGGCCGCTGGTGGCGCGCACGGGTCTGGCGCGCGTCGCGATGCCGGGCGGTTGCGCGATCGGCGGACGGCCGATTGACCTGCACATCAAAGGGCTCGAGACGATGGGTGCGACCATCAGCTACGAGCATGGCTACATCGAGGCACGCGCGGAGCGCCTGAAGGGCGCGCACATCAACTTCGACAAGATTACGGTCACGGGTACCGAGGACATCCTCATGGCGGCGGTGCTGGCGGAGGGTGAGACGGTCCTCGAGAACTGCGCACGCGAGCCGGAGGTGACGGATCTCGCCGCACTGCTCACCGCAATGGGAGCGAAGATCCAGGGTGCAGGAACGTCAGTGATTCGCGTGCAGGGCGTCGAGCGACTGCACGGCGCGCGGCATCGTATCAATCCCGATCGGATCGAGGCTGGAACGTTTCTGGTCGCAGGCGCAATAACCGGCGGCGACCTTGTAGTCGCGAACTGCAATGCGGCGCACTTGGGCGCAGTGATCGTAAAGCTCGAAGAAGCGGGTGTCCGGATCGATGTGATCGGCAAGGACTCGATCCGGGTACGCAGCGAAGGCAATCTGAAGGCGGCCGACGTGTCGACGGAAGAGTATCCGGGCTTCGCGACGGATATGCAGGCACAGTATATGGCGCTCGCAACGCAAGCCGAGGGCAGCTCAGTGGTGACGGAGAACATCTTCGAGAATCGCTTCATGCATGTGCAGGAGCTGGTGCGCATGGGTGCAAACATCAAGGTGGATGGCCGCTCGGCTACGATTCGCGGCAAGTCTCCCTTGTCCGCGGCTGCTGTGATGTGCTCGGACCTGCGCGCGTCGGCCTCGCTGGTGCTGGCGGCCCTGGTTGCCGATGGCGAGTCGATTCTGGATCGCGTGTATCACATCGACCGCGGCTATGAGCACATCGAAGAGAAGCTCCGCGGTGTGGGTGCGCAGATCCGGCGCATGGGGAATGTGTTCGCGGACAAACGAGAGCTAGCGGCAGTCGAGGCAGATTGATATTTGTGTTGTAGGTCTTCTTTATAGCGTCTAACTCCCGCAGGAGAGACGAATGTCTTCGGACGACAAGGCTTTACGCGATCACTTGCTTGAACTGCTCCGCGGCAGCAGCGCCCACGTGGATTTGGCAACGGTCGTCGATGACTTCCCGGAAAAGTTGCGTGGCACCCGGCCGGAAAAGACGCCGTATTCCGCATGGCAGCTGCTCGAGCACATGAGAATGGCTGTCAATGACCTGCTGATCTTTTCGACCGATCCAAGCTACGCTGCGCCAAATTGGCCGGACGACTACTGGCCGGCGAAGGAAGGCGCCGCAGCCCGGAGAGTGGGAGAACTCAGTAAAAGCGCTGAAAGCCGATCTTGCGGCCTTCGCGGACCTGGTGCGCGATCCCAAGGCCAACCTCTACGCGAAGATTCCCTGGGGCGATGGTCAGACCCTGTTACGGGAGATCATGCTTGCCTGCGACCACACCAGCTATCATCTGGGCGAGATGGTCCTGATCAGGCGGCAGCTTGGCGCATGGCGAAAATAGGGAAGAGGTGTAGGAAAACTACTTCCAGCTCACGGCCAATTGCCAGCGAAGATTGCGCAGATCGGTCTTGCGCAGAACCCGCTCGTATTCTTCGAGCTCGGTGATGACATAGCCGGTCTCGGAACCGAGCGCCGTGGGCACATTCTTCAGGTAATCCAGCAATGTAATAACGGTGGTCAGACCGTCCTGCGGAGAGAACCATTGCGGAGGAGGCAGCGTCTTCGCCCACTCGGGATCGCCGGCGCCTTCTTCCAGCAGCAGCGCCATGGAATTCTGGTCAGCCGAGAAGAATTCGAGCAGCGGCTTGACTCCGAGGCGAATGGCGAGCTTTTCGAGTGCGTCTTCGTTGCGGGCGAGGGCATGTCCGTTGACGAAGATGTCGTAGCCAGGGTCGTCACCCTCAACGACGATGTACATGGACGCGCTCATAGCCGCTCTGCCTTCTGTGCTTCCATCCTACTTCAGACTCCGATGCGGCGGAGCCTCGAATTGCAGGCTTGTTGCCGGAGAAGTTACCAGCGTGGCTCGTGAAAGCAGCCAGACCGCGGCTCCAATGATGAAGACGGCCCCGACTATCTGCCCGGTTGAGGGCCTGGCGCGCAGGAGCCAGGCCGCCTCCGCGACGGCGATGAGGGTGGAAATCCACTGCAGGAGAGCAGTCTGCCATGCCTCCAGGCTTGTCAGCAGCCAGTACAACAGCGGCAGACTTACTCCGCTGATCAGCACGCCGAGAATCAGGATCGGAAAGACCGTCGCCGAGTTTGGGGCGAATACCCGGGAACGCTCCGTCGCAAGACTGACCGCGCCCAGAAGAAAAGCAGCAAAGGCGAACTGGATCGAAGATGAAAGCAGCAGATCACGGGTTCGAAGTTGCTTCTTTGCATAGTTGAGGGAGAAGGCCCCGAGGACGACTGCACACAGGACGATAAGTGCTCGGCCGAGTTGCGTGAGCGTGAAGGACAAGGCGGGGGCAACGAGCAATGTTACTCCGGAGATGCCGATTGCAAGAGATGGAATCGCGCTGCTCGCTATTTCCCCGCTCATCAGAAGGGCGATGAGCGGCATGAATGCAAACAAAACAGGGATTACCGCGGGCGAAAGGTGCGGCGATGCCCGGATGATGATGGCGTAAGGTACCGCGAGGACCGTCAGGCTGAGGACCAGAGCGTCGCGGAAGAGTGCGGCGGAAAAGCGGGTCGATGTCGTACGATGACGAAGGCGTGCGATGAGGGCGAGAAGCGCTGTAAAGACGGCCGCGATGGAGAAACGCAACGCGCCGGCACGCAGTTGAGGAGTCTGCTTCAGGACCTCGGTAGTTGGGATCCAGGCGCTGCCCCACAGAAATCCGATGAGGGCAAACGCCAGTGTTGCGCGCCGGTTCATCGACTCCGATGATACAGGCACAACAAAAAGGGCCGCGCGATGCGCAGCCCCTTTCGGAATTGCTTACTGCGGTCCGCGACCGCCGCCACCGCTGCCGCCGGGTCCACGACCGCGTCCGCGACGACGGCGACGTTGGCCGCCTCCCCCTTGTCCCTGACGGCGCCCACCGCCGCCGGCTTCGCCCACAGGAACCGGAATGCCGTCGGCGCGGTTGAAATTCATCTCTACGCCGTCGTCCTCGGATCCCTCGAAGTCGTCTCCGCCTTCGATGGTGATGGTGCTGGCGTTCGACGAAGGCTGGCGCTCGACCGGCTCCGGACGAGGCTGGCGGCGCGGGCGATCCTCCGACTGGGCTGGTGCGGCCGGGGCAGGTTCGCTTGAGGCAGCGATATCTCCGACGGGAGCACCCTGAGCGCCGGGCTCCGGCAGGCCCATCTTCTGGCGCTGCTCGCGAAGCAGAGCCTTGCGCGAGAGCTTGATGCGGTTGCCCTCGACGCCGAGGACCTTGACCATCACCTGATCACCTTCGCGAAGCTCGTCCTTGACGTCCTTCACGCGATGCTCGGCGATCTCGCTGACATGTAGCAAACCGTCGGTCCCAGGGAAAATTTCGACGAATGCGCCGAAGTCGGCCAGCCGAACAACCTTGCCGAGATAAGTCTTGCCGATCTCGGGCACGGCGGTCAGGTCGTTGATCATGGCGAGCGCCTTCTTGAGGCCCTCCTCGTCGCTCGATGCCACGTTCACACGGCCCGTGTCGTCGACGTCAATTTTGACCTGAGTGGCCTCGATGATGCCGCGGATGGTCTTGCCGCCCGGCCCGATAAGGTCACGAATCTTGTCGGTCGGAATCTGCAGGGTGCGAATCTGCGGCGCGTACTTCGATTTGATGTCGCGCGGGCCGCTGAGCGCCGCGTCCATCGTGTCGAGCAGGAAGAGGCGGCCGCGACGTGCCTGTTCGAGAGCTTCGCGCATGATCTGGCCAGTGATACCGCTGATCTTGATGTCCATCTGAAGGGCGGTAATTCCCTTCCGGGTGCCCGCCACCTTGAAGTCCATATCGCCGTAGTGGTCTTCGGCGCCGGCGATGTCGGTCAGGATGGCGTATTCCTCGCCTTCCTTCACGAGGCCCATGGCGATGCCGGCCACGGCAGACTTGAGCGGGATGCCCGCGTCCATAAGGGCGAGGCTGGCTCCGCACACCGACGCCATGGACGACGAGCCGTTCGACTCAAGGATGTCGGAGACGATGCGCAGCGAGTAGGGCGAATCCTCTTCGCTAGGCAGGACGGCGCTGACGGCGCGCTCAGCGAGCGCGCCGTGGCCGACTTCGCGGCGGCCGACACCGGTCATGCGACCAACTTCGCCGACCGAGAACGGCGGGAAGTTATAGTGCAGCATGAAAGTCTTGCGCTGCTCGCCCTCGAAGGTTTCGAGGCGCTGCGAGTCGTCGGCGGTGCCGAGAGTTGCGGTGACCAGGGCCTGGGTTTCGCCGCGCGTGAAGAGCGCCGACCCGTGCGTGCGCGGGAGTACGCCGACTTCAATAGTGATGGGACGAATCTCGTCGAAGGCGCGCCGATCGGGACGGATGCGCTCTTTTGTGACTTGCTCGCGGAAGATGTTCTCGCGCAGTACTTCGTAATACTTGGCCAGTTTCTGCTTCTCCGCTGCAGCGTTGTCGCCCGCGGGGATCTCGGAGGCCAGCTCGTCCTTGATCTGCTTGACGAGGGCGTAGCTCGCGGTCTTCGCGTGCTTTTGCGTGTTGAGCGCATCGGCCAGACGCTCGCCGATTTTCGCCTGCAAAGCTGAGTAATAGGGCGTGTCGAACTCCGGCGCGGCAACTTCGCGCTTGGCCTTGCCGGCGAGCGAAGCGAGCTGCTCAATGCCGGCGACGATCTTCTTGATCTCCTCGTGAGCGAAATCGATCGCACCGACTACGATTTCTTCGGGGACTTCATTCGAGCCGCTCTCGATCATGACGATGCCGGACTTCGTTCCGACAACGACGATGTTGATCGTGCTGTCACGACGCTCGGTGTACGTCGGGTTGACGATGAATTGTCCATTCACCTGTCCGACGCGGACGGCACCCACCGGTCCGTTAAAGGGAACATCGGAAAGAGCGAGCGCGGCGCTCGCGGCATTAATGCCAATGACGTCGGGGTCGTTTTCACGATCGGCCGAGAAGACCAGGACGATAACCTGGGTCTCGTTGCGGAAGCCTTCTGGAAAGAGCGGGCGAATGGGGCGGTCGATCTGGCGCGAGGTGAGAATCTCGCGCTCGCTGGGACGGCCTTCGCGTTTGATGAATCCGCCGGGGATACGGCCACCGGCGTAGGCGTATTCGCGATAGTCGACGGTAAGGGGGAAGAAATCGATCCCCTCCCTGGCGTCGGGAGCGGCAACGGCGGTGCCCAGCACCACCGTTTCTCCCTCTTTGACAAGCGCCGCGCCAGAGGCCTGCTTGGCCATCCGGCCGGTTTCAAAACTTAGCTGCCTGCCTCCGGCAAGGTCAACTGTAACTTCGTGCTTCATAGGGTCCTCATTTCTGAAAGGCGATGGCAGCATGGCTTCCGAACGCCGCACACTGCGGCGCTTCGTCAAAGCAGGAAGCCGGAGCCAAATGGGCCGGCGGGAAGCCTGAATGACGCATCGCGGGTGGGATAAGTGGGTCGGAAAGACGGGCAGAATCGATCGGGGTCAGGGCCAAAGCTGCGCAGCCTGCGGGCGCGCGCCCCAATCGCCCGGGAACAGAACGCTCGGGGAGGGTTCGCATCACGGCGAAACTCTCCTGTGCCGGCGGTGCAATCCATACAGGCCGCACGCCGCCAGCGAATACACCGACGCCCCCTTTGGGGCCCGCGCATTCCATCCTGAGATCGATTTCCGTCGCGTCAGGTTGAGGGACAATGGAATCGAGTTGGCTACTTGCGTAAGCCGAGCTTGCCGATGACTTCGCGATACCGGTCGGAGTCGTTCGTTTTGAGGTAGTCCAGCAGGCGGCGTCGCTTGCTCACGAGCATCAGAAGACCGCGGCGGGAGCCATGATCCTTCGCGTGGGTTTTGAAGTGCTCGGTCAGCTCGCCGATGCGCTCGCTGAGGATCGCGATCTGCACTTCAGGACTGCCGGTATCGGCGTCATGCGTGCGAAAACGCGTGATAATTTCGGATTTTTTCGTTGGGGCCAGCACGGTGCGTGCGTCACTCCTGTTTCTTGTTCGTTACACTTCCTAAGTGTCTGCATCAAGAATAACATGGCGGGGGTTGAGGGGCAATTTCTTGTAATGCCTCACTGCGGCATGATGATCCGGAAGTTTCCGCTGCAGTGCAGCATACTCATCAGGTACAACATGCCGTCATAGTAGCGCTGCTCTCCGGATGGAATCGGCAAGTTCCAGAGCTCTTCGAGAAACGCCTTCGAAATAGGCCCCGCCTTCGCGGCGAGGCCGCCCACGGCGGTTGTCGCAACCATGCCCGTCGAGTGCCGATTGGAGAGCGGCTTGCCGTCCAGCGTGTACTTGTCGGCGAAGCTCTTGATTCCCTGCCCGCTGAGAAATCCCTGAATCCGGTCGCTCAACCCGGCTTCGCGCGGGTCCTTTCGCCACCACGAATAATCCACCGACCAGTTGCTCACGCTTCTCCATGAGTCGTAGCCGAAGGGCCACGAGCCGTCGTGGCCGGCGATCTGCGTCATGTCGAAATTGTTGCGGTCGGGGGTCAGGCCGGTCTGCGGTCCGGTCACCCTGGTGAACATTTCGCGGCTCACGTCGGCAGCTTTGGCCCAGAAGGCACGGTCCTCGACGGGTCCCCAGCGCGACCACAGCTCATAAAAAGCGGGAAGGTGATACGAGGCATCTGTGTAACCGCCGGGCTCGTCGGGTACAAACCGGACCATGAAGTAGTTCTCCTCGACCATCGGCCCAATTGTTTCCGTATGCGGTGGAGGGCGGAAGACTGTATTCAGAGATTTCCCTTGCGCGAGGGCGCGATTGTTGGGGCTGGGCCAGGCATGGTCCGGAGGAATGAACGGCGGATCGTCGGGATGGATGCGGAAGGGGCTCGTTCCCGCGAGTACCGCATGATGCCGCATGCCGCGGAGGATTTTGTCGGCCTCGGCCTGATAGTTATAGATGCCCTTGCCGTTGCCCCATCGATTGGCGGCGAAATACAGGGCCATCACAAAGTACTCTTCCCCGTCGGGAGCGGCCCCAGTTGCCCGCGGCGTGCCGTCGGTGTTCATCGACCAGGCAAAATAGCCGACCGAAGGGTTCTTCGGATCCGTGATGAGCATGTAGGTGTTGGCCCAGTTCCAGATGGCGTCAAACTCGCGCTTCTTGTCGAGCTGGACGGCGATCATCATGCCGTAGCTCATCCCTTCGGTGCGCGCATCGTTGTTCGCCCAGTCGGTGATGTAGGCCAGAGGCCCGTTGGCATTCGCGCCGGTTTCGAAGTAAATCCGCTCCTCCTGTCCGTCGCCATGGAAGAGCTGCTGGAAGGCCTTATCGATCTTGACGCGGCTCTCGGCCTGAGTATGCCCAAGTTCTCCAAAGAGGTCCCGGTAGTGCCCCGTCCGGTAAGCGCCGTCACCATCCCCGGGCATGCTGGGAATCTCGGGCAGAGGGGCATTCTGGTGCTGCCACGGCTGCACGAGCAGTGGTGCGGATTGCTGCGCAGGCTTGTTTACCTGCGCGCCAGCTGCTCCGACCAATTCAAAAGCAAGAACAGAAATACTGAGAGCCCAAGACCAAGACGAAAACAAGGCAAACCCTCTTCGGGAATGAATTGCGGGGGAGGCCTAGATGCACCTCCATTTCACTCCAGAAGCGGACTTTCGTCGAGACTGAAATGAATATGGGGATTACGAGCAGTGCCTCGTCAGAGTTCCAACTAAAGTCGTCCTAAACCAGATCCAGTTCGATCCTCTTCATTCCCACATCGAGCTTTGCTATGCGAAAGCTGCGAATCTGGCCGGTCTTCACTGGCTCGGGTTTCGCGGCTCCCAAAGAACCGGAGACGGACCCGCCTTTCCAGCGTGCCTGGAGCATCGATGTCAACGATGAGAGGTCAGTCTTGGCGGTTGCGGCTGACTGGTCGGTGGCACCAGCGGCGGCGCGGGCAGTCGCGATAATTCCCTCGCCCAACTCGACGCGGAGCAGATCTCCCGAGTCGTCGAGCAAACGGCCGGTGACGACGTCTCCGGGCTTGTGCTCGGCGAGAAATTCGTCGAGTCCGGTCGGGACGAGCTTCTTGATGCTCAGCCGAAGCTGGCGCTTTTCCGAATCGATGGAGAGAACCTGCGCCTTAACGCGCTCTCCGCGGTGAAGGGCGTCGGAGGGGTGGTTCAGGCGGCGCTCGGCACTGATTTCGCTGATATGGATCATGCCCTCGACGCCTTCCGCAACCTGAAGGAAGGCTCCGAAGTTGGTGAAGCTGACGATGGGGCCTTCGACCTGCGAGCCTGGAAGCAGGTTGCGGGCGGCTTCGGCCCAGGGATCTCCAAAGGCTTGCTTGAGTCCGAGAGAGAGGCGGCGCTCAGGAGCGCTGATGCCGAGGATAACGGCTTCGACGGTCTCGCCCGGCTTGACTACATCGGTGGGCTTGCGGACCTTCTTGCCCCAGGCCATCTCTGAAATGTGAATAAGGCCCTCGATGCCGGGCTCGAGTTCGACAAATGCGCCGAAATCGGTAGTGCGGGTGATGACGCCAGTGACGCGCTGGCCGAGTGAGTACTTGGCGGGCACGGCGTCCCACGGATGCGGCTGAAGCTGCTTCATGCCGAGCGAGATGCGTTGCTTCTCGGGGTCGATACGAAGGACCTTTGTTTCGATCTGCTGGCCGATTTTGAGCACATCGGCGGGGTTGGCGATGCGGGTCCAGGAGATTTCTCCCACGTGGAGCAGGCCGTCAACGCCGCCCAGATCGATGAAGGCTCCGTAGTCGGCGAGCGAGCGGACGGTTCCAGTCACGATCTCGCCTTCCTTCACTTCGGCGTAGCGGCGGTCGCGGGTCGAGCGGGCTTCTTCCTCGAGCACAACACGGCGGTCGACGACAACGTCCTCATCCGCAACATCGAGCTTGATGATGCGGCAGACGATCTCCTGATCGACGAGCTTTTCCATTTCGGCAGCATCGCGCGCGCCGCTTCGCGAAGCAGGCATGAAGGCGCGGACACCGACGTCGACGCTGAATCCGCCCTTGACGGCGCTGGTGACGCGCCCGGGGATGGGCGTGTGGTCATGGAAAGCTTTTTCGAGGGATGTCCAGTCTTTTGGCTGCGCGACCTTGAAGCGCGAGAGCGAGTAGTAGCCCTCCTCGTTGCGGCCTTTGACGGAGACGAGCACGCGGTCTCCGGGCTTGAGCGGGTCTGTTTCTGTCGCGGAGAGCACGCCCTCGATCTTGAAGCCTATGTCGACGAAGACCTGCTCGGGCGTGACGGCAACGACCACGCCTTCGATCTGGTGTCCGCCTTCCTGGGGCTCGCGGGGGTGGGTCTTTTCGTATTCCGCGAAGAGGGCGTCGAACGACTCCGTATTGGGGGATTCGGTCGAGGGCAATTCGGTCGATGCGGATGGTTCCGGCGTGGATTTCAGTTCGGGAGTTTCTGAATTGGGCATGGGGTTAACCCTTCATTCTTGCACAACAGAGCATTGCTGATCCCAGCTCTCTGAACCCTGCTGTTTTTTCAGTTCCCTGCCTGCTCCTCGACGAGCTCCGGCGGAGCCTCCACGATGCCGAGCTGAATGTAGATGGGGCGCATCTCGTCGCGAATATCGTGACGGCGCGCCCAGAACCATGCCGCGCCGAGGATGCAGCAGGTTCCGGTCAGCATGACCGTGTGCGGAGCCCCGATCCAGTGCGCGAGCGACCCGGCCAGCAGGCTGCCGAATGGGGCCATGCCGACGAACGCCGCCGTGTAGTAGCTCATCACACGTCCGCGCTTGTCTTCCGGGACAAGCGTCTGAATGATCGTGTTACTCGCGGTCATGCCCTGCATCATGCCGAAGCCGACGATGACCATCAGCAGCATCGAGAGCCAGACGTAGCGTGAGAGGCCGAAGCAGATGAGCCCCACGCCGAACATGAGGGTGGCGATAGGGATCATCTTGAGCAGGCCGCGCACGGTTTTGCGAAGGACAAGAGAAAGGGCGGAAATGAGGGCTCCGACGCCTGCCGCCCCCATGAGGAAGCCGAGAGTGTGCGGGCCTCCATGGAGCACTTGTGCGGCGAATACGGGCATGAGGACCACGTAAGGCATGCCCATGAGGCTGACAAGGGCGAAGAGCGTGAGAATGCTGCGCACGGGGATGAAAGTGGAAACATAGTTCCAGCCCTCGCGCATCTGAGCGAACATGGAATCGGCGGTGCGCCTCGCTTCGTCGACACGCACGCGCATGAGCAGCAACGAGACGATGACAGCGATGTAGCTGATCCCATCGATGAAGAAGCACCAGCCTTCGTTGGTGGCGGCGATCACGATTCCGGCGAGCGACGGGCCGATGAGCCGGGCAAGGTTGACCATCGAGGAGTTGATAGCGATGGCGTTCGAAAGATCGGAGCGGTCCGCGACCATTTGCACCATGAAGGACTGCCGGCTCGGCATGTCAAAGGCATTGATGGCGCCCTGAAGCACGCTCAGCGCGAGCACGTCGTGGATGGTGATCCGATGGCTGAGCGTGAGGAACGCCAGCGCAAGCGACTGGACCATCGCGAGGGTCTGCGTCCAGACGAGCACCTGGCGGCGATTGAGGCGGTCGACCAAGACCCCGGCGAAAGGAGCGAGCAGGAACGTGGGGATCTGACCGACGAAGCTGACGGTTCCGAGCAGCAGGGCCGATTTCGTGAGCCGGTAAACGAGCCACGAGGTGGCGACGCGGGTCATCCACGTGCCGATGAGCGAGATGCTCTGGCCGCCGAAGAAGAGCCGGAAGTTGCGATGCCGCAGCGCGCGCCAGGCGTGCGAGAAGTCGCGGCGTGCTTCGGGAGCGTTCGGCGATTCTTCAGCCGGTGCGGCAGGGCGATTCGTGTTCATTCGGGCTCGGCAGAGTCCTTCGGACTCCAGCAGATTGGATACGGCAGCAAGTGGATTCTATCTCTGTCCTTGACCGACGGCCCGTATGCGCAAAAAGACGACAACGCCGACCGGATCGGAGCCATACACAGGCCTGAGGACCGGCCCCGGCGTGTAGGCTGTGACCTGCGCGCCCAGCGCGGTGCGGAGGTGAGGCAGCACATCGAAGTCGCGGTCGTATCCGAAGGTGTAAGCCCGCACTCGTCCTGCAGGTTGTTCTTCGAAGCCGGGCGGCCCGGGTTGTTCGCCGAGCAGCAATTCAGTGGTGCGATCCACATTCTCGATGCGTGTCCAGACATAGTTTTTCACGGCAAAGTGCAGGGTGGATTCGAGCAGATAGCTGTTCTGGATCAGGTTCGTCGGGATCGCGCGGGTGCGGCCCCAGGCCAGCGTAGAAGCCCAGTTCCCTTTTGCACCGTTGCCGAGTGGGCGGTTGTACATGAGCGAGGCAGTCATGCGCTCCTGGTCTTCGGTCGGGTTGAGTTGCTCGGGGCTGTGCAGGCGTCCGTACGAGTACTGGCCGCTCCAGTTGCGGCGGGGCTGGACGGTCAAGCGCGTCGACCATGAATCGATGGGCCCCTGCTGCACCTGCCAGCGGTGCTCGTCTGGCTCGCGCCCGTGGAAACCGCTGGCTTCGATGCGGAAGATCCCATGTGTCAAGCCGACGGTTACGACGTCGTCGGCGATGTGCGTCGAGTCTTCCTGGTGATGTCCCAGCGTGGCGACGGGGTTCTCCGCGGCTGAGGCACGGTGCGGATAGGCAACGGGACCGATGGCAGGATCCCCAACAGGCGCGGCATAGAAGCTGAGCAGCGTTCGCTCGCCCACACTCCAGTCATAGAGCGCGGCCAATTCCATGACGAAGTCGTGCGGATGCTGCCCATCGACGATAGGCTTGCCGTAGGCGGTTTCTCCCTGCTGGAAGAGCAGTGGATATTGGCGCTCTGACACAGTCGCCGGTTCGAGGCTGAGCATGGTGCGGAACGTCAGCTGGCCATGGCCGAGCGTATGCTGAGCCATCGGCATGAACCAGTTGGTCGAAAAGAATTTATCCGCGCCGCGCGGGTTGGTCTGCTGAATGTCCGCAACAAAGGCAGTCGCATGGAACATGAGCATCCAGCCGTCATACATGGCCATCATCATCGGCATTGGGGTCGAGCCTGGCTCGGCGCTGGTGCCGGATGTTGCGTGCATCTCAACCGACTCAAGGAAGCTGTCGGCTCTGCCGCTCATATTCATCGGCATGGACATTTCGGGCTGCTGGGCTGCGGCGGAGGCAGTTATCCCGAGCAGCAGAACGATGCATCGTACGTACACGAAATTTCTCCCGATCAAGAGGAAGGCTTTGCTGAGAACAAACGTCCGCAGCACGGCTGGACGATCGGAGAAACTCAGATTCGCAGATGGAACAGAGGCGGGGAGACAGCTTCGGACGCTGCTACGGGTCCCGTGGAAAGAACGGCCGGCTCCGGCGTAATAGCGAGAGTCTGAACAACAAACGGGACCAGAGCGGCGGGAACAACCGGCTGAGCCGAGGGCAGCCGTGTTGGATGCGTACAGCCTTCGATCTGGGAAATGCTATGCTGGCCATGAGCTGCGGGGCCGACGCAGCATGCGTGCGGATCGTGGGGCAAAACGCAGCTCGTTTCACAAAGCGCCGCCGACCACGACGCAGCGATCATAATCGCTGCCAGCAGGATCGCAAGTGCGGGACGAAGCCTCACGGAACCCATTCTAATGCACTGCGATCTCGCCGCTCCCTCCTCCATGCGGATGATTTTTCTGTAGTAAAAACGTCAGCGGAACCATGAGGATTGCGGCCACGCACATGATGTAGAAAACGTCGATATAGGCAAGCACCTGCGATTGCTGGATCAGCTGGCTGTAGATCCGCCCTTGAGCCAGATGCCCTGCGTTGCCGGGACCCATGCGGGGGTCGAAGTAGTTGGTAAATGAGCTTACCTGCTGCTGGAGATTTGCGTTTACGGGGTTCAGATACTTGAGCAATTGGTCCTGGTGAAACTGGGCGCGCTCCACGACGCCTGCATTCGTCAGCGAGATGAGAATGCTGCCGCCGATGTTACGGACGAAGTTGATGAGTCCGGCGACCTGGTTGTTCTTCTCGCGCGGCATGCCGAAATAGGCGGCCGTTGTTACGGATATAAAGACCAGAGGAATGGAATACACCTGGAGGATGCGGAGCCATGAGTTTTCGCCGAAGCCCAGGCCAAGGTTTAACCTTCGCGCCGTGATGAAATACGCAAAAGCGAAGCCAGCAAAGCCGAAGGCTATGATGTTGCGCGCGGGAAAATGCGTAACGAGCTGTCCGGCGATGGGAACAATCAGCAGCAGCACGAGTCCGCCGCCGGAAAGAGCAAGGCCGGCCCACGTGGCGGTATAGCCAAGGGAACTCTGCATGAATTGGGGCTGGAGCACGGTAGTCGCGTTCAAAAAGCCGCCCGTGAGCAGCATGAGAAAGCAGCAGACGGCGAAATTGCGGTTCTTGAGAAGTTTCAGGTCCATCACCGGACTTTTTGCGAACCACTCCCACAGGATCAAAGCCACGAAGGATGCGATGAAGGTAACGGCGCAGGTGACGATGAAATGCGAGCCGAACCAGTCATTCTCCTCGCCTTTATCGAGCATGATCTGAAGGGAGCCCATGGAAATGACAAGCAGGGCCACACCGGTATAGTCCAGCCGGAAGAGGTTCTCGCGGTCAGCTCCCATCCAGGGAGGATCTTCAACAAGCCGATTTGTGAGAAAGATCGCGAGGATTCCGACCGGGATGTTGATGTAGAAAATCCAGTTCCAGCTGTAATTGTCGGTGATCCAGCCGCCGAGCGTGGGGCCGATGGAGGGTGCGAGCACGGCGACGATTCCGTAGAGGGCAAAGGCCAGTCCCCGCTTCGCCGGCTCGAAGGAATCGGCCATGATCGCCTGCGCCATGGGCTGCAGTCCACCGCCTCCCGCTCCCTGCAATACCCGAAACAGGAGGAGGAGGGGGAGGGATGGAGCGATTCCGCATAGGAATGAGGCGATCGTGAAGATCACGATGCAGGTCATGAAGAACCGCTTGCGGCCCAGGACGCTGGCAGCCCATCCGCCCATGGGAAGGACGACGGCGTTCGATACGAGGTATGCAGTCAGGACCCAGGTGCTCTCGTCCTGGCTGGCGCCGAGACTGCCGGCGATGTGAGGAAGCGCCACGTTGGCAATGGAGGTGTCGAGCACCTCCATGAATGCTGCCATCGCGACAGTCGCGGCGATGACCCAGGGGTTGGCCCTGGGCCTCCAATTCTCCAGCGCGACTAACTTTGGCTCGGCGGTGGCTGCTGCCATTCCTGGGTCGAATTCCCTTCCGGTCTTCCGCCGCGCGGCGGACGCACAGGTTGAACCTTTGATGACAAGAGACTAGATGCAGAACGGGCGCTGCGCGAATCAAAAATGTATCCTTGCCGAACGATCAATCAGCTCAGGTTTTTGGCCAGAAATTCGAGTGAACGGGCACGCGCAAGCTTTGCGGACTCCGTATCAAAGCTTGAACGGGGTTCGCAGTTGGCCATCGGCGGCGGTCAGGCGCACTGCTTCGCTCATTTCAACTCCAGTGATGGTGTGAGAATTCTCTGCGAGATAGATGCCCCATACTAAGGCGTAGGGTTCCCAGATTGAGCGGGCACGGCAGATGGCGAGGGTGACGCGTCATTTACTGCCCAATAGCTGGCTCGCGCTACGACATGCGCGCCATAATCCTCAGCAAGCGAGACCTTGATGGTGTGGAGGCCCGGAGTCAGGTCCGTGGGGCGAAAGCTCAGCATGTAGCGGTTGTGGGCATGATTCGCAACTTCGGCCACGCGATTCTCGAAGCCTTTTTCGGTGGTGAAGGTGCCGTATTCGCCTCCACTCATCGAAGCCAGCGTCTTCGGAGTGTTCTTGCGCATCGCATTGATCGCCATGACTACGGGCGCAAGCAGATTCAGCTCGGTGCCTCCATTGGTGTTGCCTTTGCCCCAGTCGATGAGTTCCGCCGTGGCGGGTGAAAATGTCAGGCTGAGCACAAGCGTATTGCTGGCGCCGATGCGCTCAACGAGTTGAGGAATGGTTACGACGCGGCTGCCGTGGTCGCGCGTCTCGCTGATGAGCAGCAACACGCGGCGGTGGTCCGGCGGCCGTTTCTCGAGCAGCCCAATCGAGAAGCCCGCGGCGTCGAGTATCGCCGCGCCTCCATCACCCGGCGGCAGCTGCTGAAGGTCACGCTGGATGTAGGCGATGTTTTTCTGGAATTCCTCGAGATAGACGGGCTTCGAGTCAAAGACGACCAGAGCGACCTCGCCGCGGTCCTCACCGGTAAAGAGCTCGAGCAGCGGGCCAAGGTGAGCAAACTTGTCGAACTCCAGGGCGGCGTCACGGCCACGCTCCACACAGATGACCAGCGACACGGGAGACGAATCGAGGTCCTCGTCCACGTGCACGCTTTGCCGTACACCGTTGTCGAGCAGGGTAAAGTCTTTGGGCTGGAGACCGTACACGACAGCTCCGGAAGACTTTTCGATAAGTGTGGGAACCAGCACGACGCTGGTATTGATGTGGATCGTCGGTGGCGCAAGCTGATCGGCCGGTATCGGAGCCGGCAAGTTCACGGCGGGCACGGGCTGCCTCGCGGCAGGCGGCTGCGGTTGCTGCGGCGGCTCTCCGGGAAATGGCTCCTGCGCCCCGCAAACGGCCGACATGGCCGCGACGAGCAGCAGCAGGTGAAATGTTTTTCTGATCCTGCTCAACAAGACATGTCCCCAGTTCTCATGACACCAGATACAGCGGGCGATGCCAAGCCGGTTGAATCAGCGCCCCGCCAAACGTGTATCAACCGCGTCGCGAAGTGCGAAAAACGCCGGAGCGGGCTCGTAATCCGCATAAAAGGGCAGACAGCGCTGCGGCTTGCCGTCGGGACGCGCCCACTTCGGTCCATTCAGCCATGTGTAGCGATCGGTAATGCCCCAGGTAAGCACGGCATCCACGTTGGGCTCTGCAACCATCATGGTTACGTAATCGCGATAAATGCGGGCGATGGCCGCATCACGCTCCGACTCGGAGCCTTCGAGCTTTTTCTCGTCGACGTCGAGTTCGGTCACAAAGACACGCAGGCCCATCTGGCGAAGCTCGCGTACAAAGTCGCGCAAGCCCTTGCCGGGCGCGGGGTTCTGCGTCTTTAGATGACTCTGGACGCCGACGGCGTCGATGGGCACGCCCCGTTTCTTCATCCCGCGGACAAGCGCCAGCACGGCCTCACGCTTTTCGGTCTCGTCCGGAGCGTCCGTTTCGATGGCGTAATCGTTATAGGTGAGCAGCGGGGCTGGGTCCGCCTCGCGCGCTGTGCGGAAGGCGAGGTCAACGTAGTCCGGACCAACAAGCTCGAGCCATGGCGATTTGCGCATGCCGTTGGGAAGCCCGCTCTTCGGGTCGATGGCCTCGTTAACCACGTCCCAGGAATGCAGCTTGCCGGCGTACCGGCCGGCCACGGTCCTGATGTGTTCGGTTAGAATCTGGCGGGCGTTGTCCTTCGTGACTGTCGCGGCAAACCAGTCTGGAATGGCCACATGCCAGCAGAGATTATGCCCGCGCACCTTCCGCCCGTGCGCGGAGGCGAAAGCGACGATAGTATCGGCTCCGCTGAAGTTGAACTTATCCGGAGCGGGTCGCAAAGCTTTCCACTTCATCGCGTTTTCGGGAACGAGGATGTTCGATTGCGCCGAGACCAGGCCGGCGTATTCAGGCTCGCCGGTCAGCTTTTCGGGGACAACAGCACAGCCGACCAGCAGGCCGTGCGCGTCGGCATGTGCCTGAAGGGAGTTCGCACCCGATACGTCGGGAACGGCGGCTGTCCGACCGGTTTGTTCTGCCCAGAGGTGTTGTGTCGCACTTGCAGCCGCACCTACGGCTGCCACCCTCAGGAACTCCCGGCGTGTCTTCATCCCTGTTCCCTGCTCCCGCTGGCGTGCTTTTCAACTTGTCCTGTCCACTTAAGGAAATGCAGCAGATTCCAGCGCTCGCGCCAGACGAAGCGCGCCATGTCGGAGGGCTTGATTTCCTCCGCCTTCATGCCCGAGTAAGTCTCGATTCTCCATTTGAGATATTCGCTGCGCCACGGACGCAGGCGATGGCCGCGCGTTGCGTTCCACACGAATCGTATTGCCCCAAACAAAGCTGCTGCACCTCAGTCCTGAGTATAGGAGTGTTCAATAGTCCGACCGGAACTATGGACCAGCGTTGGCGGCAATCCTGGGAGCCTCTTCGAGAGCGCGTGCCCTGGCACACAGCTTCTTCAGCTTGCCTTCGATCGCCTCATCGCCAATCTGCTCGTCCTGCAAAATGCCCTCGGCGTCGATCGAAAATGTGTGCGGAATTGCATTTACGTTGAAAAGGCGGGAGACGGGGCCTCTGAAACCTCCGTCGCGGTACTGTAGCCAGGTCATGTTATTTCTCGCAACGAAGGCTTTCCACTTCGCTTCATCACTGTCCAGGCTCACGCTGAGGATGACCAACGGCTGCCCCTGAAACTCCTGGGCAATCTGGTGGATATGAGGCAGCGCTTCAAGGCATGGACCACACCATGTCGCCCAGAAATCCATAAGGACCACTTTGCCCCGCAGATCGTCGAGCGAGATTCGTTCTCCATCGATCGTCGTAACGGTGAAATCCGGAGCCATTCGGGCCCACACCATCTCCGGCTTTTCCGCGTGGAGCTGCGCGCGCTCGCGAGTTGCGAGGGCATTTTGAGGATTCTTAACAAACTGGGCCTTCGGCCCCGCCACAGCAAATCCGCATACCAGGCTCAAATACAACAAGCGTTTCATGCCACCTCCTCCGGCGGAAGTAACGTATCACGGCGGGACGAAAGAGCGGAGAGGTTTGCAGGGCGGAAGTTACTTCCGCGTTTGCGGAACTGCAGGCGCCGGTGTCCGGTTCGTGTTATGCGGAGCGTTCAGCGTGTAGATGACCTCGCCCTGGCGGGCATAGTGCAGCCGCTCGCGGGCCTCGCGCTCAATCGCGTCGGGGTCGCTCTTAAGGTGCTCGACGTGGTCCTTCAGGCGATCGTTTTCCTGCTCCAGACTTTCCATCTGGCGGCGCAGCTCGCCGTCTTCGACACGCTTCTGCTCGTAAGCGCTGACACCGTTCCGCCCCACAACGACGTGATAGCCGAAAAAGACAGCCAGCACCACAGCCAGTGCTGTAGCGATGCGGCGGCGGATGCGGAAGAGGAACCCTCCGACTCGGGCCTTGAGCGTGATTTTCGGTTTTGGTCCGCCGGTGCTCACGTTTATATCCCTTGATCACAGGGGGGTCGAAAAAGACACCCCCCAGACGTTTATCATCGGCGCGAATCAGCCTGATGCGAACGCATCACAGATCAAAAACTTGCATCCGGGAATCTAATACGGCACCGGGGCGGGAAATGATGTAGTTCGCATCGCATTTCTTCTCTGCAGAAATGGAGATAGGATGCTTTGGGACAACTTATGCTCAGTAAAGCCACGACAGGGCGGCTCGTGCTCTCGACCGCGGGATCACCCGAGGAAGCGGCCCGCATCGCCGGCACGTTGGTTGAGAGGCGGCTTGCTGCGTGCGTGAGCCGGCTGCCCGGTCTGGTGTCGGTCTATCGATGGCAGGGCGCGGTCGAGGAAGCGAACGAGGTGCTTCTGCTGATCAAAACTTCCGAGGAACGGCTCGCGGCCCTCGAGGCGGCGCTCCGCGAATTGCATTCCTATAAAGTCCCCGAGTTTCTGGTGCTGCCGGTCTCAGCGGGCAGTGACGCATATCTCGAGTGGCTTGCTTCGTCGGTCACTCAGGGATGATTGCCGGCCACAAAACGGCATCGAACTCCATGGCAGTCCACAATCGCGTTTGTTATCCTTGAGCAGGTTTCCATGCGTATTTTGATTGCTGTCTTCGTATTGAGCCTGGCGGCGCTGGTCTGGACCATCCTGGCTGTGCGACGCCACATAAAGGATCACGACAGGCGAGGCAGCGAACCCCTGCGGCTGGACCGCGGTAGCGACGATCCGCTCAGGAATCTGGAATGAAATAGCTTTTGGGAGAACACGGATGAATCATGCACAAATAGCAATTCCCGCGAGCGATTCGCAGTCAAAGGCTGTATCCCGGATTCTTCTCCAGGTGACTTTGGCGATTCTGGGCAGCATGCTGGTTGCAGTCTGCGCCCATGTCTCGATCCCGCTGCTGTTTACTCCCGTGCCGTTGACTTTGCAGACCTTTGCGGTGCTCCTGCTTGGGCTTACCATGAGTCCCGCGACGGCGTTTGCAGCTCTGGCGCTTTATCTCGCGGAAGGCGCAGCCGGTTTGCCGGTGTTCAGCCCGCACGGCCCCGGCGGGCTTCTGCAGATCATTGGCCCGACGGGTGGATATCTCCTCTCGTATCCCTTCGCTGCAGCCTTGACTGGGTTCGTGGCCAGGCGCCTCCGGCGCATGTCGTTCGCGATCTATGCATTATCGGCGGCCCTGGGCAGCATAGTAATCCTCGGGCTCGGCGCATCATGGCTGGCGGTCGCCGCCCAACAGTTTCCGATAACAACGCTTAAGCTGGCCGTGTGGCCTTTTCTGCCGGGCGACGCGCTGAAGGTATGCGCAGCATCCGGCGTTGCAATGGGTTTGCAGTGGGCGCGCAACCGGTTTCAGAGCTTGCCTGCCATCTTCTAGACGTTCATCCGTGATTCAAGACAACTCCCTTCGAACCCAGTGAGGCTCGTCTCCTCCGTTGAAAGGATCGAAACTGCAGTGAGTGCAATACCCTCCATACCCATTGACGCACAATCGCCTTCATCGCAGGTCCGCGAGATCACAATCGCTCACAGTCCGGACTCCGATGACGCGTTCATGTTCTATGGACTGGCGACCAACAAGGTCCGTGTGCCGGGCTACAAATTCACGCATACGCTCACCGATATTGAAACACTGAACCAGAAGGCCATTCACGAAGCCTTTTATGACGTGACGGCTATCTCGTTCCACGCGTATCCGTACATCCAGGACAACTATGCCCTGATGGCGTGCGGAGGGTCGGTCGGCGAGGGCTACGGCCCGATGATCGTCGCGAGTCGGACATTCAGTCTGGACGACATCAAGCGCGTCCGGGTCGCGGTCCCGGGCAAGCTGACCACAGCATACCTCACTCTGAAGCTTTTCGCGCCTGAGATTGAAACCGCCGTGGTTCCCTTCGACCGCATCATTCCGGAGATCCAGGCCGGCAACTTCGAGGCCGGCTTGATCATTCATGAAGGGCAGCTCACCTACGCACAGAGCGGACTCCGCAAGGTGATCGATCTGGGACAGTGGTGGCGCGACCAGACGCGTCTGCCCCTGCCGCTGGGCGGCAATGCGATTCGGCGGTCATTGGGCGACCAGAGAATACGAGTCGTGACCCAGGCACTCCGCGACAGCATTCAGCACGGCCTCGATCATCGGGAGGAAGCTCTCACCTATGCGATGCAGTTCGCCCGCGATCTCGACCAGGTGCAAGCGAATAAGTTCGTGGGCATGTATGTCAACGAGCGCACGCTGAATTATGGCGAGGACGGCCGCGAGGCGATCCGCAAGCTGCTATCCATGGGGCACGAGCGCGGCATCATTCCGCATCCGGTGAAGGTGGATTTCGTCGGCTAACACGACTGCGCTGATCAGGCTTCGCAAAGCGCGGGGGCCGGAGATTTAGAGCCCGAACGCGCTCGCCGCTTAGGTTCCGGTGCCGCGCACGACCACTTCCGCTGTCCGGAGCAGTATCTTCAGATCGAGCCAGAAGCTCCAGTTTTCGACGTAGGCTGTGTCAAGCGCAATGTACTTGGCGAATGAGGCGTCCTGCCGCGCCTGGATCTGCCAGAGGCCGGTCAGTCCGGGCAGCACCTCGAGCCGGCGGAAGTGCTCCAGCTCATACTTCTCCACCTCGCTCGCAATCGGCGGGCGGGGACCGACAATGCTCATCTCTCCGCGCAGCACATTGAAGAACTGTGGCAGCTCATCGAGGCTGTACTTGCGCAGGAATCGCCCGATTCGCGTAATGCGCGGGTCGTTGCTCACCTTGAAAAGAATGTTGTCGCGCTCGTTCATGGCGGCGATGTTCTGCTTAAGCTGCTCCGCATTCTTGACCATGGTGCGGAATTTGAAACACGGGAAGACCCGGCCGCGCTTACCAATGCGTTCCGAGACAAAGAAAATCGGGCCTTTGCTGTCGAGCCGTATGAGCAGGGCGATGGCCGCCATCAGCGGAAACACGGCCGTGAGGGCCAGCAGCGAAAGCACGATATCGACCACCCGCTTGAGGAACAGAGCGATGGTGCGTGGGTCGCGGCGATGCAGGCTGACGACGGGGAAGACGCCGAGGTACTCTAGCGGGGCGTTCGCAGTGAGTTCGCCGTAGTATCCGGAGATGGATCGGATGTCGATTTCGAGATCCCGGGCCTCTTCAACCAGCCGGATGGCCTGCTCGATCGCGCAAGGCTCAGCAATCACAATCTCGTCAATGAAATGCAGGCGCGTGAGCTGCCGGATGCGGTCGACCCCGCCGAGAACCTGGTGTTCCGGCACCTCAAGGCTGGAGATGCAACCGGGCGAGATCAGGAAGCCGCGCAACTTGTAGCCGAGTCGGTAATCCTTGGCGATGTGTTGGCCGAGAGCGTAGCTCAGGTGATTGGTTCCAAGGATAACAACATTCCGGGTTTCGAGGCCGCGCTCGAATTGGCGATAACGGGCCAGCCTCCAGACCACTCGACTGATCGACAGCGTGATGATGGCGCTCAGAATGAGCAGCAGCACCAGACCCCGCGAGATCATGAAGTTGTTGGTCATGTAAAGCCCGCCGCAGAGAAGCAGGCCGGCATTCAGGCAGGCCTGTACGGTGAGGCGAACCTCGTGCGCTCCAGTGGAAAGCGGAACCGGCGAGTAGAGGCCGTAACGCCTCGCGACCAGCGCATAAGCGAGGATGAACCACACCAGATAGATCAGATTGACGGGTGCGCTTGTGAGGCTGTGGAAAACCGCCGTGAACTGCGAGCCTTTGTCAGCAATGGCCGAGCGTAGAATCAGTGCGCTTCCAAATGCCAGCAGAATGGCAAAGGCGTCGTTCATCATCATGAGGAGCGACGTTACCATCTGGGGCCCGACCACTCCGGCCCGAGACCGCCTGCGCGCCGGAAAGCCGGTTGCTGGCTGATCTGCAGTATTCGTCTTCCGAACGTATTCCGAAGTAGCCATCACTGTCCCAAAAGCTGCAAATCAGAAACTTACCCGCACTGGAACACCCTTTGCCATGACCATCAGACAAGTGCTTCACAGGTGAGGGGCTAAGAATACTGCAATATATTTTTCTTTCGATCTCTGACTTACGGGGTACAACCCGGGGTGGAAGCCTTAGTTTCTCTACAAAGCCAACGCTGCGGCAAATTATTTGGAGGATCTGTGGGTCTTTGCGAATGCGTTACGACCCGATTTCTTGACACTATACCATGATTGAGTCCGATGACAGTGACGAATCGATAACAGCAAGATGAATTTGGGTTGGCCAAATTCCTCAAGACCGACCCTCTTTTCTTTTTCCCCAGCTTCGCAGGAATTGCCCAGAGTGTTTCCTTCCCGACAACGGACGACAGTCGAAATAACAAGTGTCATCGTCGTTGTGTCAAATATGTTAACGGCGGTCGCCAACGTTTCACATAAATTCTGCTTTACCGGCTGTGTGCATCGCCCTGTCTGCTTTCAGATTGGTAACTTGCGTGCCTTGCCTCGCGGGGGTTAAAAGCTCCACCCTTTGGGCTAGACTGGCGCCATGCCCTATGAATTTCGCAGTTTCATCGCTGGCATTATCGCGAGCGAGGCGCGTCCCGTTGAAAAGTATGGACACCAGCCACGCCTCTATAACCTGACGCGCCGGATCGGCGAAGGGCTCGACTATGATGACGACGTAGTCTATGCGGCTGCGTGGTTGCATGATATCGGCGTATTTGTGGGCAATCGCCCCGAAGATCCCGAGCTTCTGCGGCGCTGGGACCACGTGGCTTATGCCTGCGAACGCGTACCGGTCATTCTCACCGCGGCCGGATTTCCTGCAGAGAAAATTCCTGCAGTTCTGGATGCAATCCGCACGCATCAGCCGAAAGACGACCCTCAAACCACTGAGGCGGTAATCCTGCGAGACGCCGACATTCTCGAGCAGCTTGGCGCGATCGGTCTTCTGCGGACTATTTCGAAAATTGGACGTGATACGCGGTACGCGCGTTTCAGCGACGTTCTCCATGTGATGAGGAGCGCCCTGGCCGAGTTGCCTGCGAAGCTGCGTACGGCACGGGCAAGAGAGCTTGCCGTACCGAAGGTCCGGCTGCTTGCCGAGTTTCTCCATGCGCTTGACGGCGAGGCGGGGGACGCACTCTTTTAGGCAATGCCATCCAGCGCCGCCAGCGGCTATCGAGCGCTATATTACGAAGAACAGGAGAAGAAGGAAGTGGACGAGTTTTCGAGAATCAAACGGCTGCCGGCCTATGTGTTCAACATCACGGGAGAGCTCAAGGCGGCAGCCCGGCGGCGCGGCGAAGACATCGTTGACTTCGGCATGGGGAATCCGGACGGAGCCACGCCCCCGCATATCGTCGAAAAGATGATCGAGGCGGCGCGCAAACCCGATACGCACCGCTACTCTCTTTCCCGCGGCATTCCAAGGCTGCGCAGGGCGATCACGAACTGGTACGAGCGGCGCTACAACATCTCGCTCGATCCGGAGACCGAGGCCATCGTAACGATCGGCTCGAAAGAGGGGATCGCACATCTCTGCCTGGCCACGCTCGATCAGGGTGACGTGGTGCTGGTTCCGAATCCGAGCTACCCGATCCACATTTATGGCCCGGTAATCGCAGGGGCGAACATCCGGAGCGTTGCGATCCACAACACCGACCTCTTTCTGGCGGAGCTCGAGGAGACGATTCCGCTGACGTATCCGAAGCCGAAGATGCTGATTCTGAATTTTCCGGCGAACCCGACGACGCAGTGCGTCGACCTGTCGTTCTTTGAGCGCGTGGTAGCGCTCTGCCGGCAGCACGGCATCTATCTTGTTCACGACCTGGCTTACGCTGACCTGGTCTTCGACGGATTTCGCGCGCCGTCGATCCTTGAAGTGCCCGGGGCACGAGAGATCGCCGTTGAGTTCTTCACGCTTTCGAAAAGCTACAACATGCCGGGATGGCGCGTCGGATTCATGGTCGGAAACAAGACACTGGTCGCGGCCCTGGCGCGTCTGAAGAGCTACTTCGATTACGGAACATTCACGCCGATCCAAGTCGCGTCGATCTTGGCGCTCGAAGGGCCACAGGAATGCGTGACCGAGATCTGCGAGAATTATCGGCGGCGGCGTGATGTCCTTGTACAGGGCCTGAACAAGCTCGGATGGCAGGTTGCTCTGCCCAAAGCCACGATGTTCGTCTGGGCTCCAATACCGCAGCCATTCCGGCACCTCGGTTCGCTTGAATTTTCAACCATGCTTCTTCGCGAGGCAAAGGTTGCGGTGAGTCCCGGAATTGGCTTCGGCGAGTACGGCGACGCGCACGTGCGCTTCTCTCTTATCGAAAACGAAGAGCGCACACGCCAGGCGCTTCGCTGCATTCGGCAGATGATCCAGAAGGACCGCGTGGGGTTACATGCCGCCGCTCACTGAACTGCTGGCGTATTTT
>JAFAKX010000082.1 GCA_019234945.1 Silvibacterium sp.
GCGGTCAAGAGCATCAAGGGCACAGCGCGGTCAATGGGGATCGAGGTCGTCGCGTAGCGAGTGCCGAGTGTTTTCTCGTGGAAATCGCAGGAGAAATTTGACATACTTATAAATGCGCCTCTGATGAGTGCGCGACACATACCACGGCCCGGCAGTCAGCATCGACCAAGCGGTGGGAGACGAGGAAAGCATGTCGAGAAGAGTAAGTAAGAATGTCGCGAAGGCGCGCGCGGCTGTCGAGAAGCGCCCCTACGCACTTCAGGAAGCGGTCCCGCTCCTACAGAAAGTCAAGTTTGCCAAGTTCGATGAGACGGTTGATCTGACCCTGCGTCTCGGTGTCGATCCCAAGCACGCCGACCAGATGGTGCGCGGCACGGTGGTTTTGCCGCACGGTCTGGGCAAGACAAAGAAGGTTGCCGTCATCACGACCGGCGATCGTCTCAAGGAAGCAGAGGCGGCGGGCGCCGAGATTGTCGGTGGCGAAGAGTTGGTTGAGAAGATCCAGAAGGAAGGCTGGACGGATTTCGACGCTCTGATCGCCACGCCGGACATGATGAAGTCCGTCGGACGCCTGGGTAAAGTGCTCGGTCCTCGTGGCCTGATGCCCAACCCCAAGACCGGCACTGTCACGAGCGACGTTGCCGCAGCCGTGCGCGAGATCAAGGCCGGTAAGGTCGAGTTCCGTACCGACAAGACGGCTCTTGTGCACGTTCCTGTGGGCAAGATTTCGTTCCCACCCGAGAAGTTGGTAGAGAACGCGCAGACCGTCATCTCGAGCGTCGTTCGCGCCAAGCCTTCGGCGGCGAAGGGCAAGTACATCAAGGGCATTACGCTCAGCTCGACGATGGGCCCGGGAATCGCGCTGGACAGCTCGATTGCGGACGCCGCAGCAAAGGCGTAGTTGAAGATTCAGCCGCTGGCACCTAGCCGCCAGCGCGCAGACCAAGGATTCGAAGAAGAGATAGCTAGGGGCTAGTAGCTGGAAGCTAGAGGCTTATTTTTATGGCATTGACCAAGGCAAAGAAGGCAGAGAAGGTTGAGCAGCTCGCCAAAGAGCTCGAAGGCTCGACCAGTGCTATTGTCGGCACCTTTGCGAAGCTGACTGTTGCGCAGGACTTTGAGCTGCGTAAGACAGTGCGTGCAGCGGGTGGGCGCTATAGGGTGCTCAAGAACAAGCTTGCCGCTCGTGCATCGAAGGGGTCGCAGATTCAGGCGGCGCTGCAGGGATTGAAGGGCGTCTCTTCGGTGGCATACACCAAGGGCGACCCGGTGGCGCTGGCCAAGGCGCTCTCCGCGTGGGTCGAGGAGAATGCGCAGTTCACCTTCAAGCTCGGGATTGTCGACGGCAAGGTGATTAACGTCGACGAGGTGAAGGCGCTGGCCACAATGCCGGGCAAGGAAGAAATCTTCTCGAAGCTGCTCTTCCTCATCAATGCTCCGGCGCAGCGTCTGGCGACGGTCATCAACGCCACGGGCCGCGATCTGGCTGTCGTTCTCAATCAAGGGGTCGAAAAGCAGAAGTTTGCAAGTTAAGTAAGTAAAGTGAATGGCGATGCAAGCGCGGGGTTGCGCGAGCAGCGCCAGAGGGCGAAGCGCTCCTAGCGATGACCCTCCAATAGGTAAGGATTAGCCGCAACATCGCTATGAGGGGTGCTGGGTCTGGGCACATCGGAAACCTCAGCGCGGGTGAGTGGCAGCTGGAAGGCCACGGCGACCAGCAGAAACACAAATTTTAGTAACGGTGGAGAGAAATCATGGCGGATTTACAGCAATTGGAAGATCAGATCGTAGGGCTTAGCCTCTTGGATGCAGCGGCCCTCGTCAAGAAGCTCGAGGAGCGCCTTGGCGTTTCCGCAGCTGCTGCGGCTCCGGTCGTTGTAGCGGGCGGCGGCGCCGCGGCTGCAGGGGCAGCTCCGGCGGCTGCCGAGCAGACCGAGTTCACCGTCGTCCTCAAGGATGCCGGCGCGAACAAGATCGCAACCATCAAGGCGGTTCGCGAAGTCACCTCGCTTGGCCTGAAGGAGGCCAAGGATCTGGTTGACGGCGCACCCAAGCCTTTGAAGGAGGGCGTCAGCAAGGAAGATGCCGAGGCGATCAAGAAGAAGTTCGAAGGCGTCGCAACCGTCGAGGTCAAGTAACTCGAACGATTCGCGGCACTTGCGGGTGGGAACCTCTCGCTCGCAGCCCTCAGATTTTGAGGACGGACATCAACCTCAGCGTTTTTTTCGCGCTGAGTGTCCCAGCAAGTTGCATGCCAAACCGGAACGCGTTATTCTTGTAAAAGCGCGTTCCGTTTGACCTCCTCCTGAGTGAAAGTCTCAGGCGAATCAACTCGGCTCGTGCTTTTCTCTCGGTAACTCGGTGACATGACGGCAACAAGCAAGCCCTGTAAAGGTCCTTGATAGTCGGCGCGAGATACCGAGGGTGGTGGCTCTTAAGATTTATCCGGTGGTTTTGTATACCGGCGTATCTGCAGGATAATCGGCGGGCCTGTGGATATGATTTGCGATCGGCGGTAAGGCGGCGAAAACGCAGTATTGCAAGCGGCGGGAATCTGAAATTCTGACTGTATTCAGTGCACAATCCGGTTGTGGCGCTCGCGAGGTCTCTTGTCCTCGCGGGCGCTTATCCGTTTTGTCGACAGAAGTATCCCTCCGCTTGAATCCGTTTCGTTCCTTTCCTTCCGATCCCGTCGTCATGCTGCCGGTCACCTAGGCCGACACCACTCATCTGGGCAGATTGGCCCCAGAGAGTTCTTGAGCAAAGCGGAAGCCTACGCCCGCGTGGGCATTCCGTGCAAGTCGAAAAACCGGCGGCCAGGCGACAAATGGCCGACGGAAATGAACGCGACGCCTTCTCCGAACGAGGCCGGAGCAGATGTGATCGCGTGGAAACGCAGTAGTTAAGGAGACACCGCGTGACTCGGGTGGTGTCTTCTCCTCCGGCAACCGCGCCGGAGCCTCGTATCGACGAGTCTTGAGGAGTCAAGCATGCCGAACGAGAATCGCGCCTTTCGCAGCCGTCTCGATTTTTCAAAGATACCTACAGCCATTCAGATTCCGAACCTGATTGAAGTTCAGCGGCGTTCCTACGAGCGCTTTCTGCAGATGGATAAGCTGCCTTCCGAGCGCGAAGACAATGGTCTTCAGTCCGTCTTCACATCTGTTTTCCCAATTACCGATTTTCGCAATATTTCGCAGCTCGACTTTGTTGATTACTCCATCGGTAACTGGGAATGCAAGTGCGGTCACCTCAAGGGCCTGCATCACCTGCGCACCTCCTGCGTGAATTGCGGAAACATGGTGATCACTGACCCGTTCCATCCAGGCGATGTGCTCTGCTCGAAGTGCGGCACCTACAACAAGAACACTCCGGACTTCTGCAACAAGTGCGGCGACCCTGTAGGTTTGCAGCTTAAATACGATCAGGCTGAGTGCGAGGAGCGCGGGATGACCTATTCGGCCCCGCTGAAGGTGACGGTTCGTCTCACGATCTACGACAAGGATCCCGAAACCGGCGCGAAGACCATCCGCGACATCAAGGAGCAGGAGGTCTTTTTCGGCGACATTCCGCTGATGACGCAGAACGGTACGTTCATCGTGAACGGCACCGAGCGCGTTATCGTTTCACAGTTGCATCGCTCGCCTGGCGTCTTTTTCGAGACGGCCAACAACCGTACCTACTTCCTCGGCAAGATCATTCCCTACCGCGGATCGTGGGTGGCGTTTGAGTTCGACCAGAAGAACACGCTGTATGTGCGCATTGACCGCAAGCGCAAGTTCCTGGGAACCATTTTCCTGCGCGCCCTCGGCCTGCGTAATGACGACGAGCTCCTGAAGACCTTTTACACAGTCGACAAGATCGCGGTGAAGGATGGCAAGTTGTTTTGGACCATCGACGAGAACACCGACAGGCCGACGCACCTCCTGGGTGCTAAGCCCGCGCACGCCATCGTGCACAAGGGTGAGGAGATCGCGCACTCCGGCCGGAAGGTCACTTCATCGATCCTGAAAGCGCTTCGCCACGCGAAGATCTCGGAAGTGGAAGTTGAAGCCGCTGAGCTCGATGGGGCAGTTACGGCGTCCGACGTGGTTGACACCACGACGGGAGAAGTCTTTGTCGAGGCCAATACGGAGCTCACCTCCGACAAGCTCCACAAGATAATCGAGAGCGGTGTAACGCACATCGAGGTCTTCTTCCCCGAGCGTGATGATGTAGGCAACATCATCACGAATACGCTGCGACGCGACTCGGTGCGCAAGCCTGAAGAAGCGCTCATCGAGATCTACCGTAAGCTGCGTCCGGGCGATCCGCCGACGCTTGACACCGCGACTGCGCTCTTCGAGGGCATGTTCTTCGATCCGCGCAAGTACGACTTCTCGCGCGTAGGCCGGCTGAAATTCAACATCAAGCTTTACGAGAATGCGGATGCCGCGCCACTCGATCGTCGCACGCTCACGCCCGAGGACTTCTACGCAACCATCAAGTACCTGCTCAAACTGCGTAAAAACATTGGCACGGTGGACGACATCGATCACCTTGGCAACCGCCGTGTTCGCGCGGTTGGTGAGCTGATGGAGAACCAGTTCCGTATTGGCCTGGTCCGCATGGAGCGCGCCATCAAGGAGAAGATGAGCGTCTACCAGGAGATGTCGACGGCGATGCCGCACGACCTCATCAATGCGAAGCCGGTCATGGCGGCCATCCGCGAGTTCTTCGGTTCATCGCAGCTCTCGCAGTTCATGGACCAGACAAATCCGCTCTCGGAAATCACGCATAAGCGGCGTCTTTCCGCACTGGGCCCGGGCGGTTTGTCGCGGGAGCGCGCGGGATTTGAAGTGCGCGACGTTCACCCCACGCACTATGGCCGCATCTGTCCGATCGAGACGCCTGAAGGTCCGAACATCGGTCTCATCAGCTCTCTCTCGTGCTTTGCTCGCATCAACGAATACGGATTCATCGAATCGCCGTACCGGCGCGTTGCCGACGGTCGTGTGCTCGATTTCGTCCAGGTCACCAACGCGGGTGAAAGCGGCCTTCGCGTCGGTGATCACATAGAGAAATCTGAGATATCCAAGCTGAACGCGCACCTCAAGAAGGACAAGAAGCGAGCGGTCGACTTTGAGCCGTTCTCGTTCTACTTGTCGGCGTGGGAGGAAGATCGACACACCATTGCGCAGGCGAATATCGACCTCGACGAGAGTGGAAACATCACCGACGAGCTGGTAAACGCCCGCCGTCAGGGCAACTTCGTTCTCGTGAACCGCAATGAAGTCGATTATGTTGACGTCAGCCCGAAGCAGCTCGTTTCGGTCGCGGCATCGCTCGTGCCGTTCCTCGAGCATGACGACGCGAACCGCGCGCTGATGGGCGCGAACATGCAGCGCCAGTCGGTGCCCCTGCTTGTCTCAGAGGCTCCGTTCGTCGGAACCGGCATGGAAGGCGTGACTGCCCGTGATTCGGGTGCCGTCATCCTTGCTCGCCGCAACGGCATCGTCGATTCGGTCGACTCGGAGCGCATCATCGTCCGTGTTGAAGGTGAGCATCACCCTACGCAACTTTCGCGTGAGGTTGGTTCGGATATCTACCAGCTCATCAAGTTCAAGCGGTCGAACCAGAACACCTGCATCAATCAGAAGCCGATCGTCCGGCAGGGCGACCGCGTGGTGAAAGGCCAGGTCATCGCCGACGGCCCTTGCACTGAGCAGGGCGAATTAGGTCTCGGCCGGAACGTGCTTGTCGGCTTTATGCCGTGGCGCGGCTACAACTTCGAAGACGCGATTCTGATCTCAGAAAAGCTGGTCCGCGAGGACTACTACACCTCGGTGCACATCGAGGAGTTCGAGATCGAGGCGCGCGACACGAAGCTGGGACCGGAAGAGATCACCCGCGATATCCCCAACGTCAGCGAGCATGCGCTGCGCGACCTCGATGAGAGCGGAGTCATCCGCATCGGCGCGAAGATCAAGCACAACGACATCCTCGTTGGCAAGGTCACGCCAAAGGGAGAGACGCAACTTACTCCCGAAGAAAAGCTGCTCCGCGCCATCTTCGGTGAGAAGGCCGGCGACGTTCGCGACGCATCGCTCACCTGCCCTCCGGGAATCGAAGGTACGGTCGTTGACGTTCGCATCTTCTCCCGCAAGGGTCAGGAGAAGGATGAGCGCGCCAAGCAGATCGAAGCCGACCAGATCGCGCGTCTTGAGAAGAACCTCGCCGATGAGATTCGTATTCTCACCGACGAGCGCCTGAAGCGCCTCGAAGCCATTCTCGGGGGCAAGGTGGTGCTGGCTGACTTGCACGATGAGCGTACCAACAAGCGCCTGCTTGTGAAGGATGCGGTTCTTGATCGCGACGCCATCGAACGCATTTCGACCAAGAATCTGAAGCGCATCCGCTACGCCGACAAGGATCCGCGCGTGAACGAGCAGATCGACGAGATCGAAGAGATGACCTCGCGCCAGATCGACGTACTCCGCAAGATCACCAACGAGAAGATCGCCAAGCTGCAGAAGGGCGACGAGCTCGCGCCGGGCGTCATCAAGTTGGTCAAGGTCTACGTCGCCATGAAGCGCAAGCTGTCGGTCGGTGACAAGATGGCCGGACGCCACGGGAACAAGGGCGTCATCGCGCGCATCCTGCCCGAAGAGGACATGCCCTATCTTCCCGATGGAACACCGGTGGAGATTGTTCTCAATCCGCTGGGCGTGCCTTCACGTATGAACGTCGGTCAGATCCTCGAGACGCACCTGGGCTGGGCTGCACATGAGCTCGGTACCCAGGTGGCCGTGCTGGTGAAGCAAAACCAGGACGCAAACGCCATCCGCGAAATCTTCAAGGAGAAGTTCGCAGGCACGGCCACTCTGCGCCAGCTGCTCGAGCTCGATGATGAGCAGACGATTCGGGTTGGACTCGGAATGCGGCGAGGCATCTGGTTTGGCACGGCCGTATTCGACGGAGCCAAGGAGACTGAAATCAAGGCGCTGCTTACCGCTGCTGGCTTGCCGGCTTCAGGCAAAACAGTGCTCTACGACGGTATGACAGGCGAGCAGTTCGAGCAGCCGGTTACGGTGGGCTACATATATATGCTCAAGCTCTCGCACCTGGTCGACGACAAGATCCACGCTCGCTCCATCGGGCCGTACTCGCTCATCACGCAGCAGCCGCTGGGTGGCAAGGCGCAGTTCGGCGGACAGCGCTTCGGAGAAATGGAAGTGTGGGCGCTCGAAGCTTATGGCGCCGCCTACATCCTGCAGGAGCTGCTCACTGCCAAGTCCGACGACGTCTATGGCCGCACCAAAATTTATGAGGCCATCGTCAAGGGCGAAGCGGCGATCGAGCCGGGCGTGCCGGAGTCATTCAACGTGCTTATCCGCGAGCTGCAGTCGCTTTGCCTCGACGTTGAGCTGATGAAGATGACTCCGGAAGGAGAAGCGAAGAAGCAGCCGCTGCCCACTTTGGCAGCAGCCGATTAGCGATCAGTTGCCAGTCTTCAGTCCTGAGTTGAGGGCTGGCAGCGGAGCAAAGATTTGATTCACAGCTGCGCATGAAACCGCCGCTGCTCCAAGAACTGAAGTAAACATGCTGAGCACTGGGGACCCACCACTGGTGACTCGGCAAGGAGGAACACCTTGTACCGTTCCAACCCTTTTGAATTGACAAGCCCCATTACCGACTTTGACGCAATCCGCATCCAGCTCGCCTCGCCGGAGAAGATTCGCAGCTGGTCGCATGGCGAGGTCACCAAGCCGGAAACCATCAACTACCGAACCTTCAAGCCGGAGCGCGACGGGCTCTTCTGCGCTCGCATCTTTGGCCCCGTCACCGACTGGGAGTGCCTCTGCGGAAAGTACAAGCGCATGAAGCACCGCGGCGTGATTTGCGACAAGTGCGGCGTCGAAGTCACAGTGTCGAAGGTACGCCGTGAGCGTCTGGGCCACATCGAGCTGGCTTCGCCCTGCTCGCACGTGTGGTTCTTCAAGGGACTGCCTTCGCGAATCGGCCACCTGCTCGACATCTCGCTCCGCGACCTCGAAAGCGTGCTTTATTTCGAGAGCTACGTTGTCGTCGACCCGGGCGACGCTCCCGTTCGCGAGCGCGAAATCATTAAGGACGAGAACCGCTTCCGCGAGCTCGACGCCCAGTATCGCCCCACCGGCTTCAAGGGCATGATGGGTGCTGAGGCAATCAAGGAACTGCTCAAGCGGGTGAACGTGGACGAACTCGCGACTGAGCTGCGCGAGCGCATGAAGGCCGAAACCTCGCTGCAGAAGCGACTGAAATATGCCAAGCGCCTGAAGGTCGTTGAAGCGTTTCGCAAGTCGGGCAACAAGCCGCAGTGGATGATTCTGGACGTGATTCCGGTCATTCCGCCGGAACTGCGCCCGCTCGTGCCTCTCGACGGCGGCCGCTTCGCGACCTCGGACCTCAACGATCTCTATCGCCGCGTGATCAACCGTAACAACCGCCTCAAGAAGCTCATGGACCTCCATGCGCCTGAGGTGATCGTCCGCAACGAAAAGCGCATGCTCCAGGAAGCCGTCGATGCGCTCTTCGACAACGGCCGCCGCGGCCGCGTTTTGCGGGGAGCGAACAACCGTCCGCTGAAGTCGCTTTCCGACACCCTTAAGGGCAAGCAGGGCCGCTTTCGCCAGAACCTGCTCGGCAAGCGCGTCGACTATTCTGGCCGTTCGGTGATCGTCGTTGGGCCTGAGTTGAAGCTGCACCAGTGCGGCCTTCCCAAGAAGATGGCCCTTGAGCTCTTCAAACCCTTCATCTATCACCGGCTCGAACAGACCGGCCATTGCACGACCATCAAGCAGGCCAAGGAAATGGTCGAGCTGCAGGAACCGATCGTGTGGGACATCCTTGAGGAAGTCATCAAGGATCACCCGGTGTTGCTGAACCGCGCTCCAACGTTGCACCGCCTCGGCATCCAGGCGTTCGAGCCTGTACTTGTCGAGGGCAAGGCTATCAAGATTCACCCGCTCGTCTGCACCGCGTTCAACGCGGATTTCGACGGTGACCAGATGGCCGTCCACATTCCGCTGTCGCCGGAGGCGCAAGTGGAAGCGAGCGTGCTCATGCTCGCCTCGCACAACATCCTGTCGCCGGCGTCAGGCCAGCCAATCACCGTTCCTACGCAGGACATGGTTCTCGGCCTCTACTACCTGACCAAGGCACGCAAGGGAGCCAAGGGTGAAGGCCGCGTCTTCGCGAATGTCGAAGAGGTGCTGATGGCGCTCGAAGCCAGAGAAGTTGAAACGCTGTCGCCGATCCGTCTGCGCTACAGCGGTCCTGTCCTTGATATGACCACAGCGTATGACGATCAGGATCTAACGCACACTGAGCCGGTGGTGTACGACAAGCAATACATCTCGACTACTGTGGGACGAGCCATCCTGAACGACGCACTTCCCGAAGGCATGCCGTACGTCAATGGCCTGCTCAAGAAGAAGGGGATCGGACAGCTCGTCAACTACTGCTACCTCAACCTCGGTCTTGAGGTTACGGTCAAGATGCTCGACCGGATCAAGGAACTGGGCTTCCAGTTCGCGACGCGCTCGGGTCTCTCTGTCGGCTTGGATGACATGGTCATTCCTGAGACCAAGTACCCCGTTGTGCGCGATGCTGAGAAGCAGCGCTTTGCGGTGCAGCAGCAGTATCTCGACGGTGCCATCACCAACGGCGAGCGCAATAACAAGGTCATCCAGTTGTGGTCGACGGTGACCGAGAAGGTCGCCGACGAGATGTTCAACAACATGAAGGAGGCCGATAAGGCCGGCGCCATGAACCCGATCTACATCATGGCCGACTCCGGCGCTCGCGGATCGAAGCAGCAGATTCGTCAGCTCTCCGGCATGCGCGGATTGATGGCCAAGCCTTCGGGCGAAATCATCGAGACCCCGATCACGGCGAACTTCCGTGAAGGACTCACCGTGCTTGAGTACTTCATCTCCACGCACGGCGCACGTAAGGGTCTTGCCGATACCGCTCTCAAAACCGCTGACTCCGGCTACCTGACCCGCCGACTCGTCGACGTGGCCCAGGACGTTATCGTCAGCGAGAAGGACTGCGGTACCGTCGAAGGCATTTACGTGATGCCGATCGTCGAGTCCGGCGAGATCATCGAGCCGTTGAGAGACCGCATTATCGGCCGCGTTTCCCTTGAGAAATTAAAGGACTTCGAAGGCAATGTCATCGTTGACGTCAACCAGGAGATCAATGAAGAGATCGCCTCGGCGATTCAGGCCGCTGGTATCGAGCGCGTCAAGATTCGTTCCGTCCTCACCTGCGAATCGCGGCGCGGCGTCTGCGTCCTCTGCTATGGCCGGAACCTCGGCTCCGGTCGCATGGTTGAGCTCGGCGAAGCTGTCGGTGTAATCGGGGCGCAGTCGATCGGTGAGCCGGGAACGCAACTCACGATGCGTACCTTCCATATCGGAGGTACGGCGTCGCGAGTCTCCGAGCAGTCGCGCCTTGATGCAAAGAACAACGGCACGATTCGCTTCATCAATCTGGTCACCGTGCGCTCGAAGCAGGGTGGCCTGGTTGCCATGAACCGCTCGGGCGCCGTTGCCGTCCTCGACGAGCGTGGCCGCGAGAAGGAGCGCTACCAGATCGTCTACGGCGCCCGCCTCAAGGTCGAGGAGGGCCAGCCGGTCGAGCTCGGGCAGGTGCTGGCCGAGTGGGATCCGTACACCTTCGCCATCCTGACCGAGATCGGCGGGACCGTGCAGTTCAAGGACCTGCAGGAAGGCATCACGCTGAACGAAGAAGTGGACGAAGTCACCGGTCTCTCGCGCCTGGTTGTGTCGGAGTCTTCGGATGAGAAGCGCCAGCCTGCGATCGTGGTCAAGGGAGCCAAGGGCAACAAGCGCTACCTGATGCCTTCACGCGCTCACCTGATGATCCAGGACGGAGACGAGGTTTTCCCCGGCGATATCCTTGCCAAGATCCCGCGCGAAACCACGCGCACCAAGGACATCACCGGCGGTCTGCCCCGTGTCGTCGAGCTCTTCGAAGCTCGCAAGCCGCGCGAAACCGCCATCATCAGCGAGATTGATGGTGTGGTGAAGTTCGGAGAGGTATCGAAGGGACAGCGCAAGATCTACGTTACCGCCGACAACGGAGAAGAGAAAGAATACTCCGTGCCGCGCGGCATCCACGTCAACGTGCAGGAGGGCGAGCGTCTGAAAGCCGGCGAACCGCTCATGGATGGTCCGCTCAACCCGCACGACATTCTAGCCGTTCTCGGCGAGAAGGAGCTGCAGAGCTACCTGGTCAACGAAATCCAGGAAGTCTACCGGCTCCAGGGCGTGGCCATCTCTGATAAGCATATCGAAACCATCGTCCGGCAAATGCTTCGCTGGGTGAAGATCGAGGAAGTCGGCGACACCAGCTTCCTGCTCGAACAGCAGGTCGACAAGTTCCGCTTCCGTGAAGAAAACGAGCGCGTGATCGCCAACGGAGGTCGCCCAGCTATCGGCCGTCCGCTGCTGCTCGGCATCACGAAGGCTTCGCTCTCGACCGATAGCTTCATCTCCGCGGCGTCCTTCCAGGAGACTACGCGCGTGCTGACGGAGGCGTCCATCAACGGCGCCGTCGACAACCTGCGTGGCCTCAAGGAGAACGTCATCGTTGGCCGTCTCATTCCCGCCGGAACGGGCATGGAGTACTACCGCAACATCCAGCTCTCCCCGGAGCTCGAGGAGGCGGCACAGCGCGTCCAGCAGGAGGTGTCCGAAGCTCACGAAGCGTACGAGCGCGAACTCGAGCTCATGCGTCAGGAAGGCGAGGCCGAAGAGATGGCTGCGTCAGAATAAGGACTGGCCGTCCAGGAAGACACCCTTAGGCGCAATACCAATTTTCAAGCCCGGCCGCGCGCCGGGCTTTTCTTTTGCTAGCTCCCGACTTCAATCCCAAACGACCATTCGGAATTTGGCGCGAACCACGATTTTCAACAGGCCTACACTAGACGTATGCAGCGCGGCCATTGGCCTACGGCATCTTCGGAAAAGAGGTGTCCCGGCGGCAATGCCTTCAAGTTGATGCGACGATCGCGTGATCTTTACCGATCCTCCAACAAGTTCCATTATTGCCGAAAATGCCTTAGTCAGCTGGTCCTCTTTTGCAGTCTTATCTACAGTGTGGTGGTTGCGTTCGCTCAGACGCCGCAAATCGAGCTTAGTGTGACGGACGAAAACGGAGTTGCTGTGCCGGGAGCAGAGGTGGTCCTGTCAGAACCCGGCCGTCCGGATCAACGATTGACCACCAACTATGGCGGTCGCTGCAAGTACAATATTCGCGGTAATTCGCCCTATGGACTCGATGTGCAAAAGCAGGGCTTTTACCAAACCAAACTTTCTCAGGTCGACCTGCGAGAGAAGGCAGTTGAGGTTACTCTCGCGCATCAGCAGATAGTGCAGCAGCAGGTCAATGTAGTCGCATCGAGTACAGGGATCGATCCGGACCAGATCGCCGACGTGAGCAATATGAGCACGCCAGAGATCGCAAATATCCCGTATCAACCCTCTCGTGACATCAGTTACATCCTGCCATTCAATCCGGGAGTAGTGCAGGATAACAGTGGGCAGATTCATGTCGCTGGTTCGCAGACCTATGCAACGTTGGATTTGTTGGATGGCTTCGATATTCGCTCTCCGGTGAGCGGAACATTCTCCATGCGTGTGAGTGCCGATGCTGTCCGTTCGATCGACGTTGAGACAACCCGCTATCCCGTTCAATATGGCAGGGCTACCGGCGGTGTCATCGCGTTTCGTGCTGGAATGGGGGACGACCGGTTTCGTTTCAATGCTACAGACTTCTTACCATCCTTTCGCCAGGTCAACGGAGGGATACACTTCGACAAATTTGTGCCTCGGGTAGCTTTCTCGGGCCCGATCGTTCGGAACAAAGCGTGGTTCTTCGATGGACTCGATCTCGAATACGACAACATCATCATTGCGGGACTGCCGAGTAATGCCAACAGCAATCAACTCTGGCGGGGAAGTAATCTGGCCAAGGCGCAGGTCAACATTACTCCCAGCGACATCCTTATCGGCGGCTTCCTCTTCAACGACTATCACTCTCCCTACGAGGGACTCTCCACTCTCACGCCGCAACAAAGCACAATAGACCGGGACATCCTCGCGTGGTTTCCTTATCTGCGCGAACAGCACAGCTTTTCCGGCGGCGCGTTACTTGATGTTGGGGCTGCGCTCGTACACTTTCGGGACGGATATGAGCCTCACGGGGATACTCCATTCGAGGTCACCCCGGAGACTTACCTGGGCAGCTTCTTTGAAAATGCCACAACCACCTCGCGTCGTGTACAGGAAAACGGTTTGCTCTATTTGCCGCCGCTTACCTGGCTGGGAAAGCACGATCTGAGGTTCGGTGCCGATCTTGATCAGATCAATTTCGGCGAGAGAGTGACTCGTTCCCCGATTCGCTACCTGCGCGAGGATGGCACGCTCCTGCGGTTGAGCACGTTTCCCGAGGTAGATCCGTTCAGCCGAAACAACTTTGACGTTGGCGCCTATATACAGGACCGTTGGGTGCCGCGGAAGGGATTGTTACTGGAGACAGGACTGCGCTTTGACTGGGATGAGATTGTGCGGCGTCCCCTGTTTTCTCCCAGGATCGCGGCGACTTACGCGCCGGACTCGAGCGCGAACACAAAGCTCGCGGGAGGAATCGGCCTCTACTATGAACATACCCAGCTTCAGTATCTGGAAGAGTCACTGGCCGGGATGCGGTATGACACGTACTACGCGCCCGATGGCACCACCCCGATCAGCCCGCCGCTACTGAGCAGCTTTGTAGCCAACGATGCGACGCTGCGCGAAGCTCGCGCGCTGAACTGGAGCATCAGTATCGAACAGAAATTGCCGGCCTCCATCTACTCTTCGGTCAGCTATCTCGACAAACACAGCAGCGATTTCTTCGTTTACAGCAATCCAAGCCCGCCGCCGGCGTTATTCGGGACGTATTCGCTCGTTAATTCAAGGGTGCAGGATTATCGCTCGGTCACCATAAGTGGCCGGCACATATTTGAAGACGGACATGCTCTCTTCGGAGCGTATACCTGGTCCTATGCGCATACCAATGCCGCGCTTGAATATATTCCGACGCTATCGGTGCTTGGTCCGCAGGCGGGTGGGCCTCTGCCTTGGGATACGCCGAACAGGGTTATCTCCTGGGCGTGGCTGCCGGTGCCCAGACGAAAGAGCTGGGATTTTGTTTACACGGTCGACTGGCGCACTGGGTTTCCATTCAGCTCGGTAAACGCCAATCAACAGGTGATCGGACAGCCCGGCTCGCGTAGGTTCCCAGACTATTTCTCATTCAGTCCCGGTCTGGAGTGGAAGTTTCATTTTCGGGGCGCTTACTTCGGCTTGCGAGGCGTGATCGAGAACATAACCGATCATCAGAATCTCGCCATAGTGAATAAGGTTGTGGACTCTCCGGAATACGGGACCTTTAGCGTGCCTGAGGGACGAGCTTTTACAGCACGCCTCCGCTTGATCGGGTCGAAGTAAGCCCAGACTTCACAAAACTCGCTTATGAGCTGGACCTGACCGCCACGTTCGCTGTCAGTTCGGCAAGTGAGTTGTTCCAGCTTTTCTCCGAATAGGCGAGGGTCCGGCGCGATCTACTGTTTCGTGTCCAGCGGATGCTCCGCTTCCCGATAGAACTGGTTCTGTAACACCAGACTGACCTGGTCGGCCTTGACCGCACGGATTACGTCGGCAATTCCATCTGTCCAGGCTTTCATATCGAACTCGCCCAACTCTTTTGTTGCGAGGCTTCCGTCCCCGGAATAGTGATTCGGAAATCGCGCATACCACCAGATACCCGTATAGACTCCCTCGGGCAGATGCTGCCGGGCCTGATCCTCACCGGATTCCTGATTCGCCCGATCCAGGTGCACGAGGTCGGGCCTCGATGCCATCGTGTGCGCCGTCTCCGATTCACCAGCGTGCATGTCCACCTTCGAATGCAGGGGAGGACGTCCGGGCGGGTTCCCCGGAGACCAGCGGTATACATAGACGACGTAATCATGCGATGTTTGTAACTGTGACTGTGAGAAATAAGGAAGCAGATGCTCATTGCCGCCATGACCATTTACGATCACGATCTTCTTGCATCCATTGCGTGCCATTTCATCAGTTGTTTCCTGTAGCAGATCGAGCTGCATATGCATGCTGTAGGACACGGTCCCCGGCTGCTGCCGTGCTTCCGCGATTTGTCCGAAATAGTATGCAGGAAAGATCACCGCATACTCCTGTTGGGTTGCATGCTCGACCGCATAGCGAACGTTGATCAGGTCGGTGCCAAGCGGCAAATGCGGACCATGCTTCTCAAGAATGCCGAAGGGCAGGATGCAGACGCCCTGCGACTGTTGTATGGCCTCGATGAAATCGGGCCCCGTCAGCTCTTCCCATTTTGTTGATAATCCCGTCTGGCCCCAGGTCGAAGCCGTAACCACAACCATCAAATATGCAATCCACCTGTGCAAAATAGCCTCCTAAATTTCATGCCATGATAAATGCGTCTCGGGCCGCAGCTGTATCCTATATGCATCCCTTGAGGTAGAGTCTATGGCGACCGTTACTGCCGCACGACCCTCTGCCACCACCACTGGCCGCGTCCCCTGGTACCTCTGGTGTGCCGCTCTCGCCGTCACCTCCGTTACGATTGGCGCCCACTGGGATGTATCATGGCACCGCTCCATCGGCCGGGACAGCTTCTGGACCCCTGCGCACATGGCCATCTATCTATGCGGGGTGCTAGCGGGCATCTACAGCGGCTACCTGATCCTTGCGACGACATTCCTGCGACCGCCGCAGTTGTTCGCTTCGTCGATTCGCGTCTTCGGCTTTCGCGGGCCTCTCGGGGCATTCCTTGCCGCCTGGGGAGGCATCGCGATGCTGACCTCAGCCCCCTTTGACAACTGGTGGCACAACGCCTACGGCCTCGACGTAAAAATCGTCTCGCCCCCGCATACGCTACTCATGTTGGGCATCTGGGCCGTCTGCCTTGGCTCACTATTCCTGATCGTGGCGGCCATGAACCGAGCGGAAGCCACAACCGGCCAAGCGAGCCCTGAATTCAAGCATCTCCAATGGCTCATGCTCTACATCTCCGGACTGCTACTCGTTCTCTCCATGTTCTTCCGCATGGAATACACGTGGGATATCTACTTGCACAGCGCGAGCGCCTATGTCGCCTGCGCGCTGGGCACGCCGATGTATTTCTCCGCTATCCATATCTGTTCTCGGAACCGCTGGGCCGCCACGTGGATGACCATTCTCTACACAGCTTTTCTGTGTGCGCTGATTCTCATCCTTCCGCTCTTTCCGGCCGAGCCGAAGCTGGGTCCCGTTTATCAGCATGTAACACAGTTCATTCCACCGAAATTCCCGCTCCTGTTGATCGTTCCGGCTGTTGCCGTCGATCTACTGCTTACGTATGCGAAAAACTGGAGGCCATGGCTGGTCTCACTTGTAGCGGGCCCTGTTTTCATCCTCTCTCTCGTTGCGGTCGAATGGCCGTTTGCGAATTTCCTCATGAGTAAGGCGGCGGAGAACCGATTCTTCGGCAGCGGATATCACGACTACAACATGCCGTCCACTTCGGTCGATTTCCTTCGCCAGTTTTGGCATCCAGATCAGAGTGCGGCTCTCTGGCTGGGTTTGGGCAAGGCCATGTTTCTGGCTGCCGCTTTCACGTGGCTCGGCTTTGCACTCGGCAATTGGATGAAAAAGATTCAGCGATGATGATTCGGATTCGCTCGTCAGTTCACACTCTGCTTGTTTGCGTGTGTCTTGCCATTTCTGCTCTGCCTGCCCGGGCCCACGTCGGCAGCCCCGACGTCTACGTCGAAGGCAATGCCGGCGCTTACAAGCTCTCGGTGGTGGTGCGCCCACCGCTTGTCATTCCCGGAGTTGCCGACATCGAGCTCCGCTCGCAAACTCCGGGCATAGACCGCATCGAAATCACGCCGATCCCGCTCACCGGCGAGGCCTCAAAATATCCCCCAGTTCCCGATTTCATGCAGCGGCCCTTTGCTGACCCACAGTACTTCACAGGGCATCTCTGGATCATGGCCACTGGCTCCTGGCAGATCCGCTTCACTGTTCACGGCAGCCAGGGATCAGGAGTCTTCTCGGCTCCGGTACCCGCGACCGCCATTGCAACCCGCGCGATGCAGCCCGGCCTGGGGATCATGCTGGCCTTTCTCGGCATCCTTCTGGTCGCCGGCCTGGTGAGCATTGTGGGCGCGGCAGCCCGCGAAGCCCAGCTTGCTCCGGGTGCCGAGGCCCCCCCCAGAGGACGCCGCCGCGCATTCGTAGCCATGACGATTACATTTGTTCTATTGATCGGCGCTGTGGTCTTTGGAAATCGCTGGTGGGAAGCGGAGGCCGCGGATTATAGCCGCTACATCTACAAGCCGCTTGAGATGCAGGCGCAGCTTCAGCCCGGCAACGTGCTCGATCTGAAGCTTTCAGATCCCGGATGGCTCAAGCAGCGCAAGCTCGACGACTTCATCCCCGACCACGACCACCTGATGCATCTCTACATGCTGCGCTGGCCGGCGATGGATATCGTCTTCCACCTTCACCCGCAGCCTGCGGGAACCGGCGATTTTCGGCTTGCGCTGCCGTCAGTTCCAGCCGCCGAATATCGCCTCTACGCTGATGTAGTACACGAAAATGGCTTTCCCGAGACGATCGTCTCCTCCGTCAGATTGCCTGACATCTCCGGCCGCGCTCTTGCTGGTGATGATGCCGAGGGCACTTCCACCGCCTTGAACCAGAAAGATGGCCCAGCGCAGACCAGCACCAATTACAAGCTCCCCGACGGCTACACCATGGTCTGGAAGCGACCTGAGACCCTTGCCGCGAAGACCCCCTACGACTTTACCTTTGTGCTCCTCGACCCGGAAGGCCAACCAGCCTCTGACATGTCCCTGTACATGGGCATGCCCGGTCACGCAGCCTTCGTTAAGGAGGACGGTTCTGTCTTCGCACACGTCCATCCGTCAGGTACGGCTTCGATGGCCGCTCTGATGATCGCCCAGGCACAGAATCATCAAACACCAGAGCCGGATCCAGCGACGCAGAACGATCCGATGCAAATGCCAGGAATGAACATGAGCCGGCCTGGCTTACTCAGCACTGTGAGTTTTCCTTATGGATTCCCCGGCGGTGGAATCTATCGAATCATCGTGCAGATGAAACACGGCAGCATCATCGAGACGGGCTTCTTCGACGCGGAGGTTGGTCCGGCCAAACAGATCCAATAGCCGGCTGGGTGTCCCTATTTTCCGCCATGCGGCTGCTGGCTGCTCGTCGTCGTACTTGTCCCGGTTGGTATGTAGTTTTTGTATTGCGTATCGACAATGCCCAGATTACGTGCAAACCCGAGCTTCGCCTGGTTGAACTGGTAGACGTTGCGAACGTACTGCGTCTGGGCCTGCGCCAGTGTGGATTGCGCCTGAGTAACAGGAAGATTGTCATCCACACCCGCCTGGAAGCGGTCGGTGGTCTGTTCAAGAGTCTTTGTCGCTAAATCTACGTTGCTGCGCGAAACGCGAACGAGTTCTGCCGCAGTCTGCAGGTCCAGCAGGCTGTCGCGTAGCTGCTGGTCGATCTTGTTCGTCAGGTCATTGAGTTGGGAGCGCAGTTCCTCGAGTTGGGCCTCAGCCACGTCGCGATCGCCGCGAAATTTCGCCTCCTCAAATATGGGAACGCTCATCTCTCCTGTCGCAGTGAATGTCCCGTGATAGATGCCCCCGGTGACGCCTGTTACCCCGTAGTTGCCATTGAAGGTAATACTAGGAAACCGCTCATGCTTTGCGGCCCTGCGTTCCAGTCGCGCAGCCTCAATCTGCTGCTTGATCTGCTGATAATCCTGTCGACTCGCGTAGGCCTCTCGCCTAGCTTCCTCAATGGTCATTGCGGCCAGATCGGCGTAGGGAGCGGCATCCGTCAGCTGAATTTCCTGCTCCGGCGCCAATCCGATCTCCCGATTCAAGGCAATTTTTGCCTTCTTGAAGTCGTTTTGATTCTGAATCAGCGTCAGCTGTTGCGTTTGATACTGCACCCGTGCGCGCAGCTCATCCAGATTCGCCGCCGTCCCGGCCTTATGCTTCTCACGCGCCTGAAAGAGCAGCGTTTCGTCCGTCTTGAGCAAGGCGGCGGCGTAATCCACCTGTGCAGAAGCGGCCAATGCCTGCAGGTAGGCCGTTCCGACGTTCAGGACCACCAGTCCTCGCGAAGATTGAGTAGCGTAGTAGGCGGCTCGCTCATTTGCCTTCGCCGCCTTCCACACATCCCAGCCCGCCAAAGTGAAAAGCGCCTGCGATAGGTTTACCTGTCCTACAGTTGATGTGACTCTAACGATATAAGGAAAGTGCGCAGCTTCCGCCGGGGGAATGCCAAACTGCGGGAGGAGCGCCGTGCTGAAACCTGCCGCTCTCAGGTTGATCTCGTGTACACCGTTCTCGGCATGGGCCGACAGGTTGGGAAGCAGCGCGTTTGCCAACTGCAGCTTTTGAGCGGTGGCGGAGTCCTGGTTCAAATGCGCGAGTGTCAGAGCCAGGTTGTTCTCAATCCCCAGACGAATGGCGTCATCGAGCGATAGCGGCTTCACACCGGGAGTAGCGGCTACAGCCTGTACGCTTCCCGCGTAAGGGTTTTGTGCGGAATTATTGGGATTGGACTGTGCCGAAGCAAGACGGCTAAGGAGAATCGCTGACAGCCCAAGGGATACCAAAACGGAGGGCTTTCGGACTGTCATTTCGCGGCGGAATCCTCGTAAATTGAACTCCTTCATTAGAGTGTAACGAAGCCCAGAGGTTGCTAAAAGATTAACCGCGTCGGAGGCCTTACGCTTAGGCGATCGAATGTCTTCCGTGGACACTGGGGGCAAGCAACAAGCCATATAGCGCCATCATCGTACTGCTACGTGCTGTTCCTACTCATCCTCTTCCTCCTGCACGGGTCGCTTCGCGTTGGCGACGATCTTGTCAGCGATCGGTTGCGGCACCAGATCATAGTGATCCATCTCCATATGGAAGCTGCCGCGTCCTTGTGTCATTGCAGTCAGGCTTGAACCATAGCTGAGCATTTCGGCCATCGGAACTTCGGCGCGGATCGACGTCATGGAGCCTCGGCCCTCCATTCCCTGAACGCGGCCGCGCCGCTGATTGAGGTCGCCCATCAAACTGCCCGCAAACTCTTCGGGAGCCTCAATTTCCACCCGCATGATCGGCTCGAGAAGCGCCGGCTTCGCTTGTTCCATGCACTTGCGAAATGCAAGTCGTCCGGCCAATTTGAAGGACAATTCGTTCGAGTCAACGTCATGGTAGGCGCCGTCATGGAGGGTGACCCTGAAATCAACCACCGGATAGCCGGCAAGATAACCGCGCGCTGCCGCCTCCTGAATTCCCTTTTCTACTGCCGGAATGAAGTTCCGTGGGATCGCTCCGCCGAAGATGTCGTTGACGAACTCAAAGCCGCCGCCTCTTTGAAGCGGTTCCATCCGGATCTTGCAGTCGCCGAACTGACCGTGCCCACCAGTCTGTTTTTTGTGGCGCCCGTGCCCTTCGGCTCGTCCGCGGATCGTTTCCCTGTAAGGAACCTTCGGTGCTTTCAGCGTGACCTCGGTGTGATACCGTCGCCGTAGCTTGGATACGATTGCTTCGATATGCGGTTGGCCGGCGCCTGCAATCAGGAACTCGTTCGTCTGCGGATCGCGAAAGAAGCGCACCAGAAGATCCTCTTCCATCAGCTTGTGTACAGCGGGTGCCAGTTTGTCTTCATCAGCCCGAGTCTTCGGCTCAATGGCGTAAGTCATCGCAGGCTCGGGCAGGGCGACGGGTTCGAAGAATATCTCGTGCCCTTTGTCACCGAGAGTGTCACCGGTGAGCGTGTCACGCAACTTGGCTACTGCGCCCAGGTCGCCCGCATGGAGTTCCGTGACAGGAACGGCACTATTGCCCTGCATGATCGAAAGATGGGCAAGTTTCTCGACGCCACGGCGTGCATAATTCGTAATCGTCGCGTCATTCTTTACGATTCCGGAGAAAATTTTGAAAAAGGTGATGCGTCCGGCGAACGGGTCGGTCATCGTCTTGAACGCGTAGAGAGACACGGGCTCACGATCGTCTACCTTTCGCATCACGATCTCCGGCGAGCCTTCCCCTCCAGCAGTGGTCTCCTGGGTTGCAGGGCCATTGCCGGCATGACCATTTGCCGAAACCGGAGTCAGCACCGCCCTCGCCGCAACAGGAGTACGTTCAATCGGCGCCGGCGCATAGACCTTTAGAAAATCGAGCAGATGATCTGTGGCGATATTCGTTAGTCCGCTGGAAAAAAGGACGGGGAAAATACGGTCCTCCCGGATCGCCTCGTGGAGTGCTGTGATGAGGTGCTGCTCGGCAATCGTGCCTTCTGCGAAAAACTCCTCCATCAGCTCGTCCTTGCCTTCCGCCACCAACTCAACGAGCGCCTCATGCGCTGCCTTTGCTGGCGCCCGCATATCTCCCGGAATCTCCCCGATCTTGCCCTGGCCGTCGCCATTGGGCGAGTAGTAAAACGCTTCCATCGTGACGAGGTCGATCACGCCCTCAAAGCCTTTGCTGTTGGCTATGGGCAATTGAACGGGGATCACTTGGCGACCATAGCGGGAGCGCAGTGCTTCGAGGGCCGGCTCGACCGCAGTGGCAGCTCGCGGATGATCCATTTGATTGAGTACGACTACACGGGGCAAGTTGAACTCATCGGCGTACTTCCAGACGCGGTCCGTCATGGCCTCGACGCCGCAAGGAGCGTTAATCACGATTAATGCCGCCTCGACCGGAAGCATGGCAGCCTTTGCCTCATGTACGAACATATGGAACCCGGGCGTATCGACGAGGTTGACCTTGACTCCGTTCCATTCCGCGAATGCGACGGCGTTCTGCATTGTCGTGCGGCGCGAAATTTCCTCTTCGTCATAGGCGGTAACGGCTGAGCCGTCTTCCACGTATCCGAGTTTTGGAGTCATTTTTGCGGCATGCAGCAGAGCGGAAATTAACGTGGTTTTGCCGCTGTGCGCATGCCCAACTACAGCTACGTTGCGTATCTCACTTCCCTGATAAGACTTCATGAACTGCTCCTGAAAATAAATTTGCCCCAGGCATCCGGGGTGATCGATGCAGAACGATAGATCGAGGGAGAAGTTGTGCGGCTTACCGAGGACGCGGTCGCGAAGATCGAAATGCAGAGGAGTCGCGAAGGCGTCGTTTGCGGCGTCTTAAGTGCGGTGCATCCGAATCTTCCGTCCTCATCCTTCATGCGAGGCGCAAGCCGGAGATCCGGATTTCGTGACGGTGAAAGTCCGACCTCTCCAAGAGCTATGGATGCTAGCACAGCGGTTTGGATAACCTCAAACCGATCGACGAGATTTATCGGGGAAGGC
>JAFAKX010000107.1 GCA_019234945.1 Silvibacterium sp.
CGCCAGTTCCTCGAATCCCGAGAAACGAGCGAAGGCGATTACCTGAAGACAACGCGCCTGCCGCCGCTAAGCCCCTGGGTGGTCCAGCGCGGAACAGTGATTCCGGCCGCTCTGCCCCACAAACTCGTCTCGGATCTGCCCGGCGACCTGATCGCGGAGGTGACGCGCGACGTCTACGATTCGCCCACGCAGAAATATGTCATGATTCCCGCCGGCTCGCGGCTGGTCGGCGAATACAACTCGAGCGTCACGTACGCGCAAAATCGTGTGCAGGTCGTATGGACCGCGATCTATTTTCCCGACGGCTCATTCATTGATCTCGACCGCATGCCCTCGCACGCTGCCGATGGCGCCGTGGGCCTCAAAGATAAAGTCGATAACCACTGGGCGAGAGTCATCGGCGGGGTAGCGCTCAGTTCGCTCTTCGCAGCTGGGCTGCAGGTTTCGCAGAACCACACGAACGGTAGTGTTCTTCAATACCCATCCACAAGCCAAGTGATTGCGAGCGCAGTAGGAACGCAAGCTGCCGAACTGGGGCAGCAGATCACCAGCCGCAATCTCAACAATCAGCCGACGCTCAAGATCCGGCCCGGCGAAATCTTCGCGGTCTCAGTGAAGAAAGACATGATTTTTCCGGGGCCGTACGAGCCGCTCCGAGGAAAGTAAATATGCAACCGATAACGCGTAACCGGTTTCAACTTAGCGGCATGAGGAATGCGGTACTGATGTTTCTCGCCGCTTTGTGTTTGGGGATCCCACTCTTCCTGAAGTCCTCGCATCTACGCGTGAACTACACCGACTCCGTTCCCCTAGGTCTCTATCTCGAGGTCCGAGGCCCGGCCGAATACGCAGGACTGTGTCTTGCGCAAAGCACGATCGAGAGCGCGATCAAAGCAGGTCTAGAGATTGCGGGCGGCGATTGCCCCACCGGAGTCGCACCGATTTTAAAGCCGGTATTTCACGCCTCTGCGGATAACCCAATTGTGTATCGCCAGGCGGGATTTTTCGTTAGCAGAAAGCTGCTGCTGAATACGGCGCCGAAAGAACGCTCGCGCACCGGCACACCGCTTAGCCATTATCCGTTCGGTGAGTACCGAAGCGGGTTGTGGGCGATCAGTGATTACAACCGCGACAGCTTCGATTCCCGGTACTTCGGTCCGGTGGATCCGAGCACTGTCCGGTTTTATGCAAAGCCAGTCTGGACCAAATGAAAAGGAGAAAACAAACCATTATGAAAATCGACATTCAACCGCAGGACAGAAGACAGCCGGAGGCAGTCGAATTCGCGTTACACCCGGATCTGATCCGGCGGCTCAATGAGTATGCTCAATCGCTCGATGGCAGTGATGTGAGCTATGTGCTTAGCCAGATTCTCGAACAGGTACTGCCTTCCGAAAAACCGGCGAGAAGAGCCAAAGGCGATCGAACGGAAAAACTCGACAAGGAGGCGCCGAAAAAAGCGGCGGCATAACTTATGCCAGGCGTCGTTCAATCGTATGTAAAAAAGCGGCAACAGAACCAACCGCCGGAATACATCGAAAACATAAGAGGAGACGCGGCTCGGGCAGCACTCTTCAAAGAGCGCGAGCAGCTGCTCAACCAACTCGCCGCGGCACGGAGCATGCCTGCAGAAGAGTTGCCGCCGGATCTGTACAAATCGTTCGGCCGCCTGGCGCAAATCCATCGCGAGCTAGGGCTCGAGCCGGAACTCGACGAACAACTGCGCGCACGCCTCGAGGCGCCGGCTGATCAGCGCTTTCGGGCATCACCGGAAATAGCCGGCCAGGGGAACGCGGCGGAGTCGATTCGGGCCGCGCGACGGGCGGGCTACGAGGCGCAAATGGAATGGCTCGAGGGTGGTGAGATTCCCCGCACCATCAAGGAACTGCAAGAGGTCGCGCATCACGCGCAGAAACTCGCCGCGCCGTACGCCGAGGCCGCTCGCCGCAACGGGACCACTCTCGACGCGCGCGAGTATCTGCACGGGGAAAACAATGCGATCGCGGACTGGTATTGGGAACAGAAGCCGCGCATCCATCTCGCCGAACGTCTGACGGCGTACGTGAGCCAGTCCCAGGACACGGCGGATCTAGCCAACGCGGAGCAGATCATCGCGCGAAACTTCGCCAGGCAGTTATTAAGCGGCTCCACATCGCTCGATCTGAGCCAGCAGTATGCAACCGGCGATCGGGCGCTCGCTGCCAGGCGCCACGCGCGAGCTGTGCAGAATCTCGGCGCATTCATCGATGAAGCGCGTGCGCTCGGCTGCGGCGTC
>JAFAKX010000115.1 GCA_019234945.1 Silvibacterium sp.
AACCTCTTGAAACATCACAGGGTACCCCGGCTAGTCTGAGACGACGCCCGCGAAGAGAGCGGTATCATCACTCACCGCAACGCGCCCCGGAGCGGCGGCCAGCAGATACTGCTCGACCTCAAGGTGCTTGCGGACAGCATCGCCGACCCGTTTCAGAACTCCGGCCTGAGTGCTGTGCTTCTGGAACGCCACCAGCTTGGCCTCCGCCAGGCTGCCCAAGTCGAGACTGAGCGAGTATGGCACCGTCGGGAATGCCGACAGCTCGGGACGGTCGCGAACCATGACCCACGGCGTGCTCGAGTAATAAAGCTTTTGCGGAGCGTATGGCTGGATCCCTCGATCAAGCTGCTCAGGAAAGAACTCGCGCCGACCGGCCCAGTGGAAAGCAGCCGTCGTTGCGACCGAGACCATTGAGTGGTCGCGATGCAGGTTGACGCCACCGTCTCCTCCGAAGGTAAGGATGACATGTGGACGCAGTTTCCTGACGCGCTCGGCGATGGCCCCGACAAGCTCGTAGAAGTCCTGCCGGCGCAGCTCGCCGTCGGGAAAGTGCAGGACCTCACAGCTTGTGATCCGGAGCACCTCGCAGGCAGCAGCAAGTTCGGCCCGGCGCATCTGGCCCAGTTCGGCTGCGTCTGCAGCCTCGCCCCGGTGATGCGCTGCCTGCCCGTCAGTGAGACATAGGAGGTACGTCTCGACGCCGTCGTGGTGCGCCATCAGGAGCGCTCCGCCGAAGGCACCGCTCTCATCGTCAGGGTGTGCGGTGACGCATAACAGGCGGAAGGGCAAGCTCGATCCTCAGCAGGGAAGCGGGTTGTCCCAGGGCAGCATGGTCTGCGCCACCGGACGGAAGCTCTTGCGGTGCAGCGGACAGGGGCCGTGCTTGTCCAGGGCGGTGAGGTGCTGCGGCGTGCTGTATCCCTTATGAGAGGCGAGGCCGTACTGGGGGTAGTCCTTGTCGAGTTCGCGCATCCGCGCATCACGATAAACTTTCGCGATGACCGAGGCTGCGGCGATCGAGATCGACAGCGAGTCGCCGTAGATGATGCTGGTCTGAGCGCAAGAGAGGTCGAGCCGCATAGCATCGATGAGCAGGTGGTCTGGTGCGAGGGCGAGCTTGCCGACGGCGTTGGCCATCGCGATGCGTGTGGCCTGGTAGATGTTGACTCGATCGATGGTCTCGACGTCGACCTCGGCAATGGCGATGGCGAGGGCCTTGCGCTCGACGACCTTGGCGAGCCGCTCGCGGTCCTCGCGGAGAAGCTGCTTGGAATCGCGCAGCCCGCGGATGCGGGTGTCCGGCGGAAGGATCACGGCTGCAGCGACGACCGGACCGAAGAGGGCTCCCCGGCCGACTTCGTCGACGCCGGCGATCGTCGTGGCTCCTTCCTTGCGTGCGGCCTTCTCGTACTTGTTGCCGCAAACGAGCGAGCGCAGCATGCGCAGCTTTCGGGTTGCCGCGGAGACGCTTTCTTCCTCCGCAAGCTCCTCGGCGAGAAGCTCCGGTTCCCACTCAAGCACTGGAATCCGCGTCATGAGGTGAGTCTACAGCGCAGAGCCGCTGCGGAGAGAAGTGGAAAACCGGGCGGGAATCCTGCTGACACACAAACGCCCCGGAGATGCTCTTCCGGGGCGCGTGGATGGACTAAGCGCGCTCGATTTCCTTGAGGCGGGCGGCCTTGCCGCGGAGTCCGCGGAGGTAGAAGAGCTTGGCGCGGCGAACCTTGGCCGAGCGGATCTTCTCTACCTTATCGATGACCTTGGAGTTGAAGGGGAAGATGCGCTCGACGCCGTGGCCGAAGCTCATCTTGCGGACGGTGAAACTGCCCTGTGCACCGTTCTTGCGGGCAATGACGATGCCCTCAAATGCCTGGAGGCGTTCCTTGTCGCCTTCCTTGATCTTGACCTGCACGCGAACCGTGTCGCCCGCTGAGAATGGGGGGATGTCGGTCCGATTGATCTTTTCGGCAAGTCGTTGCATGACTGGATGGATAGACATAACTCGTTCCTGGTGGTGATGTCAGAACTTTCAGTTTACAGGAAAATCAGGGGTTTGGCGCGCCAATGCAGCGAGAAATGCCCGGTCCTCACGCGACAGATCAGCGGCTTCGAGCAGGTCGGGGCGGTTGCGCAGGGTTTTCTCGAGCGCCCGCTCGCGCCGCCAGCGGCGGATGGCCGCATGATCGCCGCCGGCGAGAACTTCCGGGACGGCGAGGCCGCGAAACTCGGCTGGGCGGGTGTAGTGCGGGTAATCGAGAATGCCTCCGGAACCGTGGGTAGAGCGAGGTGGACTGTCGGAGTCGGCCGGAAAATGCTCGTCAGATTGCCCAAAGCTCTCAAACGCGCTTGAGTCTTGATTGCCGAGCGCGCCGGGAACGAGGCGCATTGTGGCGTCTACGATGACGGCTGCCCCGAGCTCGCCTCCGGAGAGGACGTAGTCGCCGATGGAAAGCTCGCGGTCGCAGACGAGTTGGTTGACGCGCTCGTCGACACCTTCGTAGCGGCCGCAGATCAGGACAGCCCGCTCAAGTTTTGCCAGCTCGCGAGCTGTGGCCTGGGTGAACTTTGCGCCTTGGGCAGAGAGTAGGATCACTGACTCAGGTGTGCCGTTTCGCGCTGATTTTTGCGGCAACCTCAGAGATTCGACGGCATCCACCAGCGGTTCGGGCTTGAGCACCATGCCTTCGCCGCCGCCGAAAGGCCGGTCGTCCACGGTGCGGTGCCGGTCGTGGGTAAAGCTACGCAGGTCATGAATTTCGATCTGAATCAGGTCTGCCGCCAGCGCGCGTTTGACGATGCCGTGGTCGAAAACGCCGGCAAAGAAGCCGGGAAAGATAGTGATGATGTCGAACCGCATGGGCTGGGACCTAATACTAGCTTCGCTTCCCTTCACCGCTGGTGTCGAGCTCACGCCTCTCATCGTCAGTGATGGGAGCGTTGATGTCGAGGAGGCCCGGGGGCAAGCGCATCTCAATGCGCTTTGCCACTGGGTCAATACTTACCAGGTAGGCTTTGGCGAATGGGATGAGGACGTCTCCGCTTTTTTCTGCCTGAACGATCAGCAGGCCGGCTTCGGGGTCGAGATCGGCGACATTACCGATGGGTCTTCCTGGAGACGCGAGGTCGATGACCTCGCAGCCGATGAGATCGACGATGTAGACAGAATCATCGTTAAGCGGAGCGCGTTCGCTAGCCGGAATGGCAACCAGGAGGTTCCGCAGCGCCTCGGCGTCGCTGATCGAGTCGATACCCGAGAACTTCAAGACGACACGGCCTTTGTGAAGCCAATGGCGTTCGAGGGTGAATTTGCGCGCAGTTGCCCTGTCTGTTTCGGACGCAAGGAGATACAAGCGCCTGCGATTGGAGAAACGTTCGGGAAAGTCCGTAAGCAGGTCCGCGAGAATTTCGCCGTGTCGGCCCTGGGGCCGGACGAGCTGGGCGAGAATTGCCCAGTCGGAATGGCTCATGACATTAGGTCGCCCTGATTTCGGGCATTTTCGGAATTATTGTGGTCCGTAGAGAGCGGGGCAGGTCGCTGCTTCTTGATAGTCGCGTCGACATTCGATCTGTGGTTTTCGGGATACACCAATTCCGAAAATGCGTTAATGGTCGGACGTCCCGTGCTTATCCTCTTCCAGGATGTCCAGGGTGTATCGATGATGGTGTTTCATGCTGACGGCGCCGAGAATGGTCCGCATGGACCGTGCCGTGCGCCCCTGCTTGCCGATTACCTTGCCGACGTCGCTAGGAGCCACGCGCAATCGCAGGACGGTGCTCTCCTCGCGTTCGACAGCTTCAACTACAACTGCGTCCGGCTCATCGACCAAGGCGCGGGCAATTTCAGTTACCAGCTCCTGCATGTCATCCGGACGATCTTCGTGCGTCATTGCCGGGCCTCCCTTGAGGACGTGGGTAAGTCTCACTCTCGGGCTCGCGCCATACTACCAGTAAGTTTGCCGAGAAGACAGAGGAATTCTTCTGTCTCGCCTCGGTGAATTAGGCGAAACCAGAAATATTGGGGGAAGGAATTCAGCGGAATCAGCGGCTCAGGCAGCAGGTGCTTCAACAGGACGCGCTGCCAGCTTGGCGACTCGATCGGAGAGCTGTGCGCCTTTGCTGGTCCAGTACTCGATGCGGTCGCGTTTGAGGTCGACCGAAGCCGGATTGGTACGCGGGTTATAGGTGCCAACCACCTCGATGGAGCGGCCGTTGCGGGCGCGTTCCTTTTCGATCACAACCACTCGATAATATGGTTGCTTGCGCGCGCCAACGCGCGCCAGACGAATCATCAACACGGAAAAATCCTTTCAAAACTTGTGTGTCTGTTGGGGGAGACGGTGCAACTGGACCCTGCGGACAGGCCGATCCGGACACTAATTCCCAGCAACTTAGTATAACAAGAATCCAGCCAGATCAGACTTTTTCCGCGGGAAACAGAAAACGCAGCATGGGACCGACGCGGTGGGACCAGGCGGTTTCGTCATGGGTTCCTCCCGGTACGCGCTCGTAATGAAGATCCTCTTCGGCGCGCCATCCCGATGCCTGGAGCCGGCGGTGCAGGAGGTCGGTGTCGGCGAGGGTGCGGCGGCCTTCCGAATCGCCCACATCGAGCCAGATGCGAGGGCGGTGAAGAAGCCGTGGCGCCCGCTCGTTGACCCAGCCAACAATGGACTTGTGGTTCCACCACACCGAAGGAGACATGACGGCCAGCCTGCCGAAGATCTCCGAGTAGTTGAGGCCGAGATAGAGCGCGACGAGACCACCGAGGGATGAGCCGCCGAGGCCAGTGTGTTCGACGCCGCGGCGGACACGGTAGGTTGATGCTATCCAGGGGATCAAGTCGTGGACCAGTAGCTTGCCGTATTTGTCCGCGTCGCCGCCGCCCATCTTCCAGTCGCGGGTAGGGGTGTACTCTGCCAGTCGATGCTCGCCCGTGTTGGCGACTCCGACGATGATGAGCGGTTCGACTGCGTCGGCAGCGATCTCCGCGTCGGCGGTTTCGGCGACCTGCCAGGTGCGGCCCGGGATGAACGAGGTGCGCGGGTCAAAAAGGTTCTGCCCGTCCTGCAGGTAGAGCACGGGGTAGTGACGTTCGGCGTGCTCCTCATAGCTGGGGGGAAGGTAGACCGAAACGTCGCGATCAGCGGGAAGGAACCGGGAGTGGAACTGGCGGTGCAGGTGGACGCGCGGGTGGGGTGGTGTTTCGGGCGAGGGGATTTCGATCAGTGTTGGATCAACCTGTGCCTGCGCCGAGATCTGTGTGGCCAATCCTTGCTTGCCCTTTCTGCGCCGAGATTTCGGCGTCCGCTCCATTTCCTATCTATTAGAGCGGTTGATGCCTGATACAGTAGCAGGAATGTTATGAACCGTGAATATCACAAATGGTGGTCGCCAAGGCTTGGGCGCGACATGGAACTGCTAGTCTTCGGGCATGCGGGCGTGCCGTTCGTTGTTTTTCCAACGTCGCAGGGGCGGTTCTATGAGTTTGAAGACCGAGGAATGATTTCGGCCGTCGGTCACAAGATCGACAACGGCGAGATCCAGTTTTATTGCCTAGACAGCGCGGATTCGGAGAGCTGGTACAACCGGGCCGTTCCCCCGCGGTGGCGGATCGCCCGACACGTGCAGTACGAGAGCTATGTGATGGAGGAGGTATTGCCCCTCATCCGGCAGAAGAACTGGAATCCCCACCTGGCCAGCCTGGGAGCGAGCTTCGGCGGCTATCACGCGGTGAACATCGCGCTGCGGCACCCAGACAGATTTACCGGGTTTCTGTCGATGAGCGGCGCTTTTGAGGTGAGCGGCTTCCTGAACGGGTACCACGATGACGATGTGTATTTCAACGCACCGACTAGCTACCTCCGGAACATGGGTGACTGGTGGTACCTCGAGCGGTATGCGCGGAGCACTTACATCCTGGCGACAGGATGGGACGACCAGTGCCTGGGAGCGAACCAATATCTTTCTCGGTTGATGGGCGAGAAGTGGATTCCTCACAAGCTGTACATCTGGAACTCGTGGAACAGTCACGACTGGCCGACCTGGGCTCGGATGATGAACGAGTACCTGTAGGAATTCCCCCGCGCGGGATGTTGCTCAGCCTTCCCGTTTCTGTAAGTGACTCAAATTTGGAACCCCGCAAAAAACTTTTGCTGCAGAGGGTGCAATTTTTTGGCGCACGTGTATAAGATCGAGACAAAGCACCGATTGCACGGATTTGGCAGTTGGCAGGCCCGGCGAGGGCCTGAACCATGAGGGATCGATGCAGTTCAGGCTCTGCAGGTCTGAGCGGCGATGGGCGAAAGTTCTCCACGACGTCGCGGCCGGGTCGGGGCCAAGCATGAAGAGAGAGGAAACGTCAGCACAATGTGGAAACCGAATCAGCAAAACAGCCCTTCACAGACGCCCAGTGAACCGGCTCGTCCGGCAGCACCCGCGACCCCCAGTTATGAACCGGCGGCGCGAACTTCCACGACCACCGCGCAGCCTGCGTCCGCCGAGCAGGCGACGATCGGCAAGAGCCTGGTGATCAAGGGAGAGGTGACCGGATCGGAGTCGCTTTACATCGACGGAAAGGTCGAAGGCTCAATCAACCTGCAGGGAAATCGCGTGACCGTTGGTCGTAATGGACAGGTCGCGGCCAATATCACCGCGCGCGAGATCGTCGTGCTCGGCAAGGTGCGCGGCAATGTGACCGCCAGCGATCGCGTGGACATTCGCAGCGAGGGTTCGCTCACCGGTGATGTGACGGCACAGCGGATTTCGATTGAGGACGGCGCGTTCTTCAAAGGCGGCATCGACATCCGCAAGCCCGGCAGCGAGTCCAGGCAGCCGGTCAATTCAGGCGCGAGTGTCAATTCCGAGGCCGGGAAGCCTGTTCCGGTGCAAGTGTAACTGCTTCGGCTACGTATTGTGCAAAGGCTCCGGGCGAGGTGCGGGGCCTTTTGCTTTAACAGGCCTTCCGTTTTGAACAAGCCAGAGCTTATGGATTCGCGGCCTTGAAAGTCGTCGACAGCTTGCCGATGGCAGACGGGTCAGCGTCTCCAATAACGAAATACCTCAATCCCTGCGATTGCCAGGTATCTATGCTGAATGTGTTGTGATGGCCCACTCCCTCGGGGAACGCAAACGAGCGATCCAGTTCGGGCCCGGCCTGAAAAATCAGCACGGAAATTTTGTGCTGGCGCACAGCGACAATCAACTGCGCCCCCGGACGCTGGTGGAAATAGATGACGCGGCCGCCCAGCAGGGTAAATTCCGTGCCTGCGAACTCGGGCACATTGAATGAAAACGGAATCCTGCCTTGAAACCAGGGCTTCACGGTGTGCCGGTCGGTCGAGACGACGTCGACGGGGTTAGCGCTGGCAAGCGCGTTTACGTGCAGGTCGGCAATTTCGGCGAAATCATTGGGGCGATGCAGGAACAGCGCTGACGCTATCACCACAAGCAGCACGGCAGCTGCGAAGACTGCCGCAGGAATAAGCTGCAGACGCCAAAATCGGCGACTGGGGTAGCTGATTTGCTGTTCGACGCGCCGACGAAACTCCGGGCTCGGCGCAAACCGCGGACCGACGGCGCGAAAACCCCGCTTGATTCGGACGAGCTCAGCGATCTCCGTCGCGCATTTCGGGCAACCGCCGATATGTTCGCGCAGGGCGGCCGCTTCGCTCGCGTGCAATTCGTCGTCGAGGTACGCGCCTAGTGCGACGGGGTTTTGATCACAGTCCATTTCGAGACCTTTTCCGTGGGCTTTGCTGTCAACAGTTCGCGAAGCATTTTTCTGGCGCGAGCCAGGCGCGACATCACGGTTCCGATAGGCACACCCAGAACCTCTGCGATCTCTTTGTATTGCATTTCCTCTATTTCACATAGCAGGATGACCTCACGATAGTTCAACGGGAGACATGCGAGCGCGTCCCTCACGGTTTGCTTTCCTTCCTGCTGCAAGACGAGGAATTCAGGCGTGAGACTGTGCGCGGCCAACGCGGTGATATCCATCTCGTCGTCGAGAGGTGAGACGTTATGGGCTCCCAGCCCGGTGCGCGAAGTGAGGAATGAATTTCGCAGGATGCGATACATCCATGCACGCAGATTCGTGCCCTCTTGAAACGATCGGAAGCCTTTCAACGCTTTCGCATAGGTCTCCTGCACCAGGTCTTCGGCGTCGCTTCTGTTGCCGGTCAACCAGTGAGCGAAGTTATAGAGTTGGTCGAATAGCGGCATGGCCGCTGCTTCGAAGAACTCGGGATCCATCGTCCCCTTCCTGGTTCGACTCTAATTATTTACCTGAGGATAGTCGAAGAAATCGAATAATCGCAGCGCGTTCATCGGGCTTGGGCACGGAAAAATTCATATCGGTATCCGTGACGACGGACTCCGGACTGCTAAGCCACTTCTCCAGTGAAACATCGTTCCATGTGAACTGTGCCGATTTCAGCGCATCGGAATACCTGAAGGTAGATACACTGCCGGCCTTTCGTCCATAGACGTTACGAAGCCGTGGCCCCTCCTTATCCTGATCGAGTGAATGGCATCCGTTGCAGCGCTTCTCAAAAAGCTGCTTGCCTTGCTCTGCATCAAGCGAATCGTCTGCGCCCGTGGTTCCATTTCTGGCTGCCAACCCCGAAAATGGAGGCACAGCAGACATAATCGCTATCGCCAGGGTGTGCGCGAGAGAAAGCCTGAGCATTTTATTTCTTAAAGTGGTAAATAGCTTTAGAACGTGGTATGTCATGTTTTCTTTATCGGGTAGTTAGGGCCTCTTAGCCTGCCTTAGGGCTTTGCTTGCGCTCCGGCAATCTGCTGTCGGATGTGCCTGCGTTCTGATTTTGCCCAGTCGTAGATAAGCTGCTGCTCTTCGGAGGTAAGCCGCGCCTGGGGATGAAGTATCAGGTACTGGCGCAGCGGCATCTCTCCGCTGCGCACTTCAGAAGCGATTCTTGACAGAAGATCGATGCGTGCTTGGGAAGTATAGTGCTGCCATTGCGACATATTCAGGTGCTCGCGGCCCTCGCGTACATCGTGTTCAATGAACCAGGAGACGGGTGCCAGTCTGCTATAAGCCGGCCAGCTGGTCTTTTCGGAATGGCAGTCGCCGCACTTTGTTTCCAGCACATGCAGCACGTCGGCCGGCACACCGCTGCCATCAAGCAGCGCGCCAGTAGCCGCGCGCGAACGTGGGTTGCCTCCGAGATGAACGAATGAAAGCGCGACGCTGGCAGCGAACAAAGCAGCTGCAGCAAGGGGAATCCGCACCGGACTCATAACGAAGCCGCGGAATGCTCGACTGGCGTGCCGGACAATGACGCATCAACGATGGCGAGCTGATGCTTCTGCGCGACGAAGTGTACCTCGGTAATGCCCAGCACATCGCGCAACCTCTCCGCGGAGACCTTCATTGGCCCCGGCGATGGCGCTGAACCGGGTGCGGGCTGCGGAAAAGCTGTGGACATGGCGGTGTGAAACGAGACGTTTCCTTCTACCTTCTGCATTACCTGATGGATATGCCCGTTCAGGACGGTAACTGAGCCGAACCGCTTCAGCATTGCGAATGCCTGCTCACTGTCCGATGTTCCCCAGCCCCACGAGGGATACAGCGTCCAGAGCGGAATATGCGCAAAAAGCACAACCGGGGTGCTGTTCTTCACGCCGCTCAGGTCCTGCTTGAGCCAGTTGAGCTGATCCTGGCCAATCTTCCCCATGCCTTCGAGCTGCACCACATTGACGAGTCCGATGAAGTGGACACCCTTGTGGTCGAAGCTGTACCACCCGTTTCCCTTCGTGTCCTTGCCATATCTCTCGAGGAACAGTTTGCCGTCGTCGACAGCGGTGTCATGCTCGCCGGGCACATAAAAGACCTGCCGCTTTGCTCCGCTCAGCACCTGTTGAAGTGTGTCGAACTCGGCAGGTTTGGCTGAGTGGGTAAGATCGCCGGTGTGAATCAGAAAATCCGTAACGCCTGAGTAGCCGTTGATCTTCTCCAGCGCGGTGTGGAGAGTTGCCGTTACGTCGGCATTGGCAGGTTTGTTGAATCCGATATGGCTGTCGCTGATCTGAACGAAGCTGAAATCGGCCTGTCTTGATGGTTGGTGGGTTTGGCCGAAGACGCGCGAGACGGGAACGCCACCCGCGAAGCTCCAGACGAGTCCTGTGCCCGCCCATGCCATGCACTTGAGGAAGCCACGGCGGTTGATCCCGTCGTTCTCACTGCCGGTTGGTTGGTGTTCTGTCAAACGTTGAGGGATGCCGGTTTCGAAAATCTCGCTCACGATCTCTCCTGATTGCGGGAATCGTGCCCGCACACCGACGAGAACTGTGTGGGCCCAGTTTTATTCCCGGTGTTGAAGATTTTTCGCAGGGGAGATGGTTCGCGATTGAGAGTGCTTTCTCGCCGGCAAAGGGTGATAAGCTGGATGGAGTATCTCCCGCCTCTGTGGGGCTATAGCTCAGCTGGGAGAGCGCGTCGTTCGCAACGACGAGGTCGTCGGTTCGAGCCCGACTAGCTCCACCAAATTACCCCGGTCATCGTTACCAGAACACTACGGGGCAACCTACGAAAGCGCGTGCCTTAACGTCAGCGAGTTGCCGCTTCGGGTATCCTTGTGCGTGCAAGGAGAGCCCATGAAGATCCAGTCGAAGTTGCTCCTGATCATAGCGGTGTTCGCCATGACAGCCCTGCCAGCGGTCGTGTTCGCTGCCGGTCCGAAGTCCGTTAAGGTCGTGATGAAGACCGCGGACGGAAAAGACGCCGGAGACGTTGTGCTCAAGCAGGAGAAGGCGGGCATTGAAGTCAAAGTCGATTTGAAGAACCTGCCTCCCGGCGAGCACGCGATTCATATCCACCAGAATGCCAAGTGCGACCCGCCCGACTTCAAGACTGCAGGAGGACACTTCAATCCGGCAGGCAAGAAGCATGGGTATGAAAACCCGGATGGTCACCACAACGGCGATATGCCTCAGAACCTGACGGTGAACGCGGGCGGAGCGGTCAAAGCCACTCTCGTGAACAAGGACGTGACACTCGATCCCGCAGCAGCAAACTCCGTGTTTTCAAACGGGGGAACAGCCATCGTCGTTCACGCCAAAGCCGATGATATGAAGACCGACCCGGCGGGTAATGCTGGAGACCGGATCGCCTGCGGCGTCGTTGTCGCTCCCTAAATCCTGGTCGAAAAAAGATGGGCAGATCCGTGAGGGATCTGCCCGTTGTCTTTTGACGGTACTACTTCCGCGCGGCTTCGCCCTCGATGGTTTTCCATTCGTCGGCGCCGAGTTGTACCCCGGCGGCGGCGACGTTTTCTTCGAGGTGCTCGACCGATGACGTGCCGGGAATCGGCAGCATCACCGGAGAGCGGTGTAGAAGCCATGCGAGCGAGAGCTGTGCAACCGTGACGTTGTGGCTCTTGGCTGCGGTGTCCAGCGGGCCTCCCGGTCGCGCGAGTGCTCCGGCCGCGACCGGGAACCACGGGATAAATCCCAGATTGTTGTTCTCGCAGAACTTCAGCGTCGATTCGTACTTGCGATCGCCGACGTTGTATAGGTTCTGCACACTGACAATGGGAACCGTCTTCTTCGCGCGCTCGATTTCGGCGGGTGTGACCTCCGAAAGGCCCACGTGGCGAATCTTGCCCTGTTTCTGCAGCTCCTTGATCGCGCCGAGCGACTCCTCGACTGGGACTTTGGGGTCGATGCGATGCAACTGCCAGAGGTCAATCCGTTCGACCCGCAGGCGGCGCAGGCTCATCTCGACGCACTGGCGCAGATACTCGGGACGGCCGACCGGTGCCCAGCGGTTCGGGCCGGAGCGGGTGAGTCCGGCTTTGGTGGCGATGACTAGCTCGCCCGGATATGGATACAGGGCTTCGGCGATAAGGCGCTCGCTGACTTCCGGGCCGTAGGAATCTGCCGTGTCGATGAAGTTCACACCCAACTCAAGGGCACGGCGCAAGACCTGCTTCGCCGTTTCCGGGTCCTTCGGCTCTCCCCAGATGCCTTCGCCGGTGATGCGCATGGCGCCGAAGCCGAGCCGGTGGATGTGGAGGTCTCCGCCGAGAGCAAAGGTGCCGCTCGCGGCTGCATTCACATGGGTAGTAGCCATAGATCGTCAGATGCTACCGCTGTGCGGCAGGCTTCGGCAAGATAACGCCTTTGATGGGATGGATCTTTTTGGGGCGCTTTCTTAAGCCTGGCCGGCCCGGCGGGCTGCTTCGCGGCCCTGGCGGATGAGGTCGGGCAGGCCGACTCCATTGTAGGCATTGCCCACGAGTTGCAGACCGGGAAAGCTGCTGGTCAAATGGTTTAGCTCAGCCATGCGATCGAGGTGGCCCACCGCATATTGAGGCAACGACAGTGGCCATCGGCGAACAAGCGAGATGTCGGGTTCCGGCACCGAGCCGAGCACCTGCGAAAGCCGTTCATGCGCGAGGGAGAGCAGTTCAGCGTCACTGCTGCCCAGAAGCGCGGCCGCGGTCTCTCCGCCGAAGAAGGCGCGGAGGAGCACAGCTCCTTCGGTTGCGCGGTGCGCGAACTTCTGGTTGACGAAGGTACAGGCTAAAAGCTGTGGCCTGGAGTCATGCGACGTGCTTGGGGACGTCTCTGGTACGAGATATCCGAATCCGTGAGGAATGCTGAGATGCCGTGCGCGATCGGTGGAGAACGCGAGCGCGATGACGATGGCGGACGTCGCATCCATCGCGAGCAGCCGATCGAAGTCAGGGTGCAAGGGTGAAAGCAGGCGACGCGTGACGTGCGCGGGCGTGGCGAGAATAACTGCATCGAAGGAGCCGGCAAATCCTGCAGCTTCGACGTGCCAGGTGCCGGAATCCTGCGCAATGGAATGCACTGTCTGATTCAGCCCGACTGCATTCGGGGGGAGTTCTTCCGCCATGCGCTCGATCAGGGTTTCGAGGCCGATCTTGAGAGAGGTAAACACTGAGGCCGAGCTGTCGTTCCGCTTTTGTTGCAACGCTGCGATAAGGCTGCCGTGCTCACGTTCGAGCTTCACGAAGGCGGGCATTACGGCGCGTACGCTGAGTTGTTCAACGCTGCCTCCAAAAACTCCGGCGAGCAGCGGTCCGGCAATGGTGCGTGTGACTTCTTCTCCAAAATGCCTGCGGACGAAGTTCGCAACGGATTCGTCCACACCTTCAGGCAGTGCGGAGCGTTTCAATTCCTCGGCCTGGAGGTATTCACGCTGGAACGACTGCCGGGCCTGCTCGGAGAAAAGCGACGAGTTGAGTACTGGCTCCCACTGCGTAGGGACCATCATGCGCATGCCGTCCGGCATGGGCACGAGCCGGCCACCTTCGAGCAGATAGGTGCGACGCCACTGGTCATTTGAGAGGATGATTTCGGACTCGAGTCCCAGTTCGACGGCGAGTTCGCGCGCCCAGGGTTTCTCGGTCACCCATGAATCGGGGCCACACTCGATCACAAAGCCCTCGCGGCGGACGGTCTCGACGATGCCGCCGAGTCGCTGAGTCGCTTCGAACAGAGCAAATTCGATACCTTGCTGGGCAAGTTGGTAAGCGGCAGCGACGCCGCTGATGCCTCCTCCAACAACCGCGACCCGCTTCATTGCGCCTTAAGCCGGGCCACTGCCAAGCGGGACAGATCGGAGAGCGCCGCGATCAGCAGAGGCGATGTGTTCAGCGATTGCGGACGGCGGAGTTCCATCCCCAGATTGGCAGCGAATTGCTGGAAGCTGATGTCGATATCGTAGAGGATTTCGACGTGATCGCAGAGAAAGCCAATCGGCTGGATGACGAGGTTGCGGACGCCTTCGTCGTGCAGCACCGTGAGGGTGTCTTCGACGCTGGGGCCGAGCCAGGGCCCGCCCGACATTCCCTGACTCTGGAACGCGAAGCGCCAGTAATCAGCTGCGAGGCCAACGCGCTCGGCGACCAGGGCTGCAGTTCGTTTTGCTTCCACTTCGTACGGGTCGGGTGTATCTTCCGGAGACTGTGCCTGGACGGTGCGGAGAGGCACGCTGTGGGCCGTGAAGAGCACTGAAACGGGGGTACCGGCTTTAGCGGAGAAGGGATCGAGCACGGCGCACAGACGCTCGGCGAAGGCATCGGCAAGCAGCGGATGGTCCGCCCATCCTTCGACGAACTCGATCTTCATCCCATCGGCGACAGTGAACAGGGCCTTGCGGTAGAGTCCAACGCTGGTGCGGGAGTTCTGCGCCGCGAGGGAGATCGCGACCACCCGATCGACGCCGTCCTCGCGCATCTGGCCGACGACGTCGCGGATGTAGGGCTTCCAGTTGCGCATGCCCACATAGACGGGGAGGCTCAGTTCCTTGGCGAGCAGGCGGCCCTGCTCGAGCGTAAGGGAGGTCAGCGGGCTTTGCCCGATGAGCGAGTAGCGATGGCGAATTTCTTCGACGGCGCTGTCGGGAAGCGGGCGGCCTCCGGTGATGTTGCGCAGGTATTCGGAGATATCGTCGAGCGAGTCGGGGGTTCCGTGCGCGAGCAGGAGGACCGCGGTGCGGTCAGGCATGGCTCGCCTCCCGGCGATATTCGCGGACGAAGCGGACCGCGTGTTGGACGTTTTCGACGGGAGTGTTCGGGACGATGCCGTGCCCGAGGTTGAAGATGTGTCCGGGGCGCCCCCCCGCCTGGTCAAGGATCTGGTGGACGCGCCGGCGGATGAGGTCGGGGTCGGCGAAGAGGGTGATGGGGTCGAGGTTGCCCTGTACGGCGCAAGTATAGTCGAGGGTGCACCATGCGGTGTCGAGCGGGGTTCGCCAGTCAAGGCCGAGGACGTCGGCGCCGGTCTCGCGCATCGAGGGGAGCAGGCTGGCGGTGTCGACCCCGAAGTAGATCACAGGCACGCCCATGGCCTGCACATCGCGGATGAGGACCTTCGTGGCGGGCAGGACGAAGTCCCGGTAGTCTTCGACGCTCAGGGAACCGGCCCAGCTGTCGAAGACCTGGATGGCGTCGGCTCCGGCCTCGACCTGCTGGCGGGCGAAGTCGCGCAGAACGGAGACAAGCTTGTCGAGGAGCCGGCGCCAGGCGTCGGGCTGGCGGTACATCAGGGTCTTGGTTTGGACGTAGTTGCGTGAGCCTCCACCCTCGATCATGTAGCTGGCCAAGGTGTAGGGCGCGCCGCAGAAGCCGATGACGCCTGCATGGTTCCTGAAGTGGGCGACTACCTGGGCGATGGCTTCGGCGACGTAGCCGAGGTCTCCGGCGCGATCGGTGCGGAGGCGGGCGATGTCTTCGGCGTTGCGGACAGGCTTGTGGATCACTGGACCTTCGCCGGCCGCGAACTCGAAGTCGAGTCCCATGCATTCAAAGGGCAGGAGCAGGTCGGCGAAGATGATGGCCGCGTCGACATCGAGCTTCTCGGCCGCGGTAATGGTGACCTCGGCGGCCAACTTTGGCTGCTTGCAGATTTCAAGCAGGGAGTGGTGGCGGCGGACTGCTTGGTACTCCGGCATGTAGCGGCCGGCCTGGCGGAGGAACCAGACGGGAGTGCGGTCCACGGGCTTGCGCAGGCAGGCGCGGAGGAAGCGCGATCCGCCGGTCATAGCGAGGTTCGGGGCGCCTGGTTCGGTGCCGGTGCTGAGGTCGGCGGAGGAGATTTGGGATCGTTCGGACATCTCGAAATGTGTATAGATGAGGTTAAGACATTCCCGGATTCTGTGCCGTTTTGGAACTGCGGCAGTCCTCGCCGGAGGGGGTCCCCCTCCCCCTTCGAAAACCTCTACTCATACATTCGGCAGGACTTAAGGGGCACCTCGCTCGTACCTCATGCCAGGGAAATGACTTACGCTATGTCATAGGAAACAGGAGACTTGCAGGCGGAAGCCTTTCCCGTTTTGGAACAAGCCAATTCCCGAGAGAGTGGAAAGCACGGCTGCGCGGGTGCGGCCGCGCGCTCTTCTTGTCTCTCTATTTTTATTTTAGCCGGTTTGGCGAAATTCTCGGCCAATCGTAGGCAGGGTTCTGCGGCAGGGTTCCGCGATCAGCGGATCAACGCGAGAGATTGGCTTCCCACCCTTCGCGCTAGCTGCGGCGCTCAGGATGGGCAACGTAGCAGGTTCAGCGTCAATTCGCGGCCGAAGCGACGCCTACGCTGTTGAAGAGCTTCAGGCGTGAAATGGCCACTTCTTTCACGGCGTCGATGACTGGCGGAAGAATCTTGTAGGGCACGACTTCGTTCGGCTTTTTGGCCAGGCTGTCTTCGAGGCTCTACCTCCACGCAACGCGCAACTCGGTGTTGATGTGGACGATATTGATGCCGGCGGCGATCGCTTTTCGGAAGTCTTCATCGTCAGTTCCCGACCCGCCGTGCAGCGTGATGGGAACGCCTGTGGCCTTCTTGATATCGGCGATGCGCTGGATGTCGAGGTGCTTGCGGGCTTCTCCGCGGACCATGTTTGCGGACATGCCGTGCATGTTACCCACGGCGGGAGCGAGGATGTCTATGCCCGTGGCGGCGACATACTCCCTGGCTTCTTCCGGGGTGGTCAGGCCCTTCGAGACGTCGATGGTAGTCTCGTGGATTTCGGAGCCGGTGCCGATGTCGCCGATTTCTCCTTCGATGAGCATCCCGGGATGGATCGCTTTGAGTGCTTTCACGGCTTCTTTGGTCTGGCGGACGTTCTCCTCGATCGGCAACGCGGAGAGATCGAAGACGATGGCATCGAATCCGGCCCGAGCGGCTTCCTCCGCCTTGGCGAGAGAGTGAGTGTGATCCGCATTGAGAAAGATGGGAACGCCCGACTCCTCGCGCAGACTCCTTACCAGCGCCGCGATCTCGCTGACTCCCATGAAGTCACGCTCGCCCTGGGATGCGCCTACGATCACTGGAACGTCGAGCTCATTGGCAGCAGCGACGACCGCTTTGAGGAGAACAAGGTCGGAGATATTGAAGTGGCCGATCGCCACTCCCCGTTGTTGCGTCTGCTCGAGAACTTCGCGCAGGGTTTGCATGCGTACCTCCTCCGGCTTCCTGGGATCTACGGCATTTTCAGAGATACCGTAGCCCACATCGGCGTTGTACAGGGTCGCCGACTCCCTGTTGGTCGCGGCGACTTGAGGCTAGCGGCCGGGGAGACACCATCTCTGAAAATGCTTTAAGGCGATTCTGCGCCCCGGGCGGTAAACAATTCAACCGCGCCCCGTGCAGGTTAACGAAAATTCAACTTTCCGACTGATCAGCTGTTTAGATCATCGCTTCTCACCTTCACACCAACAGCGGGCGCTCAGGATGGGGACCCTCGCTCCGCCTCAATTCCAGTTCGGTGCGAGCGACCAATGCCGTCCCTTCGGGACTCAGGGCCGCTTTTTGCTATTGTCCCGGCACTGCCGTGCCGGGCTACAGATTTGTCGCGTCCCTGACGGGACTCGGTTGTGCTATTTCTGTTCGAGGGTGAGGGCGTAAACGTCGGTGGTCGACACGTCGCGGAGCATCAGAGGTGCGTCGGTGGGATCCAGCCCAAACCAGATTCCGATTGTTCCGGTAAAGCTTTTTGAAGGAGCAGGGGCTCTTTACCGCCAGTTCACGGAGAGCGCGTAGACCTCTTCACTGCCCAGGTCGCGGGTCAAAAGCACTGAACCGTCCGGCGCAACGCCCAGGGTGGTGCCGAGGTATTGATCGGCGACGCGGCGAAGTCCCTTAATCTCCATGACTGTTTCCATCCGGCGGTCCGAGAGCCGCACGCGAACAATCTTGTGGTAGGGAACATCGGAAGTTTCGCAGTATGCAAAGGTTCCATCGGTCGACACCTTCATGGCCGCGCACGGTCCCTTTAGCAATTCTGACCACGCTTGGCTTCGTGGGTTTAATATCCGCAGGTTGAAACCCTCATCGTACGCAACCACATCTCCCGCCGCCGACCAGCCGAAACCATATTTCGATTGGCCACCGGGAAATGAGGAGGCTCTTCCGTTGCTCGGATCAATTTGCTGAAGCTCGAAGTCGCGAATACCGTTCCTAAGACCATTCTTCCCGATATTTATTAAAAGCGACTTCCCATCCGGCGACCAACTTCCGCCAGTAGCTCCTTGCAAGAGCACCCGTGCCTTGCCATCCTGTAGGCTCGCACTGAACAGGGCTGACTCGCGCTCCGGAAGATGAGCGCTGAAAGTGACCCTCGAATTATCGGGTGAGATTCCTCCGATAATGGTAACCACGAGCGGCGGGTAGGTGATCTGCTGACGCTCGCTGCCATCAGCGCGGCAACGCCAAAGCGTGTGATCGGGGTAGGATATGTACGCCATCCACTGGCCATCTCTCGAAAACACCTCATAAATCGCCGGAAGACCGGACAAAAAAGGCCCCGGTTGCCCCGTGCCTGCGTCGAATCGAACCAATTCGCCGCGCCGTGTCGTGCCCACCGCATAGATTTTGTCGCCGTCGCGGCTCAGAGCCGGAAGCCCATACGATAATGGACCGCTAGTAAGTCGAATGGGCTCGGCTTGCCGATCCCACAACCCAGTTTTCTCTGGAAGTGCCCAAAGGTCTAATCGTTGTTCGTCGCCGCTCAGGAAAATGAAATAGTGCCCATCAGCTGTCCACGTGCCAGCCCCAGCTTCATGCGCTCCTGGCCAGCGCACCAGCATTTGCTGTAGGCTGCGAGTTTTTATGCTGAGTTCCCAAAGGGATGTTGAAGTCGTCACAGCGTTCCAGACACCGAATCGTACGCGTTCACCGCTCGGAGAAATCGCGGGTGTGCTCGTTCGTCCATTTACCGTCCCCACAACCTGGCGATTTGACCCGTCAAGATCGGCGATTGCTATGGTTGCCCCGTTTGAATAAACCACGTGCTTGCCGTCCGGGAAAAGAGAGGCCCTCGATACTTCGAGATCTCCAAGAAGCCGGCGAGGTGCTCCAGTGGGAAGCGGTTGCCACCATAGCGGGCCTGGGCCGAAAGCATTTGGTGTGACGAGCACTCCTGAATAATCCGGTGCGATGCCCAACAGCCAGGGATGCGGGAGCGTTGTTGCAAGCGCAGCGGTTTCACCACCCGCAGCGGCTACCTCGACAATCCGCCAACCGAAATCTTCGCCTTCGGTGAAATACAGACGGGAGCCGTCATATGCGAGGGTCGTGCCTCGCTTGCTGACACCATCGTTCGTGAGTTGCGCCACACTCGTAATTTGCGGAACGCCTGCCGGCGTGCGCCACCAGAGGAATGCCCCCACCAGGATGGCAACAATCAAAGCGGTGACAACCCAACTCCAATTAGTTTTTCGAGCTGGGAGAACCGGCGCAGGAACGGCGACTGGTTCTGAATGTGACGACAGCGCATCGAGTGCAAACGCCAGATCAGACGCGGAGTGAAAACGCTGTTCGGGATTCTTCTCAAGGCAGCGATGTACGACTCGCTGCAGGGCTGGCGGGATGTTTGCCCCGGTCTGCGAAACTGCGGGCGGCTCGTCGTTCAGGATGGCCGTCATGGTCTCGGCCGACGTAGACCGTTGGAAGGCGCGCCTGCCGGCCAGCATTTCATAGAGGATGGTTCCGAAGGCGAAGATATCGGTGCGGTGATCAACGGCTTGTCCGCGCACCTGCTCGGGAGACATGTAGCCGGCGGTGCCCATGACCATGCCGGGATCGGTGCCCTGGGTAAGCGTGGGCGCGTTGGCCTCGGAATCAGTCTGAGGTTGGATCAGCTTCGCGAGTCCGAAGTCGAGGATCTTGACGCGGCTGTCTTTGGTGACGAAGAGGTTCTCCGGCTTGAGATCGCGATGAACGATGCCCTTGTCGTGCGCGGCGGCGAGTCCATGAGCGATCTGCACTGCGTAATCGATGGCTTTGCGGGCGGGCAGCGGGCCGCGCTGCAGGACGTGACGGAGCGATTCGCCGGTGAGCAGTTCGGAGACGAGGTAAGGCGCGCCCTGGAAGACTCCGAACTGGTGGACGGCAAGGATGTTGGGATGGTCGAGTGCCGCGGCGGCCTGGGCTTCCTGCTCGAAGCGGCTCAGCCGGTCTGGGTCTCGCGAAACAAAGGACGGCAGGACTTTGATTGCAACTTCACGCTTCAGGGCAGGATCGCGGGCGCGATAAACCTCGCCCATTCCGCCTGCTCCGAGCAAGGCGTGAATCTCATAGCCGTCAAGTTTCGTGCCTGGAGCTAACGGCATCGGTGAGGCGGATTATACCGCCCAGGAAAGAAGAGGTGGCGATATCGTTAGCGGCGGGCGTCCCGGATCTTAGACATTCGAATCTGGGGCGCCCGTTTTGTGTTGCTTACTGAGCGTTCCAGAAGGTGGAGTCGGCTTTGACCCACGTGTCGAGCGGATAACTCATTTTGGGGTTGACTGCAAAGAGACTCGATTCGACTGATTCGATAGTGGCGGCGGTGAGTTCTCTCATCTTTCGCCTGTCCTCTTCGCTGACCGTGGAGGCGAACGCCTTGTCGTTCAGCATCTCCTGGTCGACTTCTGCCAGAGATTTCATTGGAGTAACCGCGATATAACGGCTGCCGCTCTCAGTGCCGTACATCTTTTCGAAGGTAGCCCAATGAGCATTGGGGATTTTCTGATAGGCCGCGATGTACATCTTGACGAGGTCCTCCCAGTCCTTGCCATGGCCGGGACGGATCCGGAAGAGCGAGACTTCGATGTAGTGGAAGTGGTCGGCGGGGACGGGCGCGCGCAGGCTGAGGTCATCGCGAAGCACGTAGGCACTGGTTTCGAGGCTATTGAGAAGCGGGCCATCGGCGACCGCAGCGCTGTCGAGCGCCGCCGAAAGGCTGGCGTTCTTCGCGGTAGCTTCGATGTCCTTCTGCCAGGCTTCGAAGGAGTCGTAGGCGACGAAGAAGATGGCGCGCGACGGGCCGGTGAGAGCGTCCATACCGAAGTAGTGCGTAGGCCAGTTGGCGCTCTTGAAAGCCTGGACGAAGGCGCTCTCGGTTTTGATGTGCGGACTGCCGCTCTGGCCGGGCTTGAGACTTTCGACGACGATCTGGAGCACCTTCGGCGGGGGTGCCATGGCGGCCGCTTGATCCTGCGCGGACGCTGCAGGTGCGGTGAGAGTGAGGCCGGTGAGTAAAAGACACAGGCCTGCTGACGAACCTAAAAATTTCTTCATGTATGATCGCCTCCTCGGGCGTGATGGAGATTGCGACCAGGAATGTCAGGCGATAAGGGGGACCTTCGACAGAGGCTAAGGGGCGGGCGCGGGCGTGCTTCTGGGAACTACCGTCGGATCGTTCTTGGACCGCTGTAACGCTACTCCGGCGTGGTTGGAATCGGCAACTTAAATGTTCATCTCCCCGTTTTGAGCTAACCTGCTCAAGCCACAGAAAGGCCCTTAGGAAGGGGGTATCCCTACTGCCTGCGGATCTACTGTTTGCGGATTTGGCGAAGAATCGTTTCGTCTTTAATTGCCGCATCGTTGGCGAGCAGAAACGCTTTGCTGAGAATGAGCGCGAGCATGGTGTCTCCCTCGAACGGCAACCGTACACTTGCCGTGACGTCTCCTGGGCCGTGGACGATGCAGAGATAGCGGCTGCCGGGCTCCATGATGACGTTGCCGCTGCCGAGATGAATGCGATATTCGTTGGATTCTCCTCTGACCCGCAGATAACGCCCTTCCAGGCGGCAGCGATCCCGGATGGTGAGCTTCGGCAGCAAGCTCTCCAGAACGCTCTTGCGGTTCTCGGAGGCGACGGAAAGCTCGCCGTCGGCAAAGCGGTGCCAGTAATCGGCATCGGGGAATTCTCCTTCGACGCCCCAGGTGGGATCTGTCCCGATGCTGGTCACCCCGACCAGCAGGTCCAGATCGCGCATTACCTCGGAGAAGACCACCGCAGGAATCTCTACCAGTGGCACAGCCTGGCGGCGAACGATCTCGAATCGGCGCGGCTTGGCATCGATGGAGAAGAACCTAACGCTGTCGGTGCTGATGGTGCGATACACCATGTGGCCAGACACCTCTGCGCCCTCGGAGAAGTCGACGTCAAATTCGGCGCGAAGATTGTAACGCGGAAGCTCGAGATAGGGATTGTTGTGCGAATCCCACTCACCCATGAGGTTGAACTGCCATCCGCGCTCACGGCACAGCGCCGAGAATTGATGCTGGCGCACAATGTGCGCGGCGAATCGATTCGAGTACGTCCCGGTCTGGCGCTCGGCATCGGTCAAGAGATATACCTCGCGATGCGCCTGCTTGAACGGCTGGGGGATGCCGCGGTCTTCCAGCCAGCAGCGCCAGCCCAGCACCTCCTGCACCTGCGCACGGATCGGATGCCAGAGGCGCAACTGGGAAGCAGGTGAGGCTGCGACGGGCTTTCCACTCCAATGGACTAATTGATCCTCAAACCAGATGGCGGTCTCGACGACGCCGTCAGTTTCAATCTCCCAGATGAGCCGCCGGGCGAATACCGATGTGATGGGTTGTTCCAGATACCACGACTTCCACTGCTCAAATCGACACGACGACTGCGACAAGAGCTGGCGCTCCAGCCGAAGGCGCTGCGTAGAAAGCACAGTCTGCAACTCTTTCGCTGCCTTCTTCAGCGATGCCAAAGCTTCCGGATGATTTGCCTTCACTTCGGCGGGGGCGGACTTCGCAGGCTTGCCATCTTTCGACCAGTTCAAGACCGCCGCGCCATCTTCGATGGCCAGGGTTGCGGCACAATTGCCCACAACTTCGGTACGCACACCCTTTTCATTCAGCCCGAACGACGGAACCGACATGGCCTCCAGGTCGTCCCGGCCGACGTGGTTGCGTTCGGCAGCCTCGGCCAGCGCCTTCTCAATCAACCTCCTCGCCACGTCGTACTTCACGCGCATGGCAAGGCGGCTGATTTGAGTTACCGCCTCAAGGCCGGGCATTACGGCAAGCGCATTGACGCATGCGTTACCGACGCGGTGCGAGACCGCGCCCAGTTGCGGTATCTTGCGAAAACAGGCGAAGGCAAAATCGGCGATCCCGGCAGCCAGCGATGTGTCGCCCAGTGCGCCCAGCGTCCAGATGAAGCCCTTCTGATAGTCGGCCTCGTCTTCGTGCATCTGCATGTTGGTGGGCATGCCGGGCATCGGTCCAAGGGCCAGCCAGCGGCTCGCGGCCTCCAGAAACTCCGCGCGGCCGATCAGGTCCACGCGCGCGATAGCCTCCTGCTGCCACTTGCGGGACGGATTGCTCTGCGTCAGCGATCGGAAGTGAAGTAACAAACTGCGCCACGCCATCTGCTGTGGGGGACTGTCCATCTCCTGAAAGACCTGCCGGCTCCAACCGGAAACCGCCGTGACCGGTTGCTGTTTCGCGCCATGGACGAGGACATCGATGCGTTCGTGGATCTCCTTCATCTCCGAGCCGCCCTGATACTCGGTGATCATCGGGCGCATTCTCAGCAGGGCATCTCTTAACTCCCGCGTCATCGGGACATTTTGCAGCGTGGCAAGCAACGCCTTGTAAGGAAAGACCGACTGGCGTCGCGAAACCCTCTCGACCAGTTGCACCGCATCCGCACTTGTCAGCGGCAGCCCTGCGCGCAGCAGCGCCGAGACGATAGCCTTAAGCGCCACGCGCAAGCTTATGTTCGTGGGCGCATCGCTGAGCGCCGCAGCCTCAAGAATAAAGGTGACGCGCTCTTCTGCCGGAGCGGCTTTTAATCGCTGCAGGGGTTCTTGCACGATCGCCAGAAGCCTGGGACCTCTGAGTGCCGGCGGCCCCGAATTCAAGGCCGCGATAACTTCCTGCATGTGGGGGCTAGCCCCGGCAGGAATTTCGATTCGGAACGCAAGCATCGCACGCTGCCATGCCTGCGCAATATCTATTGTGTTATCCGCCACTATCCACCTACCAGAGGGACAAGTTTGACAAACTGAACTTCGGACTGGGCGCGCAACTCGATCGGCTCATCCAGTTCGCTGATCTGGCTGCCGTCCACTATGAGCAGGAAGCCGTTGCGCTGAAAGCCGGCGCAGGCCTTCTCGAATTGTGCATTCCAATCCAGTGGCCGCCGTACTTTCATGCGGAATCCATTGAGGATTCGCTCCGATTCCTCCGGCTGAACCAGCCCGCAAAACACCTCCGGCAACGACTGGTTGTGGCGCTCTACTTCCTGCTGAATGCGGCTGCGGATCAGTTCCCTGGCTGTGGTAACCGCCTGCGATACGAGAACGGACTCCGCCGGCGAGAGTTGTCCAGGGATCACTTCGTCCCGTATGTGAACCGTTATCGGCATGCGGCCATTATGAGAGCCACGATGAGCGACAACAAAATGTTTTTTGGCGTTTTGCCCCTTTCGTGTACGTTACTGCCCTGAAAGAGGTAGATCTAGTTTCCCGTGGCCTTGGGTGGATTGGCAGGTGCAGGTGCTGGAGTCTTGCCCAGGACCCATTTGTCGTACCAGTCGAAGTAGCGCTGGTAGCGGTCGCGGACGAAGCTGGGACGAGTGAATCCGTGGAACTGGCCGGGGTAGACGACGAGCTCCGTCGGGACGTTGAGGCTGCGGAGGGCTTCGTACATTTGCTCGCCGCCGTTGAGGGGGACGTTGAAGTCCTTGTCGCCACCCATGAAGAGCGTCGGCGTTTTGATGCGGTCGGCGTGGTAGAGCGGATAGGCCAGCTTGACGTAAGTTTCCTGCGCCTTCCAGGGCGGGAGGAGTTCGGTGTCGTACTGGTGGATGTACTGGTCGACTCCGTAGAGCATGACGGGATTGCCGACGCCCGCGCCGCTGGTTGCGGCTTTGAAGCGCGTGTCGCTGGCGATGGTGTAGTCGGTGAGGATGCCTCCGTAGCTCCAGCCGCCGACGCCGAGACGGGCGGGGTCGGCATAGCCTTCCTTGACGGCCTCGTCGACGCAGGCGAGAAGATCTTCGACTTCGTGGTGTCCCCAGTCGGCGAAGATGGCCTGCTGGTAGTCGTGTCCTCGGCCGGCGCTGCCGCGGCAGTTCACGTTGAGGACGGCGAATCCGCGGGCAGCGAAGAGCTGGCGCTCGATGGTGAAGCTGTGTGCGTCCTGGCCGTTGGGCCCGCCGTGAATTCGTAACAGCATTGGATACTTTTGTCCGGCGACGGCGTCGGGCGGGAGGGTGATAAGGGCGTGGACCTCGGTGCCGTCCTTTGCGAGGGCGGTGAGGTCGTGCGTTGTGCCGATCTTGAGCTGCGCCATGAGGGCGTCGTTGTGGTTGGTGAGCTTGCGCAATTTGCCGTCCTCGAAGGCGAAGAGGTTGCCGGGGGCGGAGTCGGTGGTCCAGATGAGGACCTGGTGGCCGTTGGCATCGTTGTGCGTCGTGGCGACTCCGGGTTCGTCGATGAGGCGTCTGGTGGCGCCACTGGAGATGTCGACGGATAGGGGATGTTCGGAGCGGTCATCTTCGACGAGTACGGTGACCGACTTTCCGTCGGGTGCCCAGCGCGGCTGGGAGACCGCGCGGTCGAGTTTGGCCGTGAGGACCCGCGGAGGCGCTCCGTCGGCTTCGACGATGGCGAGCTGGTCGAGGTTGTACTCCTCGTATTTGGGCTCGCTGCCCTGGAGGTATGCGATGGATTGGCTGTCGGGACTCCAGGCGATGCGGCCGCCGTCTTCGCCCTTGAAGTCGGTCAGCTTTTTGGGGACCGAGTTGGGTTTGGCGTCGACGACAAAGACGTCGGTGTTGATGGTGCGGTCCCAATCGGGGTCGTGGTTGCTGACGTAGGCAATTTTGCTCCCGTCGGGTGACCAGACGGCGTTGCGTTCGTCGTGGGCGGAGTCGTTGGTGAGCTTGTCGAGCTTGTGGGTGTCGATGTCGTAGAGGTAGAGCAGATCGCGATTGGTTCCGGAGAGGTAGCCCTCGATATCCTGCTTGAAGTGGTAGCGGTCGATCACGATGGGCTTGGGCTTTTCTTCTTTCTTATCGGCCTTCTTGTCGTCAGCTTTCTCTGGTTCGTCGTCGGCCTTGATGTTCAGGAGCAGCTTTTTACTGTCTGGAGACCAGACGTAGGCGTCGAGGTGGCCCTTGACGTCGGTGAGCTGGCGGGCCTCTCCGCCGCGGCGGTCGAGGACCCAGACTTGGGTGCCCTTGGCTTTGCCGGGCCGGTCGGAGGTAAAGGCGAGGTATTTGCCGTCGGGGCTCCAGCGAGGGGAATTGGCGGAGGTGTCCTGGCCATAGGTGAGCCGGATGTCCTGCGAGCCGTCCCAGCTGACCATCCAGATATCAGTGAGGCGCTTGTCGGCGTCGGTGTCCACGCGAGTGAGGGTGTAGGCGACCCACTGACCGTCGGGAGAGACCTGGGGATCTCCGACATCCTGGAATTTGAAGATGTCGTCGAGCGTGATGGGGTGGGGTGTGGCCGGAGTCTGCGCAGCAGAGAAGCCGGCGGCCAGAACCACGGAAAGCAGAGCAGTTAGAGACGGGCGTCGGGACATGGACAGAAGTATAGCGGGCAGATCCCCGCTTCTCCTGGTCAGCTTAGCTCCTGGCCGCTAGCTTCCCAGCGTCCGCCTGTCGTGACGCAAATTCCTTTTGGGTGCGGCTGTCAGCCCCAGTGACGGGACCTGATTGTTCCGTTGGTTTCCAGCAGTGGATGAATTCCTTCCGGGTGTGATCGGTTCCGCGGACGCTGAAGGAGCGGGTCTGTTTGGAGTAAATGACCTGCTGAAGCCCGCCGTGGATGGAGTTGACGTTGTTGTAGTGGCCGATGCCGGTCCCGGTGTACTCACGGCTCATCTTTATGTAGCTGTGCCATCCCGGGTTGCCGTTGGCGTGAAAGCCCGATGCTTCCAGCAGGCCGTCTTCGGGCTGCCAGACAATCTCGACGATCGCGCCGGTCGGCTCCTGTGTCCCGTCGTCCCGTACCCGATATTGTGCGTACCGGCCGGCGAGTGCGGCGTAGTCACGGGTGAGCGCCCGCAGCTCGGACCGCTTGCGCACTCGGAGACCGATCTGCCACTCGGCCACCGCTCCGAGACCAGCTCCAAGAACGAACCCGATTGCGAGACTCCACCAATGGATTGCCATTCCGCACACTCCTCCCGGAAAAGGACGAAGCTCTTCGTAGGTGTACGGAGATTGCGGGGTTCTGGTTCCAGGGGAAATGCGGAGAGATGACCGGTTCCATGCTTATTGAATGATCCGGACCAGAAGCAATGTCTGGTCATCCTGTTGCACACCGTATCGACGGACTTCCTTCATGATCAGGTCCCAAATCTGCGGCAACGGTTGCGCAGCGTGTTGGGTCAGGAGTTGCGCCAGGCGGGTCAAGCCAAAATCCTCGTCCCTTTCGTTGGGTACCTCCGATATGCCGTCTATTAGCAACAGGAACAGATCCCCTGGTGAGTACGCAACGCGCTTGCTGGCATAGCAGCCGCCGGGAATCAGGCCCAAAGGAAACTGCTCCATCGAGAGCGTGGTCGTGTCCTGACTGCGATCCCGATAATGCAGAATGGGGACGTGTCCGGCCGAGGAGTACTCCACCTCCGCCGAACCATCGAGTTGCAGTAAAGCCAGCGTGGCGTACATATCAGGTCCTTTGAGGCCGGGCAAAACGCGGTCTGCACTTTCAAGCAGCGCCACCGGCGTTTGCCGGAATTGGACGGCAAGCCGCATCGCAGTCTTCAACATCCCCATCAACTGGCCGGCGGCCAGGCCGTGTCCCGATACATCCGCGACATAAACGAGCAGACTCCCATCGCTCGCGATGACATCGATCAAGTCACCGCCCATCTCAGCGCTGGGGATGGATTTGCCATACACCTCAAAACTGGCGTTCTGGAAGGAGACGGTTGGCACCAGAGTCGCTTGAATGCCGTGGGCCAGAGAAAGCTCGGTCTGCATGCGGATGTGAACCAGGCCCTCCGTACCGGCGAAGAAGGTCAGGAGTCGAAAACCAAAACCGACAGCAAACAAAGTGCCGATGGCGTCGAAGACTACCCGTCTGTGCAACGCGTCCGGCACCGGGAATGGCGCTGAGCCATGCGCGGCGCGATAACCCAGCCAACCCAAACCAACCACCAGCACAAACAGGACGGGAACGAGGCGAACTTTCTTGATGATGGCAACGAAAAGTATGGTTGCGGAGATGCCTGCCAAGACAGGCCAAAACAAGCCTCGACCTAGACTGGGAAAATTGAGCTGCAGCAGATCGTAGCAAAAACCGGCCGCAGCGGCGATGAGGAAGGTGCCCGCCAGGAACAGCTTCATACGCCTTATCGGAAGCGCACGCCAGTATGGGCTGAGCGCGCTGGGAAAGGCCGACGTAAGATCCGACAGCGACCTGCGGAGGCGATTGCTCATGGATGGACCTTCCGGAACCTAACGGTCCAAAGTCATTGAGCGCGAGCGATTTTGTCAATTTAGCGATGAGACGGACGGGCGGTGGTGATTAGGAGAGCGGACATCCGCTGTCGCCTTTTAGCGGTTAGGCTGCGCAAGCCGAAAACTGGACTTAGCGCTTCTTGGATGCCTTGGCCATCTTCGTTGGCTGATCGGGCACTGTCACTGTCACATGGATATTCCCATCCTGAACCATAGGTATTGCCACAGTAATGTCATACACGCCATCGCTCGGAAAATTTGCGACGTATCCGTTCGTCACATTCCACCCATCCTGCTTGACATCAGCATCGCCTTCCTTGGTTATGTGCACGTCCGCATTTGGATGTTCCGGCGGGACGTCGCCCGTCCAGGACTTCCGCCTGACCACCCACTTCACCTGGGAGGACTTGCCATGGATATTCGCCCCCTGCTGCGGCGTCAAAATTTCCAGGGTGCTCGAATGCGTTGACACGGCAGTAAAATACCAGCTCGCAACGGCAATGACGCAGCCGACTATGCCAGAACCTCCCACCAGAGCCGGAACCCGGTCCCAGAAAGTCTTCTTTCGCTCTTGACCTGAAGCGTCGAGATTCTTCGCCTCTCGCTTATATTCCTTCAGGTCGTGAATTGCTTCGAATGGAGCGATGACATCCTTGAATAACTTCCCATCAGAAATGGAGCTCCGTACTGCCACCGTGCGGAGCCTGCGGTCCAGCTGGATCACCAGGTCATATCCACGTGGCCCCTGGAGATAGATCTGGGCCGAGACATAGTCGTGGTGTGTTCTCAGTCGTCCAAGAAATCCGTTCAGGGTCGTCTGCGGAATCAGCTGCTGCTGAACTTCACCCTCAGTCGTCGAAGCGCTCACGACAACATATCGCCGTTCGTCTCTGAATGCCTCTTTAACAGCATTGCCAATTGCTGTCGCTATGGTTCCGTCGAATTCCGGGCTCCAGACTTCTGTCCTTTCGTATTTCCGCGCGTAACGGTAATACTGATAGGGCCTGCTTGGTACAGGGTCGAGCTTCAGCTCGGTCTCATAATCCAAAAAGGTCATCGCGCCGGACGCAACAGCGCCGGGTTGCCGACTTAACTCCAAGCCAACCTGCTCGCGCTTGATATCGATGTCGAGCGACTGGCGCGACTCGTCATTCGATATGGTGCAGCTCGCCGACTGCATTTCACTCCAGCGGTGACCGACCTCGTCGCGCCACAAATTGAAGTCCGATACTGTATAGTCCTGGTCGGCCTCGCGATATCTGCCATTGAACCACGTCCTATTGACCGCGACTTTGGTCAGTATTTCCAGACACCGGTGAATCCACTCATCATTGATGGGCTGCTGCGTATAGTAGAGCTTCTTCTCTCCCTTCAGTTGTGCCACCGGAGTTACTCGCGGAGCCACTCTCAGCGTGCTTTCGAATCCATCGAAAACGTCGCGTAACGCTGAAGCGTCTTCGGCGGAAGCGCTTAATGTAACAAACTTTTCCGGGATCTGCAGACGCAGGTTTGCAGTCCGGACTGTCCTGAAACCTCTGAATTCGACCGTAGCCAAGTCCTGCCAGCGCCGAGTGATCGCGTTTTTCCACGGCTCGGCGTCTCGTATCTCTTCGGCTGTTCCCGGATCTGCCTTGCTTGTGATTGCTCCACTAAAGATGGCATCTCCCAACCAGGCGCTCACCACGTCTACCGCTTTCAGACAGTTCTCCGCTGATATCACATCCAGGAGCCGATAACTGCCACTCCTCCTGAAGCTTGAAGTTGGTGGGGGTAGGGCCGGACTACTGGGCTTCCTAGTTTCTGCAGGTTTCAGCCCGGCTGCTGTTGCGAACGCCGCTATCTGCGCCTGCGACTCCGCCGCCCGCTGCACCTCGCTGCGCATCGACACATTGACAGTATCCGAGCCTATTGTGAGGTCCAGGGAAGTGGAACCTTGGCTTGCATACAGTCTGTATGACTTCGCTGGTTCATCCAATGCATTCAGCCATTCCTGGACCGTACCGAACTCGACGGTCTGCTCGACGTCCTGATCCTGGGTGGTCTGGACAACACTTGCGCTCACATAGCTTGCAGCCGAAACGGCAGAAATGAGATGGTCCTCGATCGGCTTCCGCAAGCCTGACGCATCTGGCGATCGCCAGGAATATCGGGCTCGGGCCTGAATGGTGGTTTTCTTTTCCTCCATATCCCGCGCTCCTTCAAGCCGAATTTGAACTCCCATATTCTCAAGAATGGGTAGGGGGTTGGCAATGGATTTCAGCGTATCGCTTCGATCCCTTCTGCCGCTTCCGAATTACAGCTCGATTGTGACTTTTAGGTGTCCCGCGCGGCCGGCGTATTCGTCGAGGGGTAGTAAGGATAGATCGTGCATCCCACCTTCGCTTAACCACCCCACCGAGCGTAAAACCGCGCTCGCTGGGGACCCCGGCGCGCTCAGGATTGGGCACCTGTGTCCCGGTTCGCGCTTTGCTCAGGATGACAGCCTCAGGGTGTAGCGGATAGAGGGTAGGAAGTCAGTTGCTTCCCGCCCTTTCGGCCCAACATAAGGCCGAAAGGATGGGGCACCCGCTGGGCAGGAGTAAGGCTTGAGCTTAGCGCAGGCCGCCGCTGGCGACGAGGCGCTCACCAGTCATCCACTTGGAGTCGTCGGAGGCGAGGAAAACGGCAACGGAGGAGATGTCGCCGACTTGGCCGATGCGTCCGAGCGGGGTCTGCGCGACAAGGCCCTTCTCGAAGTCGCCTCCAAGAAAGCCTCCGGCCTGTACGCCTTCGGTTTCAACCATGCCGGGATTCACCGAATTGACCCGGATCTTGCGGGGGCCAAGCTCGTTGGCGAGGACGCCGGTGATGGCGTCGACGGCTCCCTTGGTGCCGGTGTAGACGGCGCTGGCGGGCGGGTATAGATCAGTCACGACCGAGCCAATGTTGATGATGCTGCCGCCTTCGGAGAGATGCTTGACGGCGGCCTTTGTGGTGAGAAGCAGACCGAGCACATTGATGTTGAAAATCTTCTGATAGTGCTCTTCGGTGACGGCTTCGATGGGCTGGAACTCATAGACGCCGGAGTTGTTGACCAGGACGTCGAGACGGCCGAAGTTTTTGACAGCGGTGTTGACGATTTTCTCGGCGTCAGCGGCTTTGGAGACGTCTCCGCCGACGGCGACGGCTTTGCCGCCGGCCCTGGTGATGGCGTCGACAACGGCGTCGGCTCCGGCTTTGCTGGACGCATAGTTGACAACGACGGAGGCGCCCTCGGTGGCGAGAGATTTGGCGATGGCGGCTCCGATACCCTTGGACGCGCCAGTAACGACTGCGACTTTACCTTTAAGCTTGCTCATGTCTGGATTTCTCCCGAAATCTTTGAATTGGAGCGACCGGCGGGAAAGATCGTCTTCGCCTCGCTCAGGAGAAGAGATGAGCAGGTTTGCGGACAGGATTCACTAGTTCAGAATTTATGAACTATAAAACTATTGAACTTTTTGTGCGGGATTGACTCTAATAGGCGAATGCGCCCTTTGTTCCATCCATCGATTGAAGACATAACCGTCGAGGGAATTTTGCATGCCCTTTCCGATCCGGTGCGGGCGGCCATCTATGCCGACATCGTGTCACAAGAATTTGCGCAGAACTGCTCCAACTTTCTGACAGTGAGCAATAAGAGCATCCCGAAATCGACGCTTTCGCAGCACTTCAGGATTCTGCGGGATGCGGGACTAATCCGCAGTGAACGTCACGGGGTAGAGATGCACAATGTCTCGCGCTGTGCCGAGCTGGCGAAGCGCTTTCCCGGCCTGATTCATGCGATTGTCACGGCGCACACCATTCAGTCTGCGGGTGAAGCTCGGGGGAAGAAGGCGGGCGCAAAGAAATCCGGGAAAAGGGCTTGAGCCGGGCCTCAGGGATGTTCTGCTAGGAGCTCAGGAGGGCGAGCCCTCCGATAGCACCTCGTACGGCCGCATCATCTCGTTGTCTTCGTGCTCCAGAATGTGGCAGTGCCAGATGTAGCGTCCGGCGTATCCGTCGAAGGGGATGATGATGCGAGTGACCATGGCGGGGTCGGCGCGGACGGTGTCTTTCCATCCCATCTCTTCAGGCGCGGGCGGCTGGGCGGGTCCGAAGTAATGCAGCGTGCTCTTGGACTGATATGCGAATTGGTCGAAGGGGCGGCGGTCGAGGATCTGAAAGCGGACCAAATGTAAGTGGATTGGGTGGGAGTCGTCGGTGAGGTTGACGAGCTCCCATATTTCGACTGAGTGGAGGACAGGCTTTTCTGTTATCGGCGCGTGCCAGGGCGTGTTGTTCAGCAGCATGCCCATCGAGCGCTTGACCATGTCCATGTTCTCGTCGAGAGTGAGGCGGCGGGTGCGGACTGCGGCCGATTCGGCGAGGCGGGGGGTCTCGTGGAGGGTGGCGGGGATGGATGGCGCTGTTTGGGATGTGAGAAGCAGGTTCTTCGACTGAGCTGGCGCTTCGCTCAGGATAACGGGTTCATAGGTGGGGCCGGCAGCAAGGTTGCTGTGCCGTCCCTGGCGGGACTCGGCATGTTCCGTGGTCCAATTCCCGGCACTTCCGTGCCGGGCTACAGATTGTTCCGTCCCTTCGGGACTTGTAAAAAGCAGGTCTTTCGACGCCGCGCTACGTGCTTCGCTCAGGATGACAGGTTCATAGGTGGGGCCGGCAGCAAGGTTGCAGTGCCGTCCCTGGCGGGACTCGGCTTGTTCCGTGGTCCAGTCCCCGCCACTTCCGTGCCGGGCTACAGATTGTTTCGTCCCTGCGGGACTAGTGAAAAGCAGGTTCTTCGACTGCGCTGGCGCTCCGCTCAGGATGACAGGTGTGTTCAGAAGCAGGTCCCGCGTCTCCGCCGGCGCTTTGCTCGGGATGACAATCTCATTTGTTGTCCGCGCTCCGGTTGGGATGACCGGTTTCGTGTTTCCTGCGACGCGGAATTGGAGGATTGAGAAGCTGTCGCTGATGAGTTCGAGGTGCTGTCCGGCGAGGGAGGCGAAGTCGATGAGGATGTCGGCGCGTTCGGCGGGAGCGAGCGTGATGCGGCGGAGGGGGACGGGTGCGGCGAGGAGTCCCTGGTCGGAGGAGATGGCGAAGAACTGAGCGGCAGGCGACTGTGAATGAGCCGCGGGCGCTTGAGGCAGGGCCGGGTTGGTGAGCGAGGGGCGGAAGAAGCGTCCGTTGGAGGCGTTGAGGAGGCGGAAGCGATAGAGGGTGGGCTCGACGTCGAGGTAGGGCAGCAGCTTGCCGTTGGCGAGGATGGCGTCTCCGAAGGCCTCGGGGACCCAGACTTCGCCGGGCTTTTCGGAGACGGGATAATCAAGCTGGCCATCGGCACGGAGGGTGCGATCGCAGATGAGGATGGGGATGTCGCGGGGGCCGGTGGGAAGGTTGAGGGGGTCCTCGCGTGCATCGCGGAGGATGCAGAAGCCCATCATTCCCGCCCAGGTGTTGAGGCGGTTAATCCCCATGGTGTGGTCGTGATAGAAGAGCGTGGCGGCGTGCTGGAGTGAGGGGTAATGGCAGGTCTGCGATTGGCCGGGGAGGGTCCATTCCTCGGGGTATCCGTCGGAGGCGGCGGGGGTGCGTCCGCCGTGGAGATGGATGACGGCGCGGACATCGGGTGTGGTGATTTCGGCCCCGTGGAGGACGTGGTCGATGGCGAAAAGATGGCGTTGCGGGAGCTGATTCTGCCACTCGACGATCATGCCTTGGGCGATGGGCGATTCAAGGGTGGGGCCTGGGAATGATCCGCCGATGGTCCACATGCGGGTGGGCGGCAGGTCGCGGTGGAGCTTCACGGGGGTCTCGGCGATGGGGAGGCGGTAGAAGGGGATCTGCTGCTTGGGGTCGTCTGGATCGGGGCGGGTTCCGGCGGACTTGGCGATGGCGGGTATCGGCAGCGGGTCGACGAAAGGTGCGAGGGTTGAGGGGTCCAAAATCGGGGCGCGGATGGGGGATTTGGCCTCTGCTTCGGTGTGGGCGGGCTTCTGGGCGCGGAGCGTCAGGCTGACGGCGGCGAGTGCTGACGTGCTGATGAAATGACGGCGTGTGATCGGCGATTTCAAAAGCGAGGATTTCAAAGCGGGGAACTCCAAAAGAAAAAGGGTAGCAGTGCGGGGCCGCTACCCTTGAAGTGAAGCGACGAGAAGGGCTACTGGCCCCCGTCCTGGCTGCCACCGTCATTGTCCTGATCGGAGATGACCAGACCGGTGGAAGGGTCGAGCAGGTACTTGCCGAAGTTGGAGGGTTTCTTAAAGTCGAACAGACTGTTCAGCCTGCCAGCGAGGGCGTCGAAGGAGCCAGTGATGCGCTGGCCGCCGAGCCAGTTATCCTCGACGAAGCGGAGGATGGAGGACTGGTCGGTGACAGTATGGTCGACGAAGTTTTTTCTGGCCCATGGCGAGATGACGAGCAGGGGGAGACGCGGGCCGTAACCGCAGCGCCCCTGGGCCTGCTCGACGCTGACGCCGGCGAGGGCGGTGTTGGCGGCGCTGCCGCACTGGCCGGGGGCGGTCAGGGCGTCAGCCGACGTCTGTGACTGGTTGACAATGGGGCCGATCTGGTGGTCGTACCAACCGTCGGAGTCGTCGTAGGCGATGATGACGGCGGTGGACTTCCACTCGGGGGTCGTCTGGAGGAAGTTGATGACCTGCACGATGAAGGTCTGCTCGTCGAGGGGGTCAGAGTAACCGGCGTGGCCGTCCTGGTATCCGGCCGCCTTAAGGAAGCTGACGGCGGGCATGTTGTGAGCCCTGACGGCGACGTAGAAGTCGCTGAGGTCATACTGGTGGTTGGCCTGGTCGCCATCGACGCCGATCATGTTGATTGAGGTCGGGCGCAGGTGCTTGGGGTTCCAAGTCGACTTGTAGTACTGGAAGGGCTGGTGGTGCGGAATGTAGTCGGCCTTGGTGGTATTGGTGATGGCTGACTTATGGGAGCGCTTGCAGCCGGTGGTCCCGTTGGGGTTGACCGTTTTGAGGTCGAAGCCGCCTTCAAAGAAGCCCCAGGTGATGCCGCGGGCGTTGAGCAAGTCGCCGATGTTCTGTCCGCTGAACTGGACAAGGGCTCCGGTGGTGGTGGAGCACATGTCACCGACGGGGTCGGCGTCGCTGATCAGCGTGAAGCCGCCGGAGCCGTCACCGATGACGTCGCCGCCAGCGTTCGACTGATCGGAGATGCCGTTCGTCTGGCCGGAGATGAGATTGATGGCGCCGGGGGTCGAGGGGCCAAAGTTGGTGTCGTAGGAGTTGTCACTCATGGCATAGCGCTGGGCATAGTTCCAGAGCGCGGTGACGGTGTTGCCGTCGTAGTAGCCCATGACAAGGCCGGTGGTTTCCTGGGTCGAGCCGTTGGGCGGCGGGCCAGCGGTTCCGGTGAATTCGGGAAAGGAGTCCATGAGACCGGCATGGAAGGCCTGTTGCTCCGGCGTGTAGTCGTGGTCCTGGTCGGCGGTGGCGGCTTCAGAGCGGTCGAGGCGGAAAGGGTTTGAGGCGCCGCCGGCGTTGCCAGTCGTGTTCAGAAAGTTGGGATTGTTGAAGAGCAATCCATCGGTGTAACCGTTGACGGTGGGAGTGCCGGGCTTGACGTGGAATTTGGGCTCATTCGGTGGATTCGTTGCGTACGGGTAAGTGCCGAAGTAGTGGTCGAAGGAGTTGTTCTCCTGGAAGATGACAACGAGATGCTGGATCGGGGTGGAAGTCGAGCCATAGGACTGCGCCTGGACGGCGGCAGGTCCTGCCATCTGACCGGCAACCAAGAGTGTTGCCAGAGACGTTGCAAGTGCTTTTTGCATTGAGGTTCCCTCAGTGGGCGGCGGATTCTTCCGCCGGACCGTATCAAGGAATAAACGCATCGAGCAGCGGATACTTCAACGAAGTGTTACAGGGCGGAGAAAAAAACCTGGCAGGTGCGAGTTGAGGAGACGCTGGTGGCGTTGACTCCGCTTGACGCGCTTCCTGAGCATCTCGACGAAGTTTTCTAGGTGGCGGGAGCGCGTCTTCTTCTTTCGTGCCTTGGATTGATCCCGGCGGGGTATTCCTTCGACACCGTCAAGAAGCATTGAAGCGATTGCGGCAATTTGAACCGGCCGCCGCGGGGATACTTCTCATTGCGAATACCGGGTCAATATCCAATGAATTGATCGTGAATGCCGCCCAACCTTAAGTCTCGCTTAAGGCTTGTCCTTCTACTCTCAGATCACCCATGTAGGAACTCGCTTCAAACCTAGTTCCTGACGGCCCAGCCCGTTCGAGGCCCACGCGCTCATCGTTCAAGTCAGCTCAGCAAGCCAACTCTTTTGTTTGGAGGTCCGCGAAGTATGTTTAGTTATCGGCTGCACCGGTTTTTCTTGATCATATTGTGCTGCGCATGCGCGGCAATGCATGTCTCAGCCCAGACGGGTCCGGGCACAATCGCCGGGACGGTTCAGGATTCTGCCGGTGCGGTCTTTGTGAGCGCAAAGGTGGTGATTGACCCTTCCGATCGGCAGGTGGCGACCGACAACCAGGGAACGTTTCGTTTCACGAACGTTGCTCCGGGACAGTACACCGTAAGGGCGTCGTATCTGGGATTCAAGCCCTTTGAGACTACGGTGACAGTTGTTTCAGGACAGACAGTAAACGTGTCGGCGACACTGCAGGTGGCGCAGCAGGGTGACGTGGTGATGGTGACTGCGCCTCGACTCGAAGGCGAAGCGGAGGCGATTAATGTCGAACGCATGTCGGCGCAAATTGTTCAGGTGGCGCCGGAAGGCGTGATCATGAGCCTTCCCAATACGAACATCGCCGATGCCATCGGCCGCCTGCCCAGCGTGTCCCTGGAAAGGGATGAGGGCGAAGGCAAGTACGTGCAGATTCGCGGAACGGAACCGCGCCTGTCCAATCTGACGATCAACGGTGTTAATGTGCCTTCCGTCGAGGTGACAGTGCGCAACGTGAAGATGGACGCGATCCCCTCGGCTGGAATTGAGCGCATCGAGGTTTACAAAACGCTCGCCTCCGATCAGGACGCAGACGGTGTCGGCGGTACGGTGAACCTGGTGACACCAACGGCGGAGGACAAGCCGACCTACTCGCTGAACGGGATGGGCGGCTACAACCCGCTGCAGAACGGATTCTGGCGCGGAGGCTTTGACGGAACTATCGGCAAACGGTTCGGCCCAGAAAAGAAGTTTGGAGCCCTGCTGGGGGGAAGCTGGGATCGTACCAACCGCGGTATTGACGACCTTGAACCAAGCCAGACGTTCGGAACGTTAGCTAACGGGCAGAATGTCGCTTTCATTAGCAGCGAAGATCTGCGTTCGTACGAGTACTACCGCACGCGTTATGGCTTCGTCAGCGGACTGGATTACAAGATCAATTCCAGCTTGACCGCGTACATAAAAGGCTTCTATTCCGATTTTCATGACTTTGGCGAGACGCGAGTCTACACGCCGAATGCCGGCTCCCTGGTATCGGCGAGCGGTTCCACGATAACGTTTGCCGACAATACAACCTGCCCACCAGACCAGCAGGCGGCGGGCAATTGTACCCTTGGCAACTGGCAGTATCGGCACTATATTCGCCGGCCCGATCAGCAGGTCTTCAGTTTTCAGACGGGGGTCACACAGACGCTCTCGAAGGATCTGATCAATTACGAGTTTGCCGTGTCTCGCGGGCATAACATCGGCGGGCAGGACTTTCCGACAACTTACTTCCAAGGGGTTTCGGGCGTGGCTTTCGCCCAGAATAACAGCGACCCATTCCGGCCCAAGCTTTATGCTACCGACGGAACGAACGGCTTTGACCCCACACCCTACACAGTCACGCAAAATTTCAACGGAATCTACCATGCCACCCAACTCAACATCCAGGGTGGGGTGGATGAGGCACACAACTACACAGCCTGGGGCCGCCCCAGCACCTTCGCGTTAGGGATGAAATTCCGCAGTTCGTACTCGACGCAGTTCGAGAACAATACGACCCTCAATGCCAACAACACCCCCGGCCCGTTCCAGCTTTCGAACGTACTCGGCACCTACACAAATCCGACGTACTACAACGGCTCGTTTGCGATTAACGGCCATGCGTATGGACCTACCTCGTCGTACAACACGATCCTGAACGCGGTATCAAACAACTCGGGCGGGTTCACGCAGGACATAGTAGGAGATGATACAACAAACGCATCGGCATTCTTCAACGCCAATGAGCTGATCTCGGCCGGCTATCTCGAAGATACGATTTACCTCAACAACGTACGTCTGGAGGGCGGCGTCCGCTTCGATTCGGGCAGCACTCACTTCCTGGCGAATAAGTTAACAGCAGTTGATCCCTGCAAAGCGGCAGATCCAACCACGTCCTGCCCTGAACCGCCCATCGTGACGCCCAACCGGCAGAACTCCAGCTACTTCAACGCCCTTCCCAGCGTGGCGTTGCAATGGCAGTTTAAGAAAGACACTAATTTGCGTGCCGCCTACAGCCGCGGTCTTGCCCGGCCCAACATCGGCGACCTGGTGCCCGCCACTACAGTCGATCCAAATCAGACGCCCTATCCGACTATTTCGACGGGCAATCCCAGCCTGGTGCCTACTTTGTCGGATAACATCGACATTCTTGTCGAACACTATTTCCAGCAGCTTGGCATCATCCAGGGTGGTTACTTCTTCAAGGAGCTACACAACCCGATCTATCCGGTCGCAAACCTGCTCGGGTTCGACGGCACATCCTTCTGTACGGTAGGCCCATCAGCACCCAACTGCCGAACCTATCAGTTGACGCAATCCATTAACGGCCCGAATGCGCATATCAATGGGATTGAGTTTCAATGGGAGCAGCGTTTCTCTTTCCTTCCCGGCCTGCTGAGCGGCCTGGGCATGAATGTGAACTACTCCTACACGACTTCGTATGTCACGTTCCCGGCGGGATTCGACGGGGGCCGAACCGATCATCCTACGCTCGATCGCACTGCGCCAAATAACTACAATATCAACATCACCTACGACAGGAACCGCTTTTCCGGACGCTTGGCCATCAGCTACAACGACGCGAATATTGCGACCTACCAATGGAACGCCACGACTGGTCCGATCAACGATCCGATCTTGGGAGTTCACGGACCGTCTGGAGACAACTACTTCTACCCGCATACCCAGTTCGACACGCAGGGCAGTTATCGGGTCTATAAGAATCTGCAGGCCGTCGGCTCTATTCTGAATATGAGCAACGAGGTCTTCGGATTCTACAATGGCAGCGGGATCTATCCGGTGCAGCGCGAATACTACCGGCCGACGTATTCGTTTGGTCTGCGCTGGACGCTGGCGGGAGAGCAATAGTCTGCAGAAAATCTGCAACACTGGAACCCCCGGGAATTAACCGGGGGTTTTCACTTTGGCATTGAGCATCTCGATGGCTTTTTCGAGACGGCGTGCGCGGGTTTCGTCCTTTTTGGCCTCAATGATCCAGCGGCAGTACTCCTTGCGATGGGTGTAGCTGAGCGATTCGAAGAAGGGCAGCACGCCTTCCTTCTTCATGAGCTTCATGAGGGGTTCGGGGACGTCGAGTTTGCGCTCGGATGCGTCCTTCCAGACGACGACCTCGACGCTGTCGCCGGGGCCTTTGCCGAGCTGATCGCGGATGGCTTTGGGCAGATGCAGCGTGTGCTGCGGGAATCCGTACTTGATGAGCGATCCGGTGTAGGCAACGCCGTCGAAGGTGGCGTGGATGGGGACCTTGCCTTTGGTGCCGAAGGCTTCCTGCGTGTCGAAGGGAAAGAGCACGCCGGTGCCACCCTGGCCGGCGGCGAATATCTCCGCGGTAAATGTGTACGTCTTCATGGATTGCCATTGTGCCACCGTGTGCCGTTGCGGTCCAACGGAGACATCGGTCTAGAATTGGGTGCAAGGAAGTTCGAGGGTGTCGGTGTCTGGCTCCAGTTCGATCCTTCAACGCGACAAGCTCAACGATCGTGGAAAGCCGCCGAGCATCGAACCGGTTTACTCAAAGACTGCGCTGAGCGGCGATCTGATCTTCGAAAGTTACGTTTCATCGGGTGTGGTTGAAGTTCCAGAGATGAAGACTCCCGCGCATGTTTTGATCCTGCGCACGGGATCTCCATCTGTGGTCGAATGGCGGAGCGATGGGCGCGATCACAGGTGGGAACACGCGCCTGGAAGCGTGTCGCTGCTGCCCGCGGGACTCCGCCGGGCCGCGCGAGTATTCCGACCCTTGCCGGGCGAAGCATCAATTCTGCAAATGCGGCCGGACTTCGTTGAGCGTGGTATTGGCGAGATTGCGAAGGGTGGAAGAGTGGAGCTGATGCAGCGCATGGATTTAAGTGATGCGCAGATCGCGCGGCTGATGGAATCACTGCGTGCGGACGTCGCGGCGGGGTTGCCGAGCGGAGCACTCTTCGGAGAATCCATTGCTACGGCGCTCTCGGCGCACATAGCGCAGCGATACTCTACTTTGACGAATCGGCTGGAGACGTATCGCGGTGGGCTGGCGCGCTCGCGGTTGAACCGCGTGGTGGAGTACATCCACGCTCATCTGGACAACAACCTTGAACTGAGCACGCTGGCAGAGGTTGCAGGTCTGAACGTGTACCACTTCGCGCGTGCATTCAAGCAGAGCACCGGCGAGAGCCCGCACCAGTATGTGCTTCGCAGGCGGATAGAACACGCGAAAGAATTGTTGCGGCAACCACAACTCTCGGTGATTGAAGCCAGCGCCCGCACTGGATTCGTGGATCAAAGCCACTTCAGCAAAGTCTTTCGGCGGATGGTGGGTTTGGCGCCGAGCGAGTACCGCATTCGAGCGTTGTAAAGTGAGACGTCGAGAAAATAACTCGGCTCGCGGGCGCTCGTCTTGGGAAGCTGCAAACATTCAAGGGGATGATGAAATACACGATCGGCAATTTGACTCTCAACGTGGAGGAGCAAGGTACAGGAGAGCCCTCACTTCTGTTCCTGCACTATTGGGGAGGCTCACTCCGAACCTGGAACAAAGTCGTCGAGCGGCTCCAGTCTTCTTTCCGCTGTATCGCATACGATATGCGTGGCTGGGGTCAGTCGGATGCTCCGGAGAATGGCTATTCAATCTCGGATCTAGCGGACGAGGCTGCGTCTTTAATCCGGGTTCTAGGTCTCACAAGGTTTGTCTTAGTGGGACACTCGATGGGAGGCAAGGTTGCTCAGCTTCTCGCGTCCCGGCGGCCTGCCGGACTCGAGGGCGTCGTTCTCGTGGCACCCGCGACCCCTACGCCGACCCGCTTTTCCGAGGAGATGCGTGAGGGGCAAATCCACGCATACGACAGCCGCGAGACGGTGCTCCAGGCGGTTCAGTTCCTCAGTGCGAGAAGCCCTGCTCCTGACGTTCTGGAACAGATTGTCGAGGACAGCCTCCGAGGCTCGCCTTAGGCGAAGCGGGCCTGGCCGACATCCGCGATCTTAGAAGATATTTCCAAAGAGGTTCCGAATATCGCAGTGCATACGCTTGTTGTCGCAGGCGAACTCGATCGCCTGGACTCGGTTGAGCAACACCGTCGCGAAGTCCTGGGAAGAATTCCAGGTGCGGCCATGGAAATCGTGAACGGCAGCGGACACCTGGTTCCGATCGATGAGCCAGATCAACTTGCATCGGCTATTGCGCGATTCGTAACGCGATTAAACGGAACGCAATTGTCCGGGTGGGATCAAGCGGCGAAACACCCGCAGAGTACTTAAGGCTTCATCTGCCCGCCGTCACTTCCGACAATTCGTCGTGCGATTCCTCTTGCACTTGCTCGTGAGAAGGCAGAACCGCGGCTCGCGTGAATGGGCGCTGTGCCGTCAGACCTCCGTCGAGAACGAGCGACTGGCCGGTGTAATAGGAGGAGGAATCGGAGAAGAGCCAACTGACGGCATCGGCGACATCTTCGGGCAAGCCGAGACGGTGGACGGGATGCGCGTCGGCCATCTGATCGAGCACAGAGTCATCTCCGAAGACCTGTCGCAACATATCGGTCCGGATGGCACCCGGACTGACAGCGTTCACTCGGATACCGAAGCGACCATATTCGACGGCTGCCGATTTCGTGAGTCCGATAACCGCGTGCTTGCTAGCAACATAAATGGACGCTCCGGGAGTGGCCAGAGATCCACCCACAGATGCCATGTTGACGATGGACCCGCCTCCGCCCTGACGGAGCATCTGACGAATCTCCTGCTGCATGGCGATGAAAAGCCCTTTCACATTGACGGAGAAGACCTCGTCGAAATTTGCGTCTGTCTGATCGGCGATGAGGCCGTTCTCGCCTGAGATTCCGGCGTTGTTGAAGGCGAAGTCGAGACGCCCGAAGATATTCACGGTTGCTGGAACGATTCTGCGCACTTCATCAGGGTCGCTGAGGTCGGCTTTAAGGAAGACGGCCGCTGCTCCTTCGCGCAGAAGTTCTGACTCGATGCGGAGACCGTCGTTTTCATCGCGGCCAACAAACACGATTCCTGCTCCGAGGCCGGCAATGCGGCGGACGGTGGCCTCTCCGATGCCGGCAGTACCTCCTGTGATAAGTGCGACTTTTCCTTCAAGATTCATAGGCCACCTCCGGTTGTACAGGCGCGCTCCAGTAAGGGAACTCAGACTGTTCACGCTGAATGATGTGTGATGCTATGTGAGCGGCATCCTCGGATACGCCGAAAAGCAGACCTGATTTGGCATTGTGCAGCCATGGCAGACCGATGAAGTAGAGGCCTGGATAGCTGGTCACACCACGCTGCTGAACTGGGTATCCATCGGCATCAAGGATGGGTAGATGCACCATCCTGAAGTCGAATGAATAACCGGTTGCCCAGATGACGGTGTTGATGTTGGCTTCGTTTAGGTTGAGGTCGTCCATTTCCGGCTGATTGAATCCTGCGGTGAGTTGCGGAAGTGTTTCGGCCGGGTCTGTCAGGCCGTGCCTATCCATATAGATGTCGATTTTGGCTGTGAGATTCGCTTCGAACTGGTCGGCTGCCGCGAGGTTGGTGTTCAAGTCCCGCGCGAATTTTACGGTGACACCGTCAAGATCGATTACGCGGCCGAGCAGAGTAACGCCATCGGCGGCGAACTGGTGAAGGTTGAGGGTGTGTCCTCCTTTTGTGCGCCGCTGATGTGGGGCTTGCCACCAAATTTTTCACGCGGAGAGCTCAGCTGATCCACAGTGCGGTCGTAGAGACCGAGAAGGTTGCTCCACCGGTTGATGTCTTTCCCGCGATAGCGGCGCGGGACGCGTCCGGACCGGCTGACGCTGAGGTAGACTTTTCGGCCACTTTGATAGAGCTCTTCGGCAATCTGCGCGCCTGATTGCGCGCTGCCTACAACGAGCACTGCGCCGGAAGCGAGAGAGCCGGGATTGCGGTAAGAGTCTGAGTGCAACCGCCGGATTTCTGGAGACAGAGCGCCTGTGAATCGAGGAATGCGGGGTTTCTGATAGAGCCCGGTTGCGACGACGACATTCTTCGCGTGAAAGGTGCCTGCGGTGGTGGTAACGATGTAGCCGTCCCTGCCGTTTTTCACCGTACGGACCCGCGCACCGTACCAGATCGGGAGCTGATGCATGCGGACGTAGTTCTCGAAATAGTTAACGAGTTGGTCACGGCTGAGGAATGCGTCGGGATCTTTTCCGGGCAGGCCTCCGTCTTTGAGCTGAGATTGCCAGTTCGGCGTGTTGAGGGTGAAGGAATCCCAGCGGTGGTTGCGCCATGCGTTGGCTACGTCCGCCGCCTGTTCGAGAACGATGTGCTCACGGCCTTCGGCTTTGAGATGGTAGCTGACGGAAAGACCGGCCTGCCCTGCTCCGATGATGATGGTTTCGAATTTCTTCATGTGCGACCTCGTTGCGTTTTGCTTTCATGCGATTGGAGGCGCACGGCGGAAGAGACCTATGTCGGTTCTTGGCGGCGCTGGTCGATTCTTGGCACGAAGGAATGCCGTGGAATGAATGCTGCTGGGGCTGATGACGATTATGTGTCTTGGGACAGGGAGCTCTCGCTGGACGCGGCGGGGGATGACTACGAAACTGTAACTTCTGCCAGTGTCCCGTTTCTTCGAAGCCGCCTATGATCACCATGGCGAAATAGGGGCTCAATGTTAACTGCCGGAGCGAAAGGAGACGGACGTGCGGAACGATATTCGGAAGAACATTACGAAGCTTGGGA
>JAFAKX010000012.1 GCA_019234945.1 Silvibacterium sp.
CGGGGGGAGGGGGAGGGGGTCATGCCGTCCAGCTTGAGGCGGCCTCCTCTGAAATGGAAACCGGAGGCGGAGGGGTGGTCACCCGGACCTCGTGCTTCCCCTGCTCCTTTGCCAGAAAACGAATCACCTCCGGATCCTTTGAGACGATGGACCATGCCTCCCGCACATCCCGGACGCAGGCAATCGCCTCTTTCAGCCGCTCCGGGGAGGCCAGCCGGGACCCCTCCAGGCACAACGCAAAAATCGCCGCGTAAAACTCCGAGAGCGACTTGGCCGACGACCCTCCCACATCCATCCTCAGCCGCGACTGCAAATGCATCAGAATGTCGAGCGTCCGCTTGATGGCGATGCGCCGCTCACGCACATTCCCCGCCTCAATCGCCTCGATGGCCCGGTACAGGAAGCGCACCATGCCGTCATAGAGCGCGACAATCAACTCCACCGGGTTCATCCCGGCGATGGCCTGCTGCTGATAATTCATTTGCGGAAACCTATCCCTGAGGATGCTGGTTAAAACCGGTAATCGCGCTATAGATTTCATTCACCTGCTGAAGCGCAGAGGGAATCTGCTGCAACGTGAAATTTGCCTCGTTCAGTTCCGTCGTCAGTTGCGCCTTCTCCTTGCTGATCAGCGTTTCCTCATTGTTGATGCTCGTGCTGAGCGATGACTCCACGGACGAATTCTGCTGCAGTGCCAGATGCACCGCTCCGAAAGACGCGCTGTTCCCCATGTTATTAAGCGCACTGCTCAGGTTCGCTCCGAACGATGTTGCTGTGCCGCTCGGCTGGAAGAAGTTCACCACAGACTGGTAATTGCTGTTCAGCGCATTCTGCAGTGTGTCCGTGTCCAGGCTCAGCGTGCCGTCGTTGTTAGTCGTCAAACCCAGCTGCGTAATCGAGGAGATACCGTTCCCGGACTGAAGAAAGGCCATGGCCGACTGTAAGCTCTCCTGGATCGTCGCCACCACAGGATTGCCGAACAGCGGCTCGGCGGCTCCCGAACTGCTGTTGCTCTCCTGCGCGTTCAGGTCACCGATCACCTTGTTGTAGGCCGTAACGAGGTTGCCCACGGCTGTCTCCACATCGCTGTTGTTGTTGGTGACCTCCACCTGAACGCTGGTCGAAGGCGCAGCGCTGAGCAACTGGATGGTTACGCCCTGAATGGCATTCGTCACCGTGTTCGACGCGCTGGTGATGGCCAAACCGTCCACCGTCAGCTGTGCGTCCTGCCCCGCTTGGCCCTGCGTAAAGGCGATTGCCGCCGAGGTCGTGGCATCCTGAAGGCTGCCGCCGATGGTGATGTTGCCCGCCGACCCGCTGGTTTGACTGACCAGCGACAGCATCTCGCCAGAAGATGTGGTGATGACGTTCGCTGTCACTCCATAGTTGCCCGAGTTGATCGCGTTCGCCAGCGTCGAGAGTGTGTTGTTGGTGGAATCGATGGTGATGGTCTGCGCCGAACCGCTGCCCACCGCAATACTCAGCGTGCCGCTCAGGGTGTCGCTCGCGGCGATTGCGTTCGTGTGCAGCGAGGAAGTCTGCGCCAGGCTGGTGACGGTGACAGTGTGGCTGCCCGCGACGGCGCTCGAGGAGGCCCCGGTCAGTTGCAGGACCGAAGTATCGGAACTCGATCCCTGCTTCTCGGAGAGCACACCCTGGAAATCCGTCAATGACTGAAGAGCCGTTGAAAGGGAGTTCAGATCCGTGCCAATCGAGGTCAGAACCGTGTCCTCTGATTGCAGGCTGCTGAGTTGTGTCTTCCACGGCGTCTCGACAACCTGGAGGTTGGTGACCATTCGATTGACGGTGTTGGTCACATCGAAACCCTGGCCGCTTGTCGGCGACCCGAACGATATCCCTACGGTACCCATATCGTGCTTATCGTCACTCCGCCCGGTAAACTTGACGCCTGCAGGGAACCGTGTACCCGTGTGCCGGCGGCGACGTCTCAATAAGAAATCTGCAACAACAAAAATGCGGGGAGTTGGAACTCCCCGCTCAAGGGACCGCTGCCGAATTACTGCAGAAGCTTGAGAACTTCCTGCTGCACGCTGTTTGCCTGGGCCAGAGCGCTGATGCCGGTCTGGCTCAGGATCTCGAACTTCGAAAGGTTCGAGGTTGCCGAGGCATAATCGGTGGCCAGGACCGAGTTTTCCGCCGAGGTCACGTTCGTCTGCTCTGTTCCCTCTACGTTGCTGACCGCATTGAGCGTGTTGATCTGCGAGCCTACATAGCCGCGCTGCGCTGCAACATCCTGGATTGCGGTGTAGACGTCGGTCAGAGCCGTCGCGGCGTTTGCGTTCGAGGTGAGGCTGGTTCCCGTCAGGCTCTGTTGAGTTCCCGGCGTGTAGGTGATGGCCCCGGCCGCATACGCCAGCGTTCCGTTCACGTCGCCTACTTTTGCGGTGCTGAGAGCCGCGAGGGTCAGGGTGTCCGTGGAGGTGCCGGCGCCCGAACCGTCACCTGTGAAGATCTGGAAGGACTGGCCGAAAACGGCTTGGCCGTTGTATGTTGTGGTGCTGCCTATATTGCTGATTTCATCGAGAATGGACTGATATTCGGCATTGGCAGCCGAAAGCTGGTTGTTGTTCAACGTGCCGTTCGACGCCTCGGTAGCCAGCGTGACTGCGCGGTTCAGCAGGTTCGTCACCTGGGAGAGCGCGCCGTCGGAAACCTGCAGAAGACCGACACCCTCACTGGCATTCGTGGCCGATTGTGTCAGCGCAGCCGAGTTCGCCTGCAGACCGTTTGCAAGCGAAAGGCCGGCGGCGTCATCAGCGCCTGAGTTAATGCGCGAGCCGGAAGACAGCTGCTGAAGCGTGGTTTGCAGGCTGGCCTGCGTCGCGTTCAGGTTGTTCTCCGCGTAAATTGCCGAGATATTGTTCAGGACACCCAAAGACATTGTGGTTTACTCCGTTCTGCAAGTTGGTGAGGATCGATGAGTTCCTGCTTCAGGCGCCATACCGGAACCAAGGCGCAATGCCTAAGACCGGGTCGCCTCGCGGAAGGAACCGTCTAACACAACCCGTTCATCGGCGGGGTAGCGCACCTCTTTATCCGCAGTGCCGAATTTGGCAATTCACGTGCACACACTCTTCCCAAAGCACCTTCAAGTCTTCGGTCCCGGAGCGCCGATCAACAATTTCATGACGTCGCCGATAAGAGAATCAAAGGCGGACGCCCAGATGATCGAACTTACGCGCCTCAACGGCTCTCCATTGGTCGTGAACAGCGACCTCATTCAGTACGCCGAATCGGCGCCAGATACGACGCTGACTTTTCTGAATGGAGAAAAGGTTGTAGTTCGCGAAAGCCCCGCGCGGGTCATCGATCTTGCTGTTGCATTTCGCGCTCGGATGATGGGAGAGGAAGCGGAACGCTGTCCCGGGGGCATTCTCGCGTCCCGGGCCGCGCTGCGTGCCCTGTCGGCCGACAAAAGCTGCGCGGCTCACGAAGAGATCGAACTCGGGATTAACTACGCCGCGCACAGGCGCACGATGCAGGACTAAGCGCTTTCGCGCAATTCAGCACGAAGGGCACAGGACCGAGCGCATGGATATCAGCAGTCTAGTCGGAACGCTACTTGCCTTGGGAGGCATTCTTGCAGGTCTGCTGCTCGAAGGCGGACACGTAGGCCAGATACTCCAACCTACCGCGGCCATGATCGTCTTCGGCGGTACCATTGGCGCAGTCATGCTGCAGTATCCGCTGAACGTAGTTGCCGCAGCGGGGAAGCGGTTGTTTCGCGCGTTTTTCCATCGGGATGCCGGGGCGGAAGCCGCCATCGGGCAGCTGATTGGCTTTGCCAACAAGGCCCGGCGCAGCGGTATTGTCTCGCTGGATCAGGATCTCAATTCCATTCAGGATCCATTTCTAAAACAGGCGATCATGCTTGCGGTGGATGGAACTGAGCCTGCCGAACTGCGCAAGATCATGGAGCTGCAGATTGAAAATCAGTTCGAGCTTGAGGAAAAACTGCCAGCAGTGTTTGAGTCCGCCGGTGGGTTTTCACCGACGATTGGCATCATCGGGGCGGTAATGGGGCTCATCCAGGTCATGCAGCGCCTTGACCACATGGACGAGGTCGGGCGCGGGATTGCGGTGGCGTTTGTGGCGACCATCTATGGCGTGGGCGCCGCGAACATCCTTTTCCTGCCGGTCGCGGGGAAGCTTCGGCTCCGCATTCGCGAAGAGCAGGTGTTGAAGCAGATGGCCCTCGAAGGTGTGATCTCGATTGTGGAGGGAATGAACCCGCGCATGATCGAAGTCAAGCTCGAGAGCTTTCTGGCCGAGCCGCGCGAGAAAGAAAATGGCCCGGTCGAAGTGAAAAAAGGGGTAGCATGAAGCGGCACAACCAAAAGCCTCACGTCAATCATGAGCGCTGGCTGGTTTCCTATGCCGACTTCATCACCCTGATGTTTGCGTTCTTTGTCGTCCTCTATGCCACCTCGAAGGCGGACACCAGGAAGCAGGCCCAGGTAGCTCAGGCAATCAACCAGGCGTTCAAGGTCCTTGGGCTCTTTGAGCCCACCGGTAGCGAGCACTCCGCCGCGACCTCGCCCGATACGCCGGTTACTCCCGTCAACATTGTGCTCGGAGACGCATTGTCCGCTGCACCTTCGACAACGGTAAGGGCCGACTTCGAACGCATGCACCGGGAACTTCAGGCCCGCCTCTCAAATCAGATTGCCGAGCATGTTGTTGCGCTGCATATCGGCCGCGAGGGCCTGGTGATTTCGCTGCGCGAGGCGGGATTCTACGACAGCGGCTCGACGATACCTCATCCCGGATCGATCGGGAGCATCGATTCGATCGTTTCCTTGCTTCGTCCGGCGCCTTATGACATACGTATTGAGGGGCACACGGATAACATCCCAATTCATACCAGTGAGTTCTCCTCAAACTGGGAACTTTCCTCTGGACGCGCAACGCGCATGGCCCGGCTCTTTATCGAGCACTTCCACTTTGAGCCGCGCCGCCTCTCGGCTGCGGGATATGGCGAGTACCATCCAGTGGCCCCGAACGACACTGCCGAAGGACGGGGCCAGAACCGCCGCGTGGACATCATCGTGTTGCCTTCGATTAACGGTATTCCTCAGACTGCATCTCTGAACGCGCCGGCGGAGCCGCAAACGGCAAATCCTGCCTCCGAGTCATCCACGCAGCAGATTCCGGCTTCTCACTGAAGCCGGAATCTGAAGCCGCTATGATGGGAAGAAAGTGCCTTCCCGACAGCGCAGCCTGCACTCACCTCCCGCTCCAGCCGGGTCCGCTCTTCGCCTGCGGGCGATGTACGAACGGCTGCTCCAGACGTACGGCCCTCAGCAATGGTGGCCGGCAAAGTCGCCGCTGGAAGTGGTTATCGGAGCGTATCTCACCCAGAACACTGCCTGGACCTCGGTTCATCGATCTCTGCGGAACCTCGAGACACATGGGCTGCTTACACTGGAGGGTTTGCGGCAGATTTCAGAAGCGGAGCTACGCACGCATATCCGACCGTCAGGTTATATGAATCGAAAGGCGGCGGCGATCAAAGCGTTCATTGCGTTCCTCGACCGCTCCTATGAAGGCTCCTTGGAAAAGCTTGCAGGGGAATCGCCGAAAGTTGCGCGGGAGCGCTTGCTTGCGCTGCCCGGAGTTGGTCCAGAGACGGCTGATGCGATCATGCTATACGCTCTTAATCAGCCCGCGCTGGTTGTAGATGAATATCTACGACGTGTCGTGACGCGCCACCATTTACTCTCCGCCGAATCGAAATATACGCAGATTCAGGAACTCGCCGAGTCGGCTTTTGGGAACGACCCTCCTCGGGCGCGCACGCAGCATTACAACGAGTTTCATGCTCTCATCGTTCAGGTCGGCAAGGAACATTGTGGCCGCGTGCCAAGATGCGGAGACTGTCCCCTGCAGTTCGATCTACCCCATTCGCTTGAGAGTCCATCATCCGCCATGAAACGCCGCAAGAGCGCACCTAGGGGCAAATCCGTCGCATGATCACGCTTTACGCTGCGACCAGCAATGCAGGCAAGCTCCGGGACTTTGCCGCAGCCGCAGGCGAAAACGACGTAAACGTTTTGCCTCTGCCGAACCTCGAGGCAATTCCACCTCCCCCCGAAGACGAGCCGACCTTCGAAACCAATGCCCGCGCGAAGGCAATCTACTACAGCCGATTTCTGCTCGGCGAGATCGTTGTTGCGGACGACTCCGGCATCGAGGTCGACGCGCTTGGTGGCAAACCCGGAGTCCGGTCCGCTCGGTACGCCGCTGACGCTAGCTTCATGACGGATTCTGCCGGAGGCACAGACCAGCGCAACAATCTCTACCTGCTGGCCCGTCTCACAGGGATACCGACGAATCGCCGGAGCGCTCGGTATTGCTGTGTCCTCGCAGTCGCGCGTGACGGAAAGTGCCTGCTCACCGCCGAAGGCACGGTGGAAGGCGAAATACTCACTGCTCCCCGAGGCGACGGCGGATTCGGTTACGATCCCCTTTTCTATTTACCCGAACTTGGCAGGACGATGGCCGAGATTGATCTCGCCACAAAGCTGTGCCTCAGCCACCGCGGACGAGCCCTGCGCGCGCTTATCGCTGCTATGCATTCGCACTTAAGTATCAGCCTCTGATATAACGGCGGCATTCTGTCTGTGGGCACTTTTATATACGTAACTTTCAACCTATATGACGGCTTCCTTGACGCTCGCTTCCCTCAAAACGAATAATGGATGTTGACTCTTCCACAGTCTCAACCAACATCAGGATTTCGCACGGTTTCACGCCGCCAAGGTCCAATTTCGCTGAGTGAAATTGCTCAGATCGCCGGAATCGGCCGGTGGGGCGGATGCCACGTGCGCCAACGCAGCGAAAATCAAGGCTCGTTTATGCTCCCAATCTATTTTCAAAAGGCTGGAATAATCCGATGAGTACAACCGCGGTCAACCTGCGCCAGAGCCGCGCCGCAGCCTTCTGGTATTCCAATACAGGCAAGAAAATTGTCATGGCGGTGACCGGCGCGATTCTTTTCATCTTCGTGATCGGGCACATGCTCGGCAATCTGCAGATATTTCAAGGTCCAGAGAGGATCAATTCTTACGGACGCTTTCTGCACAATCTAGGGGAGATCCTCTGGGCCGAACGTATTGTGCTTCTCAGTGCAGTGGTCCTCCACATCATCGCTACGGTGCAGTTGGCGCTGCGCAATAAAGCAGCGAGGCCCATCGGTTACTCACGCCGCGATGCCATCAACTCCTCGTATGCGTCGCGCACGATGTATTGGTCCGGACCCATAGTGCTGGCGTTCGTTATCTTTCATCTCCTGCATCTCACCGCGGGAATGATCGTGCCGGGAGCGGCATTCATCGAGGGCGACGTCTACCACAACGTTGTCTCCGGTTTTCAGGTCTGGTGGGTATCGGCGTGGTACATCTTGGCCGTGTGCCTGCTTGGACTGCATCTCCGCCATGGTATCTGGAGCATGTTTCAATCCGTTGGCGTTAACCATCCGCGGTACATGCCTCTGCTCAAGCAGGCGGCCATGTGGATTGCAGCCGTTATCGTTCTTGGATACATCTCCATCCCGATCAGTGTTCTACTGGGGCTCGTGAAATAGATGACAATCGATTCGAAAATACCTTCCGGTCCGATTGAGAAGGCGTGGGAGAAGACTCGCTTCGACCTGAAGCTTGTCAATCCCGCCAACAAACGCAAGCATACGCTCATCGTCGTGGGCTCAGGGCTGGCTGGCGCCTCGGCCGCCGCAACCCTCGGCGAACTCGGCTACAACGTCAAGTGCTTCTGCTTCCAGGATTCGCCGCGCCGCGCCCACTCCATTGCAGCGCAGGGTGGCATCAATGCTGCGAAGAATTATCAGAACGACGGCGACAGCGTGTACCGGCTTTTCTACGACACGGTAAAGGGTGGCGATTTTCGCGCGCGCGAGGCGAACGTCTACAGGCTCGCTGAGATCAGCGTCCACATTATCGATCAGTGCGTCGCGCAGGGCGTCCCGTTTGCGCGCGAGTACGGAGGCGCGCTGACCAACCGCTCGTTCGGCGGAGCGCAGGTTTCCCGCACCTTCTACGCCCGCGGACAAACAGGCCAGCAGTTGCTTCTTGGCGCTTACCAGGCACTCGAACGGCAGGTTCGGGCCGGAACGGTGGCTATGTATCCGCGTACCGAGATGCTCGACCTGATCGTCATCGATGGCAAAGCCCGGGGAATCATTACGCGTCATCTCGTCACCGGCGAAATTGAGACACATTTTGCGGATGCTGTCATTCTCGGCACGGGCGGTTACGGGAACGTCTACTATCTATCGACTAACGCGAAGGGCTCGAACGCGACGGCGATCTGGCGCGCCCACAAGCGCGGAGCGCTCTTCGCGAATCCATGCTTCACGCAGATTCATCCCACCTGTATCCCCGTCTCAGGTGACTATCAGTCGAAGCTCACACTGATGAGTGAATCGCTGCGGAACGATGGACGCATCTGGGTTCCGCTGAAGAAGGGCGACAAACGCCCGCCGAATGAGATTCCTGAGGCGGAGCGCGACTATTATCTCGAGCGCCGCTATCCCAGCTTCGGCAACCTTGTGCCTCGAGACGTAGCTTCGCGCAATGCCAAGGCTGTCTGCGACGAGGGGCGCGGAGTTGGTGAAACAGGACTCGGCGTGTACCTCGATTTCTCTGACGCCATCGCGCGGCTCGGGCGACATGTTATCGAAGAGCGCTACGGCAATCTTTTCGACATGTATCAGCGAATCACCGATGAAGATCCCTACAAGGTGCCGATGCGCATCTATCCAGCGATTCACTACACCATGGGCGGGCTCTGGGTCGACTATCTGCTCCAGAGCACGATACCGGGACTGTTTGTGATAGGGGAGGCGAACTTTTCCGACCATGGAGCCAACCGCCTGGGTGCGAGCGCGCTGATGCAGGGCCTCTCCGACGGATATTTCGTTATTCCCTACACTGTTGGAAACTACATCGCCAGCAACAAATTCCCGAAGGTGGACGCGAGCCATCCTGAAGCTCAAGCGGCTATCTCATGTGTGCAGCAGATAACCGACAAGCTGCTTTCCATCAAAGGAAAGCGTACGGTTGACTCGTTCCACCGTGAACTCGGCAAGATCATGTGGGATTACTGCGGGATGTCTCGCAACGCCGAGAGCCTCAAGACTGCAATCGGACAAATTCGCGCACTACGCGAGGAATATTGGCAAAACGTCAATGTCCCGGGCAGTGATAACGACATCAATCAGAGCCTCGAGAAGGCCGGGCGGGTTGCGGATTTCTTCGAGTTGGGCGAACTGATGTGCATCGATGCCCTTCAGCGCAACGAATCTTGCGGCGGACACTTTCGTGAGGAATATCAGACCCCGGACGGCGAGGCCCAGCGCGACGACGAGCATTATTCCTATGTTGCGGCGTGGGGCTGGCGCGGGCAGGGCAATTCTCCTGAGCTCTTCAAAGAACCTCTTGAGTTCCACTATGTCCACCCGAGCCAGAGGAGCTACAAGTAAATGAAACTCACACTCAAAGTCTGGCGGCAGAAGAGTCCCGGGGAGAAGGGCGCGTTTGTCACGTACCCGATGGACAACGTGAATCCCGACATGTCCATGCTCGAATGCCTCGACGTGCTGAATGAATCGCTGAGCGCGCGCGGCGAGGAGCCAGTCGCGTTCGAGCACGACTGCCGGGAAGGCATCTGCGGGTCGTGCGGGTTCATGATCAATGGCGTGGCGCACGGCCCCGAGCGTGCGACCACGGTGTGCCAGCTCACGATGCGCCACTTCAAGGATGGCGAGGAGCTACTCATCGAACCCTGGCGAGCATATTCGTTCCCACTGATAAAGGACCTGGTCGTCGATCGGCGCGCCTTTGACCGAATCATCGCTGCTGGTGGGTATGTCTCGGTTTCGACGGGCAATGCGCCTGAGGCCAATGGCATCCCCGTCGGCAAGGAGGTGGCCGATCGCGCCATGGATGCGGCTGCTTGTATTGGCTGCGGTGCATGTGTAGCGGCCTGTCCAAACGCAGCGGCGGCGCTGTTTACCGGGGCGAAGGTCGCTCACCTGAGCGTTCTGCCGCAGGGCAAGGTCGAGGCAAACAGGCGGGCTCTGGCCATGGTCGCCCAGATGAACGAGGAAGGATTCGGCAACTGCACGAACATCGGCGAATGCACGGGCGTCTGTCCGAAGTCGATTCCGCTGGAAGTCATCGCGAGAATGAACCGCGACTTCCTGCGCGCGAGCTTCAAACGACGCGAGGAGCCATTGGCCACCATCACTCCCGTCTACGATTGGAAGGAGAAGACTGAGTAGTCGCCGACAGGCAGCTTTCCCACCAGGAGTGTTGGTGTATGTGGTTGAGGCTGCTACAATCCCACCACACTCATGAAAACTGTATGCGCTGTGGTCCTGGCCACTACTCTGCCCCTGGCTGCTCAGAACGGCAATCGCAAGACCGCCGAAGAAGTCCACCAATCCGCTATCGTGATCGACACGCATGCCGATACCACGCAGCGGCTGCTCGACGAGAACTATGACTTGGCCGACCCGCTGAACGGCGGCAACCTGAACTTCGATTCAGCGCAGAAGGGCAACCTTGGCGCGGAGTTTTTTTCCATCTGGGTTGAGCCGGAGTTGTACAAGGGGCACTACGCCCGGCGTACCCTGGAGCTGATCGATGCGGTGTACCAGCAGGCGGCCCGGCACCCCGACCGGATGCGGATGGCGTTCTCGCCCGCCGACATCGAGGCCGCGCACCGGGAGCACAAGCTGGCGTCGCTGATGGGCATCGAGGGCGGCCACTCCATCGACGACTCGCTCGGACTGCTGCGCGACTACTACCGGCTGGGCGTCCGGTACATGACGCTGACGTGGTCGAACTCCCTCGACTGGGCCAACTCCTCGGGTGACGAGGCCAAGCCCGGTGTGCCGCACAATCCTGACGGGCTGACCGACTTCGGCAGGCAGGTCGTGCTGGAGATGAACCGGCTGGGCATGATGGTCGATATCTCCCACGTCGCCGACGATACGTTCTGGGCGGCCATTAAGACCACCAAGGCTCCAGTGATCGCCTCGCATTCGTCGGCGCGGGCGATCTGCAATGCTCCGCGCAACATGACAGATGACATGCTCAGGGCCGTGGCCAAGAACGGTGGAGTTGTGCAGGTCAACTACTACTCGGCTTTCATTAGTCAGGCATACCGCGATGCGTCGATCGCGCAGCAGCCTGAAGTTGAGAAGGCGACCGAAGAGCTGAAGGTGAAGTTCAAAGCCGAGGGCAAGCAGGTGACCTACGGTGACATCGAAAAACTACAGCGGCAGTATGCCGACCGGATCCCCCGGCCACCCCTCAGCGCGCTGATCGATCACATCGACCACATTGCCAAGGTGGCGGGGGTGGACCATGTCGGGCTCGGGTCGGACTTCGATGGGGTGAGCGGGCAGCTTCCCGAGGGCATCGACTCGGCGGCCGACCTGCCGAAGATTACTGAGGCGCTGCTGGCGCGCGGGTACTCTCCGGAAGATTGCCGGAAGATTCTTGGCGGGAATCTGCTGCGGGTTTTCTCCGAAGTGGAGCGGGTAAGCCGGGAGATGCAGGCCGGGAGGTTGTAAGGAGTACCCTCCCCCCGAGTCTTTGGGTGTTTTCCGTAAGCCATTCATCTGGCTAGTGTTGCGATGCTTATTTCGTAACCCATTCATTCCAAAGCACGAGCTGTAATTCATTCTTTTGACGTGGGTTACGGGCACAAAACCCAAATCTTTCTGTAAGCCATTCATTCCATTGGACGTAGCTTGTAAGCCATTCTCCTGATGGGAGTTATGGGACTGAAAATGCTGTTCGGCTGTAAGCCATTCATTTCATTGGACAGCGTGTAATCCATTGTTGGGCCGAGAGTTAAAGCAAATCCTGAGAAGGTGTGCCCTTTTGAGTGTTGTTCAAGGTTGCCGCTCCCTGATGGTCGCGTCAACTTGGGTATTGCGGTTTCGGGATACAGCATCTCAGGATTTGCTGTAGCGGCGAGGCGCGTTGCGAAGTGCGCGGAGCCTCCTTTGCCCGGAATTCGTCAGCAAAAAAGCCCGCCGGAGCGGGCCTGAGGAGTTTCTATTTCTATTTTATCGGTTTGAGGGAAATGTTCGGCCAGGTTGGCGGCGGCCCATTCGTGGTTTGAAATGAGGGGCTTGGACCCAGTATTCGCAGAGAGCAGGGTTGACAAGCGGGGCGCGCCATCCGGAAGGATGGCTCTAGGTGTGCTTGATTGAAGTAAGCCACGAAACAACTCGAATGGCTTGGTTTTTTGGGTCTCCTATTTGGCTGGCCGTGAACCGCTGATGAGAATATCCACCAGCCGCCTCGCGCTTTGCGGCCAGCCGGGAGTGGAAGCCACGTTGGACACGCCGACGAGCGCGCGAAGCAGGTCCATCGGGTCGAGGTCCTTGCGTATATCGCCGCTCTTGACGGCGCGTTTCACCAGCGCTTCAATCGCTCCCTGGATCTGAGTGCGGGAACCTTCATACAGCTTCGCGGCGCCGCCGACGATCGTATTCAGTGCAGGCGCAATGATGTGCTTTGCCGCGATGTAATCAACGAACAAGAGCATCCAAGTCCGCAACGCCTCGATCGGAGGCATGGTCTCCGCGAACTTCCGCTGGGCTGCGGCCAGCTTCTCAACTTCAGTCCGATAGACTGCCTCGATCAAGGCATCGCGGTTCGGAAAGTGGCGATATAGCGTTCCGGCTCCCACGCCTGCTTCTTTTGCAATATCGTCGAGGCTGGCGTTGGCACCGTAGCGTGTGAACGCATCCTTTGCTACCCCCAGAATGCGCTCGCGATTGCGCTGCGCGTCGGTACGCGGCTTACGTTCGGCCGGTTTTGAACTCTTCTTAGCCACCCAAAAAATTCGCAACTGGAGACAATCTCCGGTCGTCTTACCCCGTAATTCGGAGACAATCTCCGTTTTATTAGAACTTGTGGCGTTCGTCAATATGGGAAAGGTCACACCACGTTATGGTGCCCTCCTCCTTCTCAAGAAACCGATTGACGTGGAGCAGACAATTTGGCGTATGCAATCGAGGCAGGAATCGTCAGCTCGACCTCCGTACCGGAATCGAGTTTACTCCTGACAGTCAACTTCCCCCCGGCAAGTTTGGCGCGCTCCTGCATGCCTGGCATACCAAAGTGTCCTTCACGGCCGCCGCCATCCAGAAAGTGCGTGTCGATGCCTTTTCCGTTGTCCTGGACGCGCACTCGAAGCTGTTTTCTGTCGTAGGAGATTTCGACTTTAATCCGCCCCGCGCCGGAGTGCCGGAAGGCATTGATCGTGGCTTCGCGGGCGATGCGGTACACCTCGTCCCTCAGGATCGGGTGCAAATCTCGCGACTCGCCTTCCACCACCACCCGAAAGTCCACGGGGCTCTGGCTATTTTGCTCGGCTGCAAGCGTTTCTCCGACCGTGACAAGCGCGCACGCGAGATCGTTTTGGATGACGGTCGACGAGCGCATCCCGTGCACCGCTTCCCGTCCCTCGTTGAGCGCCTCCTGGCCCTGCTCCAGGTAGCCCTTCAGCCTCTCGCGTGCTTCGGCTGGCCGATCCAGGATGATGTTGGTTA
>JAFAKX010000238.1 GCA_019234945.1 Silvibacterium sp.
TCCTCGACCGCATTGATCACGGTCAACGCGCCAACCCCCGTCTCGTTTACCACACAGCCTGCCGGCAGCATTGTGCCGGTCAACGAACCGGTTCAACTTACTGCGGTAGTCGCCGGCTCCGCGCCGTACACCTATCAATGGCAGTTCACGCCTGCGGGTGGTAAGGCCATCATCCTCACGAGCGGCACGCAGCTTTCGAACACCATCACGTACACGATTCCGGCGGTGACTTCGGCGAATGTGGGCGCCTACACAGTGACGGTAAACAACGCCGCCAACGCGGCCGCGACAAGCGGTGCCGCGCAGATCACGCTCGCGCCTCCCGGAGTCAATCTGGCTCTCGACAAGACTGCAACCTCTAGCAGCACCCAGAACGCGTGCAACGACGGAAAGACAACTCCGCCGTTCACCGGTACAGGGTGTCTAGGGCCGGAGAATGCGGTCGACGGTAATCTCGCCACGCGCTGGGGTTCGGCAACAGCGGGTGCTCCGCCTACGCCTCCGGTCGCGGGAGTCGATCCTTCGTGGCTGCAGGTTGACCTTGGTTCGGTGCAGTCCTTCAACACGGTCATCATCAACTGGGAGAACGCCTTCGCCACCCAGTATCAGATCCTCTATACCAGCCAGGATCCCTCCACCAACCCGCAATGGCAGACGGCCACGACCAACAAGGCGGGAGTTGGCGGAACGGAAACTCTTAACTTCCCAACAGTCAGTGGACGCTATATCCGCATGCAGGGGACTCAGCGCGCAACCCAATACGGATACTCTCTGTATGAGTTCCAGGTGTACAACGTCGCCCAATGCGGCGGTGCGAGCGAGCGCTACACAGTCAATTCCACGAACTCCTCTCTGGTGACCGATAACCAGAGCGGCCTTACATGGACACGCACTGTGCAAACGGATACGACGCCCGGTTCGCAGTTCACCGGAGTCGACGCGCAAAACTACTGCGCGAGTATCAGCATGCGCTTGCCCACGCAGTCAGAGGCGCTGGGCATCAGCGGCGTCAGCAACGCTAGCTGTGCTTTTCCTGGAGTCTGGAGTACGTGGACCTCTACCGTCGATCCGGATGACTCCACCAAGAGCGCGGTCGTGAATTTCGACGGTACCTCGGCCTACCAGGTCACAGTTAACTACCCCGGCGCGACCCTGTGCGTGTCGGGTACGGGCTCCGGTTCGGGATCGGTGCCCACCATCACCGCGCAGCCTACCAGCCAGACGGTGACTGTGGGGCAGACGGCCACGTTCAATGTCACTGCCAGCGGCAGTGGAACCCTGAGCTACCAATGGTCGAAGAACGGAAGCGCCATTGCGGGCGCGACGTCGTCCAGCTACACGACACCGGCAACCACGGCGAGCGACAACGGTGCACAATTCAACGTCACCGTCACTGATGCCGCTGGATCGGTCACCAGCAACTCTGCGAGCCTCACGGTCATCAATACTGCCTGCAGCGCTGCTCCGGGCACGCCTGGAACACTGACTGCAAGCGCCAACGCTTCCGGCCAGATTAACCTGACGTGGGGCGCGAGCACTGCAGCAACCGGGTGCGCAGTCAGTTACAACCTTTATCGTGGCACCACTGCCGAGTTTACTCTCTCCAGTGCAAGCCAGATAGCCTCCATAACCGGCACAACCTATTCGGATAAGGGCCTGGCAGCCGCCACAACCTACTACTACATCGTCGAAGCCACTGACTCGGTTGGTGCTTCGGCAGCCTCCAACACTGCTTCGGCCACTACACCCGAAGCCGGCTGCACATCGAACTGCGGCTCGGATGTGCTTGCGATCAGCGCCGGCGGTCCCGCTGCCGGCAACTTTGCCGCCGATGAGGATTTCACTGGCGGAACGGCGTCGGGCACCAACGCGACCATCAATTCCTCCGGGGTGACGAATCCTGCTCCCGAGTCGGTCTACCAGCATGAACGCTTCGGCAACTTCACCTACACGCTTCCCGGTTTGACACCCGGAACAACCTATGTCGTGTGCCTGCACTTCGACGAGTCCTACTGGACTGCCGCTGGAAAGCGCGTGTTTAACGTCAGCATCAACGGCACGCAGGTGCTGACCAACTTCGATGTCTTTTCCGCCGCCGGGGGCCAGGACATCGCGATCGTCGAGCAGTTTACGGCGACTGCCAACGCACAAGGCCAGATTGTGATTCAGTTCACCACGATCACGGACAATGCCGAGGTGAGCGGCATCGAGGTCGTTACTGCGACTGCTTCGAATACGCCGCCAACTGCGCCGTCGAATCTGTCGGCGACCGTGGCTTCCTCCAGTCAGATCAGCCTGACCTGGACGGCGTCGGTGACGTCCGGAGTTACGTATACTGTGCTTCGCAATGGAACCCCCGTAGTCAGTGGCTTAACGGGAACCACGTACAACGATACCGGCCTGACTGCCTCCACCACTTACTCGTACACTGTCGAAGCGGTTGACTCGGCCGGCACTTCGATGGCATCCAACACCGCCACGGCAACCACTTTCGATGTCAACTGCACTTCGGGTTGCGGCCCGGATGTCCTTGCCATCAGCGCGGGTGGTCCTGCAGCCGGCGTCTATGCCGCCGATGAAGACTTCAACGGCGGAGCGGCATCCGGCACCGGCGCGACCATCAACACCTCTGGGGTATCGAACCCTGCTCCCGAGTCGGTCTACCAACATCAGCGTTCTGGCAACAACTTCACCTACACGCTTCCCGGCTCAATCCCAGGGGCCAGCTACACTGTGCGCTTGCACTTCGACGAGTTCTACTGGACCGCGGTTGGAAAGCGGATCTTTAACGTCAGCATCAACGGTACCCAGGTGCTCAATAACTTCGATATCTTCGCGACCGCCGGCGGCCAGGACATCGCGATCGTCGAGCCGTTTACGGCGACTGCGAATGCGCAGGGGCAGATCGTCCTTCAATTCACCGCGATCACCGACAACGCAGAGATCAACGGCATTGAAGTTATCGCTGCTCCGCCTGTTGCGCCGAACAACCTCACAGCGACGGAAGCTTCTGCCAGCCAGATCAATCTGAGTTGGACGGGCTCCGCGACAGCTGGAGTGGTGTATGACGTCTTCCGCAGCACGACGTCCGGCTTCACTCCTTCGAGCGCAAATCAAATCGCCACCTCAGCCGGCACCACCTATTCAGATACCGGTCTTGCCGTGAACACAACCTACTACTATGTTGTCGAAGCCTCCAATGCCTCCGGCACCTCGGCTCCGACACCGCAAGCCAGCGCAACTACTGTCCCGGCTCCAGTCGCGCCTACAAATCTGACGGCAACCGCGGCTTCGTCCAGCCAGATCAACCTGAACTGGACGGCCTCGACGACGTCAGGAGTAACTTACACGGTTCTCCGCAATGGAACCGCCATCGCCAATGGCTTAACGGGCTCCACTTACACCGATACCGGCCTTACGGCCTCCACCACTTATTCCTACACTGTCGAGGCGGTGAATACAGGCGGCACTTCGCCGTCTTCCAACACCGCCACGGCTACGACTGCTGCCCCGATTCCGGTCGCGCCTTCGAATCTGACGGCGACCGCGGCTTCTTCCAGCCAGATCAACCTGAGCTGGACAGCCTCGGCGACGTCAGGGGTTACATACACGGTGCTTCGCAATGGGACCGCCGTAGCTAGTGGCTTAACGGGAACCACGTACAGCGATACCGCCCTTACGGCCTCCACCACTTACACTTACACCGTCGAGGCGGTTAACGCAGGCGGCACTTCGCCGTCTTCGAACACCGCCACGGCTACTACTACTGCCCCGATTCCGGTCGCGCCTACGAACCTGACGGCGACCGCGGCTTCTTCCAGCCAGATCAACCTGAGCTGGACAGCCTCGGCGACGTCAGGGGTTACATACACGGTGCTTCGCAATGGGACCGCCGCAGCCAGTGGCTTAACGGGCACCACTTACACCGATACCGGCCTTACGGCCTCCACCACTTACACTTACACCGTCGAGGCGGTTAACGCAGGCGGCACTTCGCCGTCTTCCAACACCGCCACGGCCACTACTGTTGCCGCAGGCTGCACGACAAACTGCGGCGCAGATGTGATAGCCATCAGCGCCGGCGGTCCAGCTGCGGGCAACTTTGCCGCTGATGAAGACTTCAACGGCGGAAACGCATCGGCTACCGGGTCAACCATCAACACCACTGGAGTCACGAACCCTGCTCCCCAGTCGGTCTACCAACATCAGCGCTTCGGGAATGTCACCTACACGCTCCCCATTCTGACCCCTGGGGCCAGCTATACGGTGCGGTTGCACTTTGACGAGTACTACTGGACCGCAGCCGGGAAGCGGGTCTTTAACGTCAGCATCAACGGCACGCAGGTGTTGACCAACTTCGATGTCTTCGCTGCCGCCGGTGGCCAGGACATCGCGATCGTCGAGCAGTTTACGGCGAACGCGAATGCGCAGGGCCAGATCGTGCTTCAGTTCACCACGATCACGGACAATGCCGAGGTCAATGGCATCGAAGTACTTTCCTCCTCGGGTCAGACTGCGCCGCCGAGTGCGCCCACCAACCTGACGGCGACTGTGGCGTCTTCCAGTCAGATCAACCTGAGCTGGACCGCCTCGGCGACCACCGGGGTCACGTACACTATGCTTCGCAATGGAATTGCAATTGCCAATGGCCTGACCGGAACCACTTACACCGATAGCGGCTTGACGGCCTCCACGACCTATTCCTACACCGTCGAGGCAGTCGATGCAGCCGGTACCTCGATGACCTCCAACACCGCCACGGCCACTACCCTCGCCGCAGGCTGCACGACAAACTGCGGCGCAGATGTGATAGCCATCAGCGCCGGCGGTCCCGCTGCGGGCAACTTTGCCGCTGATGAGGACTTCAACGGCGGAGCGGCATCCGGCACCGGCGCGACCATCAACACCTCTGGTGTATCGAATCCTGCTCCCGAGTCGGTCTACCAACATCAGCGTGTCGGCAATAACTTCACCTACACGCTTTCGGGCCTGACCCCTGGGGCCAGCTACACTGTGCGGTTGCACTTCGATGAGTTCTACTGGACCGCGGCCGGGAAGCGCGTCTTTGACGTCAGCATCAACGGCACGCAGGTGCTGACCAACTTTGATATCTTCGCGACCGCGGGCGGCCAGGACATCGCGATCGTCGAGCAGTTTACGGCGACCGCCAACGCGCAGGGCCAGATCGTGCTTCAGTTCACCACGATCACCGACAATGCCGAGATCAATGGCATTGAAGTCCTCTCCGCGTCTGGGTCAACTACGCCTCCGAGTGCGCCGACCATCACGACGCAACCTGCAAGCCAGACCGTCAACGCAGGTTCCACCGCGACCTTCACCGTAGTGGCGGGTGGGACCGGCCCGTTCACTTACCAGTGGCTCAAGAACGGCGCTGCCATTCCCGGTGCGACATCGGCAAGCTACACGACGCCGACCCTTGCGTCGTCTGACAACGGTGAACTGTACAGTGTCAACGTCAGCAATGCGGGCGGGACGGTCACCTCGACGTCAGCTACGCTCACCGTCAACAACTCCGGATCGGGCTATACGATTTATCCCGGATTCATCGGTGTCGACCTGAACAACCACACGAACGGAGCGTGGGCCGATAGTCAGATTTACGTTACCGTAATCGGCATCGATCCCGCAAACAACAAGTTCGCTTACTTGAACTTTGATGGCACAGTCGTAGATTTCACGTTGAACGATGCTTCTGCCGCCAATCACCTGACCGGTCCGAATGGCCAGAACTACGGTGACTACTCCTTCACGCTGGCGCAAAGCAAGCTGCTGAAGATTCCTACCTTTATCTCAGCCCGGGCATATATCTCGCTCGGCAATCCTCTGTATGTTCAGGTCAACGGAGGCAATGGCAATGTGACGGGTTACGCTGGACCGAACCCGCAGAATGCCACTGACCCCAATATCAACACCCGCTTTGATTGGTATGAGTTCAACAACAACAACGGTATCTTCATCAACACGACCCAGGTAGACGAGTTCGGATTGCCCCTGCTCCTCGATGTCTGGGGTGCAGGAGGCACCTTCCACCAGCAAGTCGGCATCAGTGAATCGATTGCCCAGATCGACAGCGAATTCCACAGCCAAGTACCGGCGCAATTCCAGCCGGCCACCATGTCTAACCTGCGCATCTTCTCACCGGGCAAGCTATCCATGGCCTCCGGCGGGGCGAACGCCAACTACTTCGACGGCTACATCGCCAGCGCGTGGGCACAATACAGCGCTGCCCCGCTCACGGTAACCCTCAACGGCCGGCAATTCAGCGGTACTACATCAGGATCGACGACCTTTACCTTTACGGAGATCAATCCGTCTCAGGCCCACGCCGGAGAGGTCTTCGTTGTGCAGCGGCCGTCCACACAGGACATCCTAGCGTGTGCAGGGACGATGGCTACAGGAGTGGCGGGGAACACCCCCCAGCTTCAGGACGAAAACGCCATACAGCTGCAGTTAGAAAACCAGATTTGCTCGGCGACCAACCGGGGCGTTCTGCTTACTCCCGCGAACTGGGCAAACGCATCGACCTACTACCAATCCTCGCCCGCCAACTTCTACTCGCAGTTCTGGCACAAGCACTCGATCGGGGGGCTGGCATACGGCTTCTCGTATGACGACAACAATAATCAGAGCACCACGATCACCACGCCGCAACCGGAGCACATGGCCTTCGGTATCGGCTGGTAGTGTTCTACTGAGGTGCGCGGGGTCGTGCATCCCGCGCGCCACTTTTCTTTTAACTCCGTCATCCGCGCCTGTTCCCGAAATAGAGAAAGTTGATTGGTGAATTACTTGCGGTGGAATTTACCGCACCAGGCGCGTTTGCATAGACCTTGCCGCCGTAGTTGCGAATGACGCTGCAGGCAGATACCTGTTGCTGCTTATTCATGAGCGTGGGGGGCAAATGATCGGATCAGGTGGCAGGATCCTCGACGATCTCGTGGAGGTCGTCGAAAGTTGGCGTCTCAAGATAGACGCCTGAAGCCGCGATTTGCACCGAACGGATTGAACTCTGTATCTGTCCAGGGCCCGGCCTGATTCACTTACTGGGGTGTCAGCCCCATTGAGTGGATGATCTCGTCCTTTGCCTGGCTATAATCCAGCTGCGACTGCAAGAGCGACGTCCGGGCGTCGAGTTCCTGGGCTGTTCCCATATCGGCCTGGGAATTGAGAGCCTCTCCCCGAACCAGTTCCTCATGCAGCACTCGATTGGATTCGGTACGCAAGGCCAGCAGTTCCTCCGATACCTTGCGCATTTGCTGCGTCCTTTCGAGCTTATTGTATGCAGTCTCCACCGCCAGCTGGACCTCATCGGTCATTCGCGCAAGATTTTCTTTCGTCTGCGACAGCTGAGCTTCACGCTCGCGAAGGACAGCGCGCTTGTGCCCTGAATCGAAGAGGTCGTAGCCGAAGTGAACACCGAACGTTCCGAAATTTCGCGCTAGGAATGGCACCTGGTTCTGGTAGCTGTAACGAGCAAAGGCATTTACGTCCGGCACATATAGATCGGTTTTTGCCAGGCGAACCGCGGCATCGGCTTTCTCCACCTCGTCGCGCGCTTGGAGGATCTCGGGATGAGATGCCAGCGCCTCGGCCACGCACGTTTCACGTGCGCAGGCTAACGGGGCTTCCGTAGTATCGGGATTGAGATCCAGCGCGGTCTTGAGTGGCAGTCCCATCACGTCGTTGAGTTGCAGATTGAGGTCGGAAAGCTGGAGGTCGGTAGTCAACAATTCCTGTTTTGACTGTAGGGCGTCCGCGCGGCTTTCGATCAGGTTCTCTTCCAATGCGCTGCCGAATTTGACCTGCTCGACGCGTTCGCTCTGCAGGTCTTGCGAGGCCTTGATTCTCGCCTCGGTCGCGCTGCGGTGGATCTGCTCGATCAGGATTTTGTAGTAGAGCTGGTGAACTTTCAGGGCAACGTCATTCTCCGTTTGTTGCGCGCTGCTACGGGAAGCCTTCAGCTCGGCTTGAGCAATGTCATTCGCGCGCCTGATCTTCAGCAGAGTGGTCAGCGGCTGCGTCAGCTGAGTGCCGCTGGTGGTCAAGTCCCGGCCGCCCTGGTTGAGGATCGCATTAGCAGGCGGAACCGGACTGCCTGCAACTGTCCCGAGGCTGCCTCTGTAGATTTCTATCAACTGCGTATCGGTCAGATGCAGAAAGCTGCTGTCATTTCGAATGCTGGGAAAATACTCGCTTTTCGAAGCTCGCTTGGCCTGTTGCATCTCCTCGACCTTGAATTGATCGATACGGACTACGTGGTTGTGCTGAAGTGCCAACTGGACGGCCTCATGCAAAGTGATGTGCCGCGTAGGAGCGGCATTGTCCGTCTGCCCGGCGGATGCGGCAGAACCGGACGATGCCAGAGCCGCTACCAATATGAGGTGCATTTTGCTCTTCATGATTTCTCCTCCTGAACCGGATGCAGTTTGGCGAGGTCGGCGTAGTTGAGGGGCGACTTCCGGAGCATGGCGATGACAAAAAGCGCGATGGCGCAACTCCACGCGACCAGCAGGAAGCCGTCAATGAGGCTCAATGAATACGCCTGAAGGCGCAGGCGGGAATTGACGAGATCGATCGCACGCTCCGCGGCCGATGGCAGCCCGGAGGACTTTCCGAAGACTCCGGCTGTCATCGCGTAAATGTTCGCATCGGTAATCCAGTTGTAACTGCTAACGTGCAGCCCAAGGAGATTCGAGTGCAGCCTCTCACGTACCGCGATAAAGTGGCCCATGTATATGGCGCCAGCTGTTCCACCAAACAGGCGAATGGTGTGGAAGAATGCAGAAAAGGTCAGGATGTACTGAGGCTTCGACAAGCCTCCGGTGAATACTCCCTGCAGGATGATGCATCCCACCAACCCTATAAGAGCAAAGGCTTGCCCGACGCCGGTGAGCAACTCGGTGCGATAGTAGTTTTCTGCCGCCCACGCACTCGTGTAGTGAGCGCATAAGACAGCCGACATCGCCGTGCATGCGAGCCCGGCAGCGAAAAGCAGCCGGGGATCCAGCCCGCTAAGCATCAGAAGCCCGCCCGTAAGCGCGACGAGCAGGAGCGGAGCAGCGCTCCAGATGATGGCAGGCCCAATCTGATCGGCTTCGAAACCACGAATGGCGAGCGACTGCGGGATCAGGATGATGGTTAAGACAAGAGTGAACCGAAACCAGAACAGCAAGCTTCCCAGCAGCACCGTGTTCCACCGCCAGAGATAAGGAAGGGCTACCAGCCAGTTGGAGGCGCGCATCCGTCGTATCAAAGCGCACAACAGGAAGAATGCTCCGGACCAGAACAGCCCGTTGTAGACTCCGGAGCGCCACCAATCGAGTCTCTCGCCTTGCTGCAGGGCGGTAAACATCAGGGCCAATCCCGCGCTCAGGTACAAGAACCCGATGAAGCTCGGCGGCGCAGGGCCGTCTTTCTTCCGGGGAGGCGCCGGCGGTATCCCGAGATAGATAAGGACAAACATTACGGGTGCGATGACAGCCGAATTCCAGAACATCCAATGCCAGGAAAGATGCTCGCGGTACCAGCCATAGAGAGATGGCGCCACATTCACTGCCCCATCGATAGCCGTGGCATAGAACGCCATCGTGATAGGCAGGTATCGAAGGGGGCTTATGCGAAGTGCGAAAGTCAGAGTGAGCGGATAAAACGTGCCTGATGTCAGTCCTGCGACAATCAACGCCGCAACCAACAGACTGTAACTATGAATGAGCGGCAAGTAAGCACAGGTCGCAGCAAAGACTGCCGACGCAAACAGAAGGACGCGGCGCGGTCCGAGCAGGCCTCCGACGTAGACGCTGAAGGGCCCGATAAACATGAGCGACGCGTTATAGGCGCTGTCGAGCCACGCGCCGTCATCGTAGCTGATGCCGAGGTGACCTTTCAGATCCGTGAGCCCCAGGGTTAACATGCGACCAGTGAGCGTGACGAGGTGGGCTCCGATGAGGACGCCGATGATTCCTAACACAGACCGGGCGGAAATCTCCCAGGGAATCGCGTTGGCCGTTGCCTGTGCGATCTCCAGTGGCGTGGGAGGACGACTTATTGTTGTGGAAGCAGCCATGTACCAACCGTGATAGTTAGCTCACCTTTGTGAATTCATACTGCTTACCTTCTCGTGCGGACGATAGCGGTAACCGAGAGTCCCGGACGCAAAATGCTGGCCTGGTTGGTATCATCGAGCGCAATCTTCACCGGGATTCTCTGTACTACTTTCGTGAAATTGCCGGTCGCATTGTCGGGCGGCAATAATGCGAATTGCGATCCGCTGGCAGGTGCGATCTCGATGACCTTGCCGCGGAAGACCTGCCCCGGGAATTGGTCAACGCGAATCTCGGCCGCATCCCCGACCCTTACGTTGGTGAGCTGGGTCTCCTTGTAATTCGCCTGTACCCACCGCTTACGATCGACGAAGGCGATGACCTGTGTCCCGGGAGACACCAACTGGCCGGGGCGAACTTGCCGTTCCCCCACGCTCCCATCGCCCGGCGCATAGATTTTCGTGTAGCCGAGATTTACCTGAGTGACTACCAGGCTTGCTTCTTTGGCGCGAAGATCGGCGGCAAGTTGCATCTCCTGAGACTCGAGGACAATCTTCTGACGCCGCTCCGCTTCGGCAGCCAGCTCGTTGCTGCGCAACGCGGTTCTGGCGGCGGACAGATCGGCGTCACGGCTGGCGAACTGGGCTGCGAGCTGCTCTTCGTTAGCAACCGCGGATTCAAGCGTCTGCTGAGTTGCCGCGTTAGCTTGACGTAGACCCTCTTGCCGTTTTCTTTCCAAGCGAGCACGTACTAATTGAGCTTCAACAGCGTCCTTGCCGGCCTGCGCTGCAACAATCTGGGCTTTAGCCTCATCGATTCCGGCAATCGCCTTGTCAATGCGAGCGTCTTGAAGCTGACGCTGGCGAAGGTTGTTCTCGATGGCGGCCCTGGCTGCCTCGACGGCCGCATTCGCCTGGGAAACCTGCGCCTGAAAGTCGTTGTCCTCGAGTTCGGTGATCAGGTCTCCCTTGCGCACCTGCTGGTAGTCGGAAACAGCTACGCTTTGAACGATTCCGGCCACCTTCGTACTGAGGGGGGTGAGATCTCCGCGAACATAAGCATCGTCGGTAGCTTGTTCAACATGACCACCTTCCCAGGAATTCCAGTTCCGGGTCACGGCAACCAGGACAGCCAGAGCGAGAAGTACGACCAATACCGGCGTAACGTATTTCTGCCAACTTGACTGAGCCGCAGGCGGCGTTACCGGGGACTGCGTTTTCGGGGGCTCCTTCGCCGTGGGACTCGCTGCTTCTACTGCCACATTTCACCTCCGTTGGCCTCTGGGAAAACGAACCCCCATCGCCTGTCCTTACTGCGCCTCATTGTAGTCGGTCTGTTCGCGAGGCTTCTGACCAGTCTGGCTGAGGCCAAGCTTCTCTGTGCCGCAGCGCTGCTTGGCACGGCAAACCTCGCGTGCCTCACGAATGCAAGGAGAGTGCCACAGTTTGAATTCCTCAGCCGCCCCTGAAATCGACCAATTCAGAGGGACGCGGCTGCCAACGTGCGCCCATGATTGTCCTGTGGCGAAGATCTGTGCCAAAGAGTTGGCACGTGACAATCGGTTGGCATCTTGTCGTCCGGGGTAGCTTAGCTCTCCGTCGACCGCGTTGCGGCTACCCGAGGCGGCTTTTGCGCTTGAGAACTGCTCCTGCATCCCCGCCAGCCGGGGCCTGATGTTCGCAATGAAGTCACAGACCTGCCGGCAAACCACAGACAGGCATTCAGGCCGGGCGCGCATGCTGGGTTGAGCGTGGCTTTCCGGCCTGGGCTGAAGGCCTTTTGTGTTTCTCTTTCGTTATAGAGAACGCAAACGAAGGCCGAGCTGCGTCGAAGCAGTCCTATTTGGGCGTCTCGGTGGTCTTGCTTTCGTCCCCCTTCAGTTCGTGGGCGGTGCCTTTCACGCCCTTCTTGATACCATGCGCGGTCTTCTTCGCAGCGTGCCCGGTGGCATTTGACGTTTTTTCGACTGTTTTTTCAGTGCCGTGCTCGGTGGCCTCTGCAGCTTTGGCAGTTGCATGGCCTGTGTCCTTTGCTGCCTTGCCGGCATCCGACGCAACGTCCTGCGCGTTTGCTCCAATGCCTGCCGCAAGAATGACGGCAAGTATGAAACGGGAATAAAGTCTCATCAATCCTCTCCTCATATATATGTTCTCGTATATGTTCTCGGGACGGCGTGTGCTGGCCCTTTTTGCCTGGCTCACCGTCCTCGATCTTTGTTACGCCTGCCCTATCGGGTGCGCGTTCTTGCCTGTGGATCGTTGCACGTGAAATGCCATGCCGGAGTCGATTTATGTGCTGGCAATCGCACGAATACACAACGCACATCCTGCCACATGCTTGATAGGCAACCAGCTCAAGCGGCAATGGATTGGCACTTGGCGCGATTCGCTACATCACTTGTCTCTTTATGAGCTCATCTCGAGCTACGCGGACAGAAAAGCTGGGCAGCATGCGAACGCAGAGAGTGGATATCAGAGTGATTGCGGCAACGCACAGAAACATCGCGAAAATGGTTGTAGACAGCAAATTCAGAGCCTATCTTTCTTACCGATTGCACGTGTTTCCGGTCACTGTGTCTCCCTTAC
>JAFAKX010000006.1 GCA_019234945.1 Silvibacterium sp.
AGGTCCTTCCAATGCATGTCGATGCAGAATGCGCATCCGTTGATCTGCGAGGCGCGCAGTTTGATGAGGTGGAGCAGTGACTCTTCGAGACCGGACTGTTGGAGATAGGCTTCCAGACTAGCCATTGCTTTGTATCCGGCGGCCGAGGTTTTGGCGTAGTTGAGGCGAGGCTGCATGGGTTTCTCCCCAGGATCGACTTTAGAAATGGGATGAGGCGGCTGAGGGCTCGGACTCAGGGAAAGATAGGATTCAGCGCACAGAGCCTCAGAGCACAGATGCACCGCAAAGACGGAAGGTCCACGTCCGAAGATCCGGACGTGGGCACCGGTGATGAAGATTGGGTGAATCGTTGATAGGCTATTGGTATGAAGCGTGTGCTGTTGTACAGCCAGCCGGGGTGCCCGCCGTGTGTGGCGGCGAAGCTATTTCTGAAGGCGCGTCAGGTGGCCTTTGAATACAAGGATGTGCAGGCCGATCCGGCGGCATTACGGGAATTGGTGGAGCTCAACAGCCAGTCGACTCCGACGATCGTGGTGGGCGACGAGGTGATGATTGGGTTCGATCCTGAGCGGCTTGACGCGCTGCTCGGGGAGTAAATTCTTGATCCAAGTCTGCTGAAGCCCTGCTTTAGCCGGAGACGTCCTTTTCCGGGGCTAAAGCCCGACGCCTTTCGACAACTTACGGCCCGGCTGAAGCCGGGCCCTGATACCAAACCCTCGTCCAAAAAACAGAATTCTTCCAGAAGGTTGCGAGCGGATATCTGCTTAGACGGATTGGAGGGCGTTGGCCAGGTGAAAGTAGCGCCGGGCTTTCGCGACGTCGCGGAGTATCTGCGCCTTGAGGGCTTCGGGTGAGTCGAAGCGGCGCTCGGCGCGGATGTGTGCCAGGAACCATAACTCTATGGGCGTGTCGGGGGGAATGTCGATCGGGCGGAAGTCGAGCAGATGGGACTCGATCGCGTAAGAGTCCTTGCCGAAGGTGGGACGATTGCCGGCGTTGGTGACGGCGTCGAAGGTTTCGCGGTTCAGGCCGGTTCCGATGGTTACACGGGTGATGTAGACCCCGTTGGCTGGGACGATCTCGTCGTAATTTGCCATGTTGATCGTCGGGACGGTCAGGCGGGTTCCGATGCCACGGCCCTTGGCGCGCGCGGACCGGATGGAGAAGGGCCGCCCGAGCAGGCAGCGGGCAGTGGAGACCTGTCCGGCGGTGATGCGGCGTCGTATTTCGGAGCTTGAAACGCAAATACCGCGAATAGTGAGCGCCGGATGGGCAACGACAGCGAAGCCGAGTTGCTGGCCGAGCTGTTGAAGTTCGGCTGTGCCGGCCTGTGCACCGTGGCCGAAGCGGAAGTTGTCGCCCTCGTGGACTTCGACGGCGTGGAGGGACTGGCGCAGGACTTTGTCGGCGAAGTCGAAGGCGGAGAGGCGGGAGAACTCTTCGGTGAAAGGGATGACGAGGGAAGCGTCGATGCCGGTCTGGGTGAGCAGGTCGAGGCGTTGCGGGAGCGGCGTGATGAGACGCGGGGCCTGATCCGGGCGGAGGACGCGCATCGGGTGGGGATCGAAGGTGACAGCGAGCGACTGCGCGTCGAGGAGCCGGGCGCGCTCGCGGATCTGCTGCATGATGGTCTGGTGGCCGCGATGTACGCCGTCAAAGTTGCCGATGGCGAGGACCGAGCGAGTGAGGCCGGCGGGTAACGCGTCGAGTGAACGGATGACTTGCATCGGTCAGATCTCGAAGGGGATGCGCAGGCCGTCGTATGCGAGACGAACGTGCGACGGGAGCCGGTCTTCGGTCTCGGAGTGCTCGACTTCGTGCGACATGTGTGTGAAGAAAGCGCGGCGGGCCTGGAGCCGCTCGACCCAGCCGAGAGCCTGATCGATGCTGGCGTGGGAGGGATGAGGCTGCGGGCGCAGGGCGTCGATGATGAGCACGTCGAGGTTCTGGAGCAGCGGAAGGCTCGAGTCGGGGATGGTGCTCATGTCGGTGAGGTAGGCGGCCGATCCAAAGCGGAAGCCACCGACTGTAAGGCTGCCGTGCAGCAGCGGCACGCGCTGGAAGCGGACTCCGGCGACGTTGGCGGAGTCGTGATCATTAAGGCGGCGGATGTTGACGCGGGCGCGGGTAGGGTACTTGTTTTCCGCGGCGAAGGTGTAGTCGAAGACCCGGTGGAGGACTTCGGCGGTGATGTCGTCGGCGTAGAGGTTGAGGCTGCCGGGGTGGCGGAAGCTGAGGGGGCGCAGGTCGTCCATGCCGAGGATGTGGTCGGCATGTCCGTGGGTGTAGAAGACGGCGTCGACATGGTGGATCTTCTCGCGGATAGCCTGGTAGCGGAAGTCGGGACCGGTGTCGATGACGACAGTCTGGTTGGAGGTGTGGTCGGTCCACTGGATGGCGATGGAGGGCCGACTGCGGGAGTTGCGTAGATCGGACGAGGTGCAGACGTTACATTGGCATCCCAGCGTGGGGACGCCCATCGAGGTGCCGCTGCCAAGGATGACGATTTCCGCCTGCAAGGGCTACTTGGCCCCCCTGGGTGGGCTGGGCTGTGGGTTCTGCGCCTGTTTAGCGATGGCGTTGGTGATTTCGAGGAACATCATGCGCACTTCGAAGAGCGCGCTCTGGAGGAGGCGCTGCTCCTTGTCGGTGAGATTGCCCTTAGTCTTCTCCTGAAGAACGCCGAGCATATCGATGCTCTGGCGCGCCCCGACGATGTCGATTTGGGGCTTCTGGCCGGGCTCGGTAGCGGCGCCCATAGCCACGATGGCCGAGAGATACATGGATTGAACGATATGCTCCAGGGTGACGGGCGCCGAGGGATCCATGCCGGGGTTTGCCTGACGCAGCATGGAGTCGAGGTCCTCGGAGGACTGCTTGTAGGCGGCGTGCTGCTCGGCGGATTCCTGAGCGGTGGGCTCAGGCGGAAGCTCTTCTTGTTCGTGGCCGGCTGGGGTCTCTTCGGTCGGCGCGGTCACGAGGCGCGGGCCGGGCTTCGATTCCGTGGCGGCTGCGGACTCGGCAGGCCTGGCCGGAACTGCTTCCTCGGTGGAGGTGGCAGCTTCGTCGCGCAGCTCGCCTTCGAGGGTGAACTTGCGGCGGTCGGAGACGGTGAATGAAGGAGTTTTCTCTGCCATGGGCAACTTCCTTTAATCCTGAGTGATTTGTGGTGGGGCGTCTAACGGCGTGGCCGCGCCTCCACTGTATGTGATGGGGAGCTTGCGCTCGAGGACCTCGGTGCGAATGAAGCCGAGGGCGACGGTTCCGGTAAATGCAGGAAGCTCAATGCGGGCGATGCTGCTGAGCTCGCCGATGGGATTCCTCTCCGCCTGTTCGGCGTTGAGCGGGAGCGTCTGGCCCGGCTGCACGGCAGGTGTGTCCCCCGAAAGCGAGAACTGCCACAGAATCCGGTGGATGGTGGCGCGGGAGCGGATGCGCTCGACGATCTCCTGGCCGAGATAGCAGCCTTTATTGAAGTTAAGTGCCCGGGCCTGGCCGGTTTCCTGGGCGAGGTGGCGCTCCTGGATGTCGACGCCGTAAAGGGGAATGCCGGACATGATGCGAAGAGATTCGAGGGCGGTGGTTCCGCAGGAGACCGCTCCGGCGTTGGTGACAGCGGACCAGATCGACGGCAGGGCGTCAACCGAAAGCCAGAGCTCGAACCGGGGGACGAGCGGGCTGTACGAGTGGGCGATGGTGATTTCGACGCCGTTGAGCTGAATGCTGGTAAAGGCGTATTCGTCCGGGACTGGCAGGCCGAGGTTGCGGAGAAGCTCAGGCGCACGGGGACCGGCGACGCCTAAGACGGTTGTGGACGCGTCTAATTCGTGTAGCTCGACCTCGTCCATGATGATGTAGTGATCGAGGTGGGCGGCGAGCCGTGCGGTCTGGGCGCGGTCGGTCTGGAAGAGCAGATGGTCGGGGAGAAGGTAAATGGTTGCATCGCCGAGGATTCGACCCTGCGCGTTGAGGAGGAAGCTGTAGTTGGAGTGATGATCTTCGAGCGACTGCACGGTGTTGGTCACCATGCCGTTGAGCCAGCGGATGCGGTCGGCGCCGGTGATTTTCAGGAAGGAGAGATAGCCGAGGTCGTAGATGCCTGCCGAAGCCGTCAGGGCGGCAAGTTCGGGGCTGGCTCCAGAGAAGGTTGCAGCCGTGAGCGCACCGCGATAGGCCGTAAGTGCGTCCGGTTGGAGGTGCGCGGCCAAAGGTGTGGCGACGGCCGAGTCGGCGAGTTGTGGAGCGGCTCCCATTGGCAAAGGGTTCTCTAAAAATTATAGCCTCGCAGTAACAGGTAAACGTTGAAGGAACGAGAATGACAAGACAGACAAGATTGCGCATGACCGGTACGGCGGCGCTGGTAGTAGCGGCCACATTGCTTTCTCCGGCGCAACAGCCGAGTTCAGCGCAACAGCAGAATTCTCCGCAGCAGCAGGCCGGGGATGCCGCAAAGCCAGAAACGCGGATGACAGAGGCGCAGGCAAAGGCGCTTTTTGCGTCGGTGGACACGATTATGCAGTTCGCGTCGGACGACTCGAAGCTGGCGATCAAGAGCAGGGTGAAGCGACGCCTGACGTCGCGGGATGCGGTGGAAAAGTACCTGATCGACAAGATGAAAGACGATAAGGACGCCAAGCGCCTGGAGCGGTCGGAGATCGTACTGAAGAAATTCGGCTTGCTGGACCAGGATTTTCATTTGCAGCCGTTCCTGGTGAGTCTGCTTAAGGAACAGATTGCGGGGTATTACGACAGCAAGACGAAGACGGTGAATCTGCTGGACTGGATCGAGCCGGATACGCAGAAGCCAGTGCTGGCCCATGAGCTGACGCATGCGCTGCAGGACCAGCGCGTGAACCTGGAGAAGTGGGAAGACGATAGCGACGAGGACTTGTCGCACAACGTGACGGAGGACAACCAGCATATCTCCACCGACGAGCAGGACACGGCGCGCGAAGCAGTGCTCGAAGGCCAGGCGATGGCTGTGCTGGTGGATTACAGTCTGAAGCCGGTGGGCCAGAACATCCTGAGCAATCCGGAGATGGTGAAGAACCGGGCGGATGAGCAGGAGGCGGACTCGGATTCTCCGGTGCTGGAGCGTGCCCCGCTCCTGCTGCAGGAGGCGCTGCTGTTTCCTTATCGCGAGGGGCTGAAGTTCGAGGTGGACCTGCTGCAGGACAAGGGGGCGGCGGGCGCGTTCGGCGGGGTGCTGGATCGTCCGCCGGCGACGAGCTTCGAGATCATGAATCCGCGAGCGTATGAGACGCGGGTGAGGGTTCCGCTGCTGAAGATGCCGGATGTACATCCGCTGCTCGACGCTGACTATGCACCGTATGACATCGGCGTGATGGGGCAACTCGACGTGCGCATTCTTTCGGAGCTGTTCGGGGGACCTGAGAAGGCCGCGACATTCACCAAGGCCTGGAACGGGGGGATCTATTACGCCGTGCAGAAGAAGAGCGCTCCGGACAAGAACTCGACGGCGTCGATCTCGCTGCTTTATCTCTCGCAGTGGAAGTCGCCCGAAGTTGCGGCAGCCTTCGCCAAAATGTATGTGGACGAGCTTGGGAAGCAGTTCTCCGGCGTGAAGCGCGAGGCAGATGCGGAGAGCGACGCGAGCGAGCAGGTCTACAAGACGAACGAGGGGCCGGTGCTGATCACGACGACGGGGAATACCGTGTTCGTGAGCGAGAGCTTCGATCTGAACCTGGCGCGCAAGCTGGAGTTTCTGATGCTGGGGGCACAACAGTCTGCGGTACAAGGGCAGTCGATTGCTTCGGTGCGCACGGGTAACGCGCTGACGGGCAGCATGGTGAATTTCTTCGCCGGGTGCGGACTGATGCGCGCGGCGATTCCTGCCCATTTATACTGAAGTTTCCCTTTAACTTAGCCAGATGCACTGGCGAACTTCAGTCGGAGCAAGGATTGCAACAGGTAGAGATTGGAATTATCGGGGGCAGCGGCTTGTATGCCATGCCCGGGCTCACCTCTGTGCGCGAGGTGAAGGTAGAGACGCCTTTCGGCGAGCCGAGCGACGCGTTTGTGCTGGGCGAACTGGAGGGGCGGAAGGTCGCCTTTCTGGCAAGGCACGGCCGGGGACACAGGCTGCTGCCTTCGGAGCTGAACTTCCGGGCGAACATTTACGCGATGAAGAAGCTCGGAGTGGAGCGGATACTGTCGGTTTCCGCCGTAGGCTCGCTGAAGGAAGAGCATAAGCCCACGGATTTTGTGATTCCGGATCAATTTATCGATCGCACGGTGCGGCGGGTCTCGACGTTCTTCGGTGACGGCATTGTGGCGCACGTGGCGTTTGGCGATCCGGTGTGCGGAGTGGTCGCGCGGACGCTGGCCAAGGTATGCAAGGCCGAAGACGTGGTGGGCAAAGCAGGCGGGACCTATGTGTGCATGGAAGGACCGCAGTTCTCGACGCGCGCCGAGTCGAATCTTTACCGCAGCTGGGGCGCGGATGTGATCGGAATGACGAATCTGCAGGAAGCCAAGCTGGCGCGTGAGGCGGAGATCTGCTACGCGACTGTGGCGATGGTGACGGATTACGACTGCTGGCACGACGGGCATGATTCAGTGACGGTCGAACAGATTGTGCAGGTGTTGCATCAGAACGCGGCGAACGCCTGCAAGGTAGTGAAGGCCGCGGTTGCGGCCCTGCCCAGCGAGAGGAATTGCGGGTGCGCATCCGCGCTGAAACACGCGATTCTGACAAGCCCTGACGCTATTCCCGAGGCTGCGAAGGAAAAACTCGAATTGCTGATTGGCAAATATCTCCCGGTAGGGGCGAAAGGTTAACGGATGGCGATTCTGGTTGTAGGCAGTGTTGCATTTGACACGATTGAGACGCCATCGGGCCGCGCGGAGCGGTGTTTGGGCGGCGCGGCGACGCATTTCGCGCTTGCGGCAAGCTACTTCACCGATGTCCGGGTGATCGCAGTCGTGGGAGAGGATTTCACCGCCGAACACGAAGCGATCCTGAGGCGGCGCGGGATCGATACGCGCGGCATCGAGCATGTGCCGGGCAAGAGCTTCTTCTGGAGCGGGTCGTACCTGACGAATCTGAATGAAGCAAAGACGCTGAACACTGAGCTGAATGTCTTTCAGAGCTTCACGCCGAAGATTCCGCGTGAGTACGAGGACAGCGAGTATCTGTTTCTGGCGAATATCGATCCGGTGCTGCAGACCGAGGTGCGCGGCAGGATGCCGAAGGCAAAGCTGGTCTGCGGCGACACGATGAATTACTGGATCAACGATCATCGCGAGAACCTGCTGCGCGTGCTCGAAGGGTTGGATGGGCTGTTGATCAACGACACCGAAGCCAAGCTGCTGGCGAAGGACGCGAACCTGGTGCAGGCGGCGGAGAGGATTCTGGCGATGGGGCCGAAGAGCCTGGTGGTGAAGCACGGCGAATACGGCGCGACGGCGTTCTTCAGCTCGCGCTCCTTTGCCGGCAACGGACGGAAGCCGATTCTGCCTTTTCGCGCACCAGCACTGCCGCTGGCTGAGGTTGTCGATCCGACGGGCGCGGGCGATTCCTTTGCGGGCGGCTTCTTCGGGTACCTTGCGTCGCAGAAGGACCTGACGCCGTCGGCATTCAAGAAGGCGATGTTCTACGGTGGAGTAATGGGCTCGTTTGCGGTGGAGCGCTTCGGAACGGAACGCCTGCAGCAGCTCGATCCGAAGGAGATTGACGAACGTTTTGCGCTCTTCCGCGAACTCTCTCACCTTGACTGACGGCGAAACCGAGCGGCTGAAGCTGCGCACTGAGACATTCATCGTTGCCTGGAGCGCGCTGCTCGTCTCGCTGCTGGCGCTTTCGTTCTGCTTTTCGCGCGGCATCATGCTGCTCTATGGAGACGCGGTCGCGCACCTTCACATCGCGCGGCGGATCGTCGATTCGCTGAATCCCGGATTTCGGCAGTTGGGCTCGGTGTGGCTGCCCCTTCCGCATCTGCTCCTGCTTCCCTTTGTGTGGCGCATGGAGTGGTGGCAGACGGGGCTGGCTGGCGCGTTTCCATCGCTGGGCGCCTATATCTTCGGGACGGCTGGTATCTACAGGCTGGCGCGGCTGTGGGTCTCGCCGCTGAGCGCACTGGTTGCGGCGGTGTTCTTCGGGCTGAATCCGGGGCTGCTCTACATGCAGACGACCGCGATGAATGAGCCGTTGTTTCTCGCGGAGATGATCTGGGTGGTGGTGCTGACCGTCGAGTTCGGGCGGACGCTCGACGCGGACGAAATGGGACTCGCGCCGAAGCTGCTGATCGGCGCGGGCGTAGTGCTGGTCGCGGCGATCTACACGCGCTATGACGGCTGGATCTTCGCGTTTCTCGCGTGGCTGGTCACGCTGGTGAAGATGGCGCGCACGGGGGAATGGAAGTCGCGGACGGGTGGGGCGTTCGTCCTGTTCACGGTGATGGTCGCTGCCGCGCCGGTGATCTGGATGGGGTATTGCGCGAAGCAGTTCGGCGATCCGCTGGACTTTATGCGGGGGCCGTATTCGGCGAAGGCGATTGAGCTGCGGACAGCAACGCCGGGTTCACCGCATTATCCGGGCTGGCATAGCATGCCGGTGGCGGCACTGTATTTTCTGAAGGCGGCGGAGCTTGGGGCGACGCAGCTCCGCTTTGCGAATCTGCTGCTGGTGTTATCGGTGGCTGGGAGTATTGCGGCGGCGATTCGATGGCGGGCGAAAGGTGCGCTGGCGGCGCTGCTGCTGTGGGTTCCGTTGCCGTTCTATGCCTATTCGATTGCGTACGGGTCGGTGCCGATCTTCATTCCGCTGTGGTGGCCGCACTCCTGGTACAACACGCGATACGGGATGGAGATGCTGCCGGTGTTTGCGCTGTCGCTGGCGTTTCTTGTGGCGTGCGTGGCGGACCTAGCGGAGCGGTGGAAGTCGGCTGTGGCGCAATGGATTGCGCCCACGGTGGCGCTGCTGCTGGTCGCGAATAACGTCGTGCTGCTCAAGGCGAAGCCGCTCGTGCTCGATGAGGCGATTGCTAACTCGCGGACGCGGATTCCGTTTGAGGTGGCGTATGCGCGGGCGTTGCAGCTGCTGCCGGTGAACAGCACGATTCTGGCCTACACGTCGGAGCATGTGGGGGCATTCCAGCGCGCGGGGGTTGCACTGAAACGGACGATCAATGAGACGGATTACTACGAGTGGGGGCCGGCGCTGAAGGATCCTGCGAAAGCGGCGGATTACGTGGTCGCGACCGATAACGATCAGATAGCGAAGGCGTTGGCCGCGCATCCTGAGGGGCTGACGCTGATCAATATTGTGTGCTCGACTGGTCAACCCTGCGCGCGCTTTTACAGTTCAGACCGGCGCTCGGCGAATGGTAGCATCACGCAGAAATGATTGATTACAGGATGGAGCGATGATCCGTTTCGCCAAGGCGCACGCCTGCGGAAACGATTTCCTGATTGTGGAAGGCGAGTGCGATCCCGAGCTCGCGGTGCGGCTGTGTGCCCGGAACAGCGGAGTGGGAGCCGATGGCGTCGAGTTTCTGAAGTGGATCGGTGAGCGCGAGGGCCGCATCCGGCTCGCGAACGCCGATGGGTCGATCGCGGAGATTTCGGGCAACGGAACGCGGTGCGTTGCGGCGTGGATCGCGCATGAAAAGGGTGTGCCGGCGGGCGAGAGCGTTGCTCTGGAAACCGATGCTGGGCAACGCGAATGTCGCCTGGTGAGCGTCGAGGGCCACAGGTTTGAGTTTGCCGCGGGGATGGGCGTTCCGAAGGTTGGGGACAAGGAAATCACGCTGGCGGATGAAACGAAGGTGAAGGGGGTTGCCGTTTCGACGGGGAATCCGCACTTCGTGATCTTCGTTGAGGATGGATCATTTGGGTCGTATGGGCGGGCGTGGCAGGAGTTAGGAAGAGAGATCTGCACGCATGCGGCGTTTCCGGACGAAACGAATGTGGAATTTGTGCGCGTGATCGATACATATCATATCGAGATACGGATCTTTGAGCGCGGAGTCGGACCAACGACGTCGTCGGGAACGGGGACATGCGCGACTGCCGCGGCGAGGATTGCGCGGCAGGGCGGCAGCAGGCATCTGCTGGTGCGCGCCCCGGGTGGCGAGCAGACGGTGGACTGGCCGAGTGAGAGAGCGGAGATGATTCTGACTGGGCCGGCGGAGCTGATCTGCACGGGCGAGGCGTGGTGAGACGCCTGCTGAAGCCGCGCGCAGTGTTGGCCGGAGCGCGCGTGGCGGTGGTCGCGCCGGCGAGCAGCGCCAAGCCGGAGCGGATTGAGCTAGGACTGGCGGCGCTGCGCAGGCGCGGATTCGATGCCTCGGCTGCGGCGCATGCGCTGGGCAAAGAGCCGCCGTTTTTTTCGGGCACGGCGGCGGAGCGGCTCGATGATCTGCGCCGGGCGTTTGCTGATCCTAAGGTGGGCGCGATCTTTTGTATCCGTGGCGGTTACGGATCAAATTATCTGCTCGAGGATCTGGACCTGGAGCTGGTGGCAAAGAATCCCAAGCCGTTTTTGGGGTACAGCGACCTTACGACGATGCAGACGTGGTTTCTCGATCAGCTTGGGCTGGTGGGATTTCACGGGCCGATGGTTGCGGCAGATTTTTATCGCGAAGGCGGCGTACACGAAGCGAGCTTTGAGGCGGCGGTCAAGGGTGGGCTGGTGACGGCCGGTGCAATTGAGGGTTTGCGGATTCTGAAGCCGGGGCGGGCGCGTGGGGAGGTCTATGGAGGGTGCCTAAGTATCCTGACGTTTGCGCTGGGCACACGCTTTGCGCCTCAGACCGAGGGCAAGCTGCTGTTCATCGAAGATGTGGCAACAAAGCCATATCAGGTGGACCGCATGTTGCGACAGATGCTGCTCGCGGGGAAGTTCGATGGAGTAGCGGGACTGGTTTTTGGCGAGATGCTGGAGTGCACGTCGCCGGGTGCGAGTCCGGACGCGAGTCGAGACCCGCTCGACGAGGTGATTCTGCGCGTCTTCGACTGGTTTGAGGGGCCGATTGCGATCGGGTTGCGGTCGGGGCATGTGTCGCACGGGAATGTGACGCTGCCGCTGGGGATGGAAGCAGAGTTGATTCTGGAGGAGCAGCCGGTGTTGCGTTATCTGGAGCCGGCGGTGCGGGTTTGAGAGAGATGCAGGGAACGAAGCACATACATCTGATTGGAATTTGCGGCACGGCGATGGCGTCGCTGGCCGGGCTGTTGCAACTGAAGGGGCATCGCGTGACGGGGTCGGACCAGGCGGCGTATCCGCCGATGTCGGATTTGCTGCGAAGGCTGGGTATTCCGGTAGCAGAGCCGTTTGCGGAAAAGAATCTCGAGCCGCGGCCGGACCTGGTAATCGTGGGCAACGCGATGTCGCGCGGCAATGTGGAACTGGAATATGTACTCGATGAGAAGATGCCGTTCACGTCGCTGGCGCAGGTGATTCACGAGGAATTTCTGCCTGCGCGAGAGTCGTTGGTGGTCGCTGGGACTCATGGGAAGACGACCACGACGAGCATGCTGGCGTGGATCTATGAGGTCGCGTCGAGAAGGGATGCCGGGCTGCGGCCGTCGTTTCTGATTGGCGGTGTGGCGGAGAACTTCGGGACGAGCTTTCAGTTGAGTGAGGGGCGGCCGTTCATCCTGGAAGGCGACGAGTACGACACGGCGTTTTTCGACAAGGGGCCGAAGTTCATGCACTACTTTCCGGATGCGCTAGTCCTGACGCACGTGGAGTTCGACCATGCGGATATTTATCGGGATCTCGACGCGGTGAAGACTGCGTTCAAACGGCTGGTGAACCTGGTACCGCGGCGTGGCAGGATCGTGGCGTTCGACGGGGCTCCGAACGTGGACGAGTGCGTCGGCCGCGCGTTCTGCAGGGTAGAGCGGTACGGGTTCAGGACGGATTCACACTGGATACTCGAGGGGCTCGAGCACGAGGGCGGTAATATGCGCTGGCGCGTGTTGCGAGAGGGCACGCCCTGGGCCGAGTTCACGATGACGATGGCCGGGGCGCACAATGCGCTGAACGCGACCGCGGCAGCGGCGCTGGCGGCGGGACAAGGAATCGACAGGGACGCAATTACGGAGGCGCTGGCGACCTTCCGGAGCGTAAAGCGGCGGCTCGAGGTGAGGGCGGAAGTGGATGGCGTGACGGTTATCGATGACTTTGCGCACCATCCAACGGCGATCCGGGAGACGCTGAAGGCGCTCAGGGAGGCGTATCCAGAAACGGGTTCTGGGGGCAGGAGGCTCTGGGCGGTGCTGGAACCCCGGTCGAATACGCTGCGGCGCAATGTGTTCGAGCGCGAGCTAGTGGAGAGCCTCTCGCTAGCGGATCGCGTGGTTGTAGCTGGGGTGTTCAAGCTGGAGAGCATTCCGGAGTGTGAGCGGCTACATCCGGAGGCCGTAGTTCACGCGCTGTGCGATGAGGGGCGGGATGCCGCGTTGCTCAAGGATGCGGACACGATCGTGGAGGCGATTGCTCCTGAGCTGCGGACCGGCGATGTGGTGGCGATTCTGTCGAACGGAGGTTTCGATGGGATCTACGAGAAGCTGCCGCGGCGGTTGCGCGAGATGAGTGCTGTTTCGCGAGGCTAGCTGATGCTCGCGGCCCTGAGGATTCTGTTCGTCTACAACCTGTTCGGGATTCCGGCTGCGATGATCGGTCTGCCGTGGACCCTCATCTCGGGCGACATCAGCATGTTGTATCGCTGGGCGATGTGGATCGCGCACGCGGGGCTGCGCGCGGGGGGAATCCGCATCGAGGTGACGCGGCGGGCGCAGCTCGACCCGGCGAAGCGGTACATCTTTCTTTCGAACCATGTGTCGAACCTTGACCCTCCGGTGTTACTGCCGCTGATTCCGGGCAGGGCGTCGGTGTTCCTCAAGCGTTCATTGATGAAGCTTCCGGTGATCGGGTATGCGATGAGGCTGGGCGACTATATTCCGGTGGATCGCGACGGGCGCGTGGAGAGTGCGAAGGAGAGCGTGACGCAGGCGGTGCGGGTGCTGAAGTCGGGACTGAATATCATGTCGTTCGTCGAGGGGACGCGCTCGCGGGATGGGCGGCTGCAGCCCTTCAAGAAGGGGCCGTTTTATCTGGCGAAGGAGACGGGAGCGCCGGTGGTTCCGGTGTCGATCTGGGGTACGGAATCGATGATGAAGAAGGGGAGTCTGAAGATCTATCCGGGGACGGCGCACGTCACGTTTCATGAGCCGCTCGATCCGACCGCTTTTGCAACACGAGAAGAGCTGGTGGCTGCGGTGAGGAAGTCGATTGAATCTGCCTTGCCGGAGTGGATGTGGCAAGGCAGGGAACAGGGCAAGGGAACCGGGAGGGAACAGGGATCAGGTGTTAGCCATTAGAAATTAGCGATTAGAGATCGGCATCAGAAAGCAATTCACCACAGAAAATACAAAGAACACAGAGGATTCACCCCGAAGACGCAAGAGCGCCAAGAGACCACGTCCCAAAATCCCGACCTTCGGCAGGTTCAGGGCAGGCTAGGGGGGACGCAATTTGTGAGCGGCGGGATCTTTACTTAAGTATGGCGTTATAGCCGTCGGCGAGGAGCTTGGCGCGCATGGCGCGGGCCTCGTCGCGGGTGGCGAAGGGTCCGATCTGGATGTGGAGGAGGTTGTCCTTCGGATCGTTCCGGATGACGGCGTTGTATCCGTGCTTCTTGAGGGCGGCGACAAGGATTTCGGCGTCCTCCTGGCGGGAGACGGCGGCGACCTGAACCATGGAGGGGGTGCTGGTGGTTGTTGCTGTTGGGGTCGAGGGGGCCGGTGCAGGCTGAGGGAATGCGGGAGGAGTTGAGGCTGAAGCCGCAGCGGGTTTCGGCGCAGCAGGTTGCGTTTCAGCGGCAGTGACGGCGGGTGTGGGCTTGTGCGGGGGGGCGGCGGGCTGTTGTTCCTCATCTGGCGTGAGCTGTTTGACTACGCTCGTACTCGGGGCTGCGGAAGGCTTTGACGGAGCGGTTTCGGCAGCAGAAGAAGTGATGGGCTCGCGCGCATCGGGGCCGGGTGTGTAGGTGCTGGTTTCGGGGCTGTCGTCTTCATGGACCACCGGCCCGATGGGCGTGCGGGTTGTTGGCGTCGAAGGAGCGGACGCTGTGGGCGTTGCCGGTTTGGCGCCGGAGTTGCCGCGTCCGAGTGAGTAGCCGAGGCCGAAGAAGACTCCGCAGATGAGCACGAGGCCGAAGAAAATGCCCAGCAGGGACCTCATGCCGAGGGTGATCTCCGTGTCGGCTTGCTCGAGTTCTTCGACTTCCTGAAAGGACGACCTCATATTCCTACGTAACCCGGTCTGTCGGTTCTTGTGGCGGTGACGGCGGCGCGGGAGACTTCGCTCCGGCAGCGAGCTTGCCGAGCAGCGAGACCAGCTCGACGGGCAGAGGGAAGACGACCGTGGTGTTCTTTTCCGTGCCGATATCCGTAAGCGTCTGCAGATACCGGAGTTGCATGGTGAGCGGCTGCGTGGCCAGCATGTTTCCGGCTTCGACCAGGCGCTGGGCGGCGGCATATTCGCCCTCGGCGTTGATGATCTTTGAGCGCTTCTCACGCTCGGCTTCGGCTTGTTTGGCCATGGCGCGGAGCATCGATTCGGGCAGGTCGACCTGCTTGACTTCAACGCTGACGACCTTGACGCCCCATGGCTCGGTGCGCTGGTCGATGATGGTCTGGATGCGCTGGTTGAGGACGTCGCGGTGTGAGAGCAGACCGTCGAGTTCGACTTCGCCGAGGACCGAGCGCAAGGTGGTCTGCGCGAACTGCGAGGTCTGGTAGACGTAGTTCGAGACCTCTATGACGGCCTTTGCCGGATCCATAACGCGCAGGGTAATGACAGCGTTGACCTTAATGGTGACGTTGTCGCGGGTGATGACGTCCTGCGGCGGAACTTCGAGGACTTCCTGGCGCAGCGAGATGCGAACCATCTGGTCGATGGGGCGGAGCACGATGATCAGACCGGGACCCTTCGGAGGAAGCTGTACGCGGCCCAGGCGGAAGATGACGCCGCGCTCGTATTCGCGAAGGATCTTAATGCAATTAAAGATGTAAAGAACAACGACCGCGACTACGATTAATAACGGGATTCCGCTCATCAGACTTTACTCGCCTGCGATTGTAACGCAAGCGGGTACACACATTTGCGGTTAATCGGCGGTGTGCGCCTTTTCGGGAATCCTGTCCACTAACAGCGTGAGGCCGTTGACGGAGCGGACCCGGACCTGGTCGCCGGGTGCGGCGGGGTGGGCGGATTCGGCCTGCCAGAGTTCTCCGTGGATGAGGACCTGGCCGCGCGGGACGAGGGGTTGCTGGGCGATGCCGATGTCTCCAATGAGAGCCTGCGGCCCGGTGATGACCTTGTTGCGGCGGGCGCGGATGGCGATGCGGACGAGGAAGACGGTGATGAGGCCGAAAGCGACTCCGCAGGCGACGGCGGTCGAGATGTGTACGCGCATCTCGGGGATGGGGCCTTCGACAAGGGTGAGGGTTCCAAAGACGAGCGCGAGGATGCCAGCAGAGGCGAGGACGCCGTGACTGGGAAATTTGGCTTCAAGTATGAGAAGGGTGAAGGCGGCGATGAGCAACATCACGGCGGTGTAGCGTACCGGCAGCATGTTGAGCGCGAAGAGCGCGGTGAGCAGCAGGAGGGTGCCGAGCGCGCCGGGGATGATGGTTCCGGGAGAGTTGAACTCGAGATAGATGAGCAGGCCGCCAAGGACGAGGATCAGCACTGCGAGGTTGGGGTCCATGAGGCGGTCGAGGAGCTTTTCGCGGAGGGTGGGGTCGAGGTTGAGCAGCTCGGCATTGTGGGTGCGCAGCGTGACGGTCGCGCCGCTGAATCGCTTGATGGTGCGGCCGTCGAGGGCGTCGAGGAGCTCGCGGTCGCTGGGCGCGACGAGGTCGATGAGGTGAAGCTGCTCGGCCTCGTTTGCGGTATAGGACTTCGAGTTGAGCACGGCGTCCTGGGCGGCGGTGATGTCGCGTCCGCGCCGCCCCACATAGGATCGCAGGAAGGCGCTGGTGTCGTTCTCGATCTTCTGCTTCATGATGGCGTCGATCTGCCCGCCCTGGACGACGGGGTGAGCGGCTCCGGCGTTAGTGCCGGGAGCCATGGCGGCGATGTCGGCGGCCTCCATGAGAAAGAAGCCAGCGGAGCCGGCGCGGCTGCCGGAGGGCGCAACGTAGACGATCACGGGGACGGGTGAGGCGAGGATCTTCCCGACCATGGAGCGCGTGGAGTCGAGCAGGCCTCCGGGGGTATTCAGTACGACGAGGACGGCTGCGGAGCGGTTGGTTTCGGCGAGAGTGAGACCGCGGGTGAGGTACTCCTCACTGATGGGCTGGATGGTGTCGTCGAGGTGGAGAACGACGACCTGCGGTTTAGTGTTAGCGGCCTGGGAATAGGCGGGAATGGAGACGGGCAACGCGAAGATGGCGGCCAGCGCGAGGACGGGTTGGAGGATGCGCGTCATAGACCGCATTAGGGAACCTGCTGTCCACGCGATTCTAGCGCCAGCTTCATACCGCGCGCATTGGCGTTTGCGGGTTCGAGCTTGAGTGCCTGGGCGACCTCGGTCGCCGCGGTGCCGAGCTGGTTCAAGGCCAGGTCGAGGCGCGCAAGGACGAGGTGGGCTGGGACGTTGGGTGAGAGGGCGAGTGATTTTTGCGCTTCCTGGCGGGCGGCCTCGAGGTCTCCGCTATGCTCGCGTACCTGGGCGAGCCCGGCGTGTGCCTGCGCGGAGGACGGATTGGCCTGCAGCGCGGACTGAAACTGCCGCTCGGCTTCGAGGGTGAGTCCGCCGTTCATAAACTGCTCGCCCTGTTTGACCAGGGCTGACGCCCGTTCGGCAGGGGGCAGGGTGGCGAGCCGCATGGCTTCCATCTGCTCCAACTCGAAAGCTGCCTGGCGGAAGCCAGATTCGTTGTAATTGCGCTTGATGCGCTCAAGCGGAAGAGTGTCGTCGGGGATAGCCTTGCCCTTGTCTGGGTTGACTTTAACGGAGGCGGGTTCTTTCAGGACTTTCGAGAAGGCCTGGGCTTCAGTGTCCTGGGGACGGAGTTTGAGCTCCTGGTCGATCTCGCGGATGGCTCCCTGCACGTCGTTGCGGCGGCGGAGGGCGACGGCGAGATTGAAGCGGTAATCGGGGTCCTTGGGATCCGCGGTAGAGGCCTCTTGAAACAGGGCAACGGCGTCGTGACCGCGACGGCTGGAGGCAACAGCCTGATTATTGACCACTTCGGGGAGAGGCAGCCGGAGGCGGACGAAAGCGAAGGCGTCCTCAGCCTTCACATAGTTGGCGGTATAGAAGAACGCGAGTCCGCGATAGAAGTCGGCTTCGAGAGCTCGCGGGTCATCTTTGGAGAGACGGCCGAAGGTGGCGGCGGCGGAGTCATAGTCTTGATTCGCGAAATAGGCCGTGCCGAGTGCGAACCAAGCGGGGGTGAAGCTGGGATTGAGGCGGACCGCTTCCTTGAGGTGAACGATGCGCTCGGAAGGCGACTCAGCTATCATGCCGCGGATGTAGTTCTCGAAGGCGTCGACGTGGAGCGGGTTGTCGGCAGCGAGAAATGTCTGCTGGGCGACGGAGTAGGACGGATCGAGTTGACGGGCGACTCGCCATGCAAGGCTGTTAAGCGTGTCGAGGAGGTTCTTGAGGTCGCCGTCCTGTTGGATGGGCGGGCTAAGCTTCAGTGCCTTAACGTCGAGAACCTGCGCCGAGGCGGTAAGGCGGTCTCCCGTAAGAGTGTAGGAGCCAAAGACGACGGAGTCAGCGTCGAGCATCTGCGCGATGCGGATGGTGGTGGCGTGTGAAGGCTGGAAGGATAACGGGAGTCCGAGGTGGTCGAGCGCGTAGAGGCGATCTCCGCGGCTGATGGTGAGAAAACCGGCGGAGTCGAGGCGGCGGTTCAGGATATCCGCGGAACCTTCGCCGATCCAGTCGAGATTGGGCTGGAAAGTGTGATTTTCAAAGGGCAGGACGAGGAGCAGGCGCCCGTGCTCGGCGGGCTTGGCGGAGGCGGCGGGAGCGGAGGACTGAGAGTGAGCGGCCCGGGAGATGAGAACGAGTGAAATAAATACGAATGAACGGACAAAATGCTGCACAGGTCAGATTATAGTTGGCGAGCTTTTGGGGGAGTCAGATTAGGCAGTAGGCGACGGAACGACGCAATCCACCACAGAGGACACGAAGGACACAGAGGAGTTCTGTTTCACCGCGAAGACGCCAAGAGCGCAAAGTCTATGTCCAAACCTCGAATTGGTGCGGATCAGGGTTTAAGCAGCTTTGCTTCCTGTGGGCGGTCGAAGTGGAGGACGGCGGCCCATTGTCCTTTGCGCTGCTGCTGCCAGGTGACGGAGCCGTCGAGGATGCGAGCGATGGCAGCCGGAGCAAGGTCGCGGTGGAAGTCGAAGAAGCGGGCATCGATGGCCTCGTTGCGGCGGCCAAGACTTAAGAACAGATGGGGTGGATCGTATTTGGTCGAGAAGATGAAGGCCGCGGTGTAGGGGTCGGGGAGCTGCGCGGCTTTTTGAATCTGTGGACAGGAGAAGTTGTCGATGGCGATCACGGGGATGGGCTGACGGACGTAGCCGAGCTCGGGTTTGGTGAGCTCGTCGGTTGCGGGCCAGGCAGTCAGAACGACCGAGTGCGGATAGTGCTGCTGGATCTGCGAGATGGCGGACTCGTGCAGCAGAATGACGTCGCGGTAAGCGAGGTTATCTTCGGGAGCGAATCGGTAGGGCGGATTGACGAAGAGTCCGGCGATGAAGGCCACGGCGCTCAGGGCGACGAAGGCGGGCCATCGGCGGAGGCGGCGGCGAAAAGTGTTGACGCAGAGCAGGATGACGAGTGGATAGAGCGGAAGGAGATAGCGTGTAAGGAGCGCTCCTCCGAGAATGGAGAAGAGAATGAGGTTGGCGAGGATGATGACGTAGAAGATTGCCTGGACATCGAAGGCGATGCGCAAGCGGGATGTGCCGTCGGCCTCGTTCGCTGGCGGCAGCAGCATGCAGGCGAACATGAGGGTGACCGACACGAAGAGATTCATGTGTGCGGTGACGTGCAGAACGCGGTGCGCGAAGGCGATGAGCACACGCAGGGGCGTAAGCGTTGCCGTGGCGTTGTAGCGCAGGTATTCGGGGTTGCCGAAAACGAATCCGGTGCGATGCCAGTGGTAGAGGTACCAAAGGCCTAAAGGCAGGATGGGCAGGCAGAGCACGGCAGCGCGGGTGAGGTGGTGGCGCGCGCGGGAGCGCAAGAACAGCCAGAGTTCCCAGGCGGCAAGGGCCAGCGGCGTGACGATGGCGGTCTCCTTCGAGAGCGCGGCCAGCGAAAAGCATGCTGCGGAGAGCCAGAGCGGGATTAATCCCGAAGTGAGAAGAAAGACGAGAGCCCAGAGGGTAGAGCCAGCTGCGAAGAGGTCGGCGTGGGCGAGCGAGCTTTGTGCGAAGAAGACCGGATAGAGGGCGGTCAGCGCGACGGTTGCCGCCGCGACGGATTTCCTGCCGGTTGTGATGAGCGCGAGCCTCCATGTCGCGGTGAGCGCGACGGCGGCGATGCCGCACATGGCGACGCGTGTGGTGAGAGCCGAGAAGCCAAAGAGTTTCCACGCAGCGGCGAGATAAATGGCGGGCAGCGGAGGGTGCGCATTCGAGAGCGTGCTGTAGGGAATGATAGAGCCGGTGCGAAAGAAGTCATATGCGGCGGGAATGTAGTAGCCGGCTTCGTCCCAGTAGTAGGGCAGGCGCAGGAGCGGCCAGTGCGCGGCGACGACGGCGCAGAAGATCACGGGGAAGACCAGCCAGAGCGAAGTCGCTCGTGTGATGTTCAGCTTTTCTGGTTTGGACACGCGTCAGTGTATCAAGCGATGAGCAGCGAAATTGCGGTCAGTGTTTGAGCAACGGCCAGCCACTGCTGAGGCCGTTCCACAGTATCTGCACGCCGATTGCGAAAAGAAAGAAGGCCGAGAGTCGAATCATGATGTCGGTGCCGGATTTTCCAAGTTTGCGGACGAGACGTTCGGCGCTGCCATAGCAGACCGCAATTACGAAGCAGAGGAGCGCCATTCCGGTCAGTGCGGCAAGCAGTTCAAGAAGATAGGCGCGAGAAAAGATGGACCCTCCAGGAGGCCTCAAATGGGCTCCTATGGTGATGGCGATGGAAATGCTGCCTGGGCCTACGCTGAGTGGCATGGTGAGGGGATAGAAGGCGTGTTTTAAGGCGTCCTCCAAAGTCGCGGGTTCCGACGCCGGAGCGTCAACGCTCTGCTGGTTCAGCAGGCTCCAACCTGTCGAGGCTACGATGAGGCCACCCGCAATCTGCACAACGAATAGCTTTATGCCAAGGAAGGCCAGAACTTCCGTGCCAATCAGGAGCGATACGGCGAGGATGACGAATCCGTAAGCGGCGATTTTGCGCGCAAGCACTCGCTGCACAGACTCAGGATATTGCCGCGTGAGGCTGAGAAATATGGGCGCATCGCCGATGGGGTTCACGACGGGGAACAGCGTGACGAAAGCGACGATAAGTGTCCTGACAAACTCAACAACGATGTGCATCGTGGTGATAGATCCCGGGTGGAATCGAAAACCAATTATAGAGTGGTGCGATTGATGCCTAATGGCCGGGTTCGACGCAGGCTGCGATGCGCCGCTCGAGAAATCGGCGTTCCATTGGACTGCGGGCGAGGGCAAGCGCCCGGCAGAAGCATTCGCGGGCGAGTTGCGGGTGTCCGCTCCGCAACTCGAGTTCGCCCAGTGTGGCTGGATAGAAGGGATAGGTTCCGAGCCGGTCGAGGTCATGGATGGCGCGGATCTCTTCGAGACCGCGTGCCGGGCCGTCCTGCTGCGCGACTGCAATCGCACGATTGAGAGCGACGACTGGAGACGGCCGGATGGCCAGCAGCATGTCATAGAGCCCAACGACGCGCGGCCAGTCGGTTTGTTCAGCGGAGCGCGCGTCGGCGTGGACCGCGGCGATCGCGGCTTCGATGTGGTACTCGGTCAGCTCAGTTCCGGTGGCGGAAATGTCGAGCAGGCGACGGCCTTCGGTGATGAGTTCCATGTCCCACTGTGAGCGGTCCTGTTCGAACAGCGAATGCAAATCTCCCGCGGCATTGAGACGCGCAGGCAGGCGCGCCGCGTGGAGAAACATGAGGGCTCCGAGTGCGAGTGTCGTTGGCGTAGACGCCAGAGGATGGCGGCGCAGCACTCCGGCTAGACGGATGGCCTCACGGCAGAGGTCGATACGAACAGCGGATTCAGCGGAGGCTCCGTGGTAGCCCTCGTTGAAGAGCAGGTACAGGGCGCGATGCACGGCGGAGAGGCGCGCGGCGAAATCGGCGGCGGTGAGTTCGAAGAGCTTTCTCGAGCCAGCGAGAACTTTCTTTGCGCGGGTAATGCGCTTCTCGGTTGCAGCACGGCCAGCGAGGAAAGCTGCGGCGACTTCGTCGATGCTGAATCCGCAGAGGATATGGAGGATCAGCGCGACCTGCGCGGGCTCAGCGAGTCGCGGATGGCAGCAGGAAAACATCATGCGCAGCTCGTCGTCCTTGATGGTCTGCGGGCCGAGGAGTTCGTGGACGACGGGGGCCAGCGTCCACTCGCTCTCAATGAAGCGGCCGAGCTCGGGAGCGAAGGTGCGGGCCGTGCGCTCACGGCGGAGGACGTCGATGGCGCGATTTCGGGCCGTCGCCATGAGCCATGCCGAGGGATTTTCCGGAATACCGCGGAACTTCCAGACTTCAAGCGCTCGGCAGAAGGCGTCCTGCACGACGTCTTCTGCCAGCGCCAGGTTGTGGACTCCGAAGATGCGGGTGAGAGCGGCGACGATTCGTCCGGATTCATGCCGGAAGAAGTGCTCGTCGACCTCGACCCCGCCGGGTTCCATTACCCACCAATCTGCAGGATTGGACGCACTTCGACACCGCCTCCGGTTTCGAAGATGGGGCAGCCTTTAGCTACCTCGGCCGCTTCATTGATGTCCTTGGCCAGGATCAAAGTGTAACCTCCGACGAGATCCTTGGCTTCGGCATAAGGGCCGTCGGTGATGGTCTTCTGCTTGCCTTTGATAACTTTGCCGGTGGGCTCAAGGGGATTGCCCATGGCTTTCAGATGGCCCTGGTCGCCGAGCTGCTTCATCCACGCAACCCATTTCTGCATGGTTTTCTGCATTTCTTCAGGCGAGCCGGACGAGTCTCCGCCGCGGTACAGGTATAGGAATTCGCTCATTGTGATTCTCCTTCGCTGAGGTGATTTTCGGTACTGCGACTCATAAACGTGCGGCAGGAGCGTCCACGGACAAAATTTTCGAGCGGGACGCCGATTTTGTCGAGCGATGCCTTTTTTACAAATCTAAAAATACGGGAGCCGGGCAGTTTGGTTCCACGGATTTTGTAGCGGGTTGTGGGTGATCCTTATTCGCTCAGTGTACGGGGCCTTGCGGCACCGGGAACGGGTGCGTCTGCGGCTCAAGAGCGATTTCGCCGAAGGTCTGCTCGTACTGGCTGATGTTCTGGCTGAGGATATTCAGGAGCGCTTTGGCCTGCTGCGGGCTGATGTAGATGCCCTGTGTGTTCTCGATGGTGGCCTGGTCGGGGCTTTCCTGGTGAATCAGACCGAAGGCGAGAAAGAAGTCCCATACGCTGACGCGCACCTGCACGCTGTTGGCGTAATTCTCGCGGTAGTCCGGCGACTTCTGGATCTGAATCCTGGGTTGCGGATGGCTGGGATGCATAGTGTCTCTCAGGGTAAAGCAAAGGCTGTGCATTTTCATCAATGTGGCTGCGGTGACGATCTTCGCGCGCAGTGGTTTCCATTGCGGCCTTGTAATGATGCCGCCGTTTTGCTATGTCGGTGCCTGATTGCGTCAGCAGCACTGATGTTGAGAGACGCAAGATTCTTCTTCTGGTCCATTCACCAAGTGTGTTATTGTCTGCGGTCGCAGCTTGAGGCATCTTCGGACAAGCTGTGTCGGCCAAGGAGGACTGTACAGAGGTCGCCGCTCGCTCGACCCTGCGAACGAAGGTCTGTTCGCGGGGGCGCAAGCTCCTGCTAATCGCGTCGACTTCAGATTCCACTCGAGACACCCTTTCCAAAACTGCCAATCTCCACGATGAACGATCGCCGTGCCGTAACGAACCAAAACCCCCCAGGAGAACATCGTATGTGCGCGCGAATCATCCTCACGGGCCTCATACTCTGCTTCGGTTTCAAGATGAGTCTCGCCGCTGTCACGGTCGGAACATGCCGGCCTGGCAAAAGCTCTTACCCGACAATCTCGGCGGCAATAGCGGCCGCACCCGAATGGGACGTCGTCGATGTCTGCCCTGGAACGTATGCCGAGCAACTGGAAATAGATAAGCCCCTGACGATTCGGGGGGTGGAGGGAACTCCAACGATCGTGGCGCCATCGACGGGATTGAACGAACTGCCAGCAGGATCAGGCTTTTTCCCGCAAGTGGTGGCGGACAACGCCAGAGAGGTGAGATTGCATAATCTGGCGATTGATGGCGGTGATGCGCTGTTCAATATCGGTGGCGTTGTGCTGGGAGTGGAAGCATATTGTCCGGAGGGAGCGATTACGAACTTTACCGGAGTGTACTTCGTGAATACGTCCGGAATTCTCGAGGACATGAACGTGAGCGGGCAATTCGGCGAAAGCGCTCCGGGAGTATTTCCGCAGCTGATTCCGAACTGCGGAAACGGAATCGTGTTTCATGGCAGCTGGCATCACGTCGTGCGAAGGAGCACGGTCAGCGATGTGGGCTTCTACGGAGTCTTTGCCGACGGAGACCTGATAGCCGAACATAATGTGGTCTCGGGCGGCAACGGTCCCTTTGGGATCGGGATAGCTGCCGGAACTGGAAAGATCAGCGATAACACGGTCACGGGAACAGTATCTTTCCAGAAGACGATCGGGATCGAGGGCGGTGATCTCGTCAAGGGAAATGATGTGAAGTTCTCGATTTATGGCATTGCAAACGCCGGAAGCGTAAGAGAGAACACTCTCAACAACAACGCGATCAGCCTGTCAGTGGTGGAGAGAGCTTTCGGAAACCTGATCTCCGCGCCGCCAACGTACTTCAATCCGGCACCGGAGTTTGGAACCTGCAACGGGATTCCCCGGGGGACGCCTTGCCCGACGATCGGAATTGACTTCCGTTGCGAGGCCATGGGTCAGGTGATGAAGAACAACATTCGAGGAGTGGGGATCGGATTCGCAAACGCTCCGAAAGGCGAGAGGATCAATCGCATGAATACACTCACCAATGTGACGACGATCTCGACGACCTGCAGCCAATAGGAATGAAGTCAGGGCAGAAAGACGAGGGCCGGCGGGGAGAGCACAACCGGCCCTGAAGTCTTATTGGGGATAAGCCGACAAGCCACCCATAAGCCTGTCAATGAGTGCATTGCCCTTGTTCTCGTCAACCGAAGATCCTACGGAGGCAGATCGGTGTCACATGCCCGCCACCGTCGTTGGCCGCCAACAGGTGGCGATTTCCTTCCAGAGGATCCCGGGAGTTCCGACCCAGGTTCGATTCGGATCCTAGCGGTCGACGACCACGGACTATTTTCAAGAAATCGATTGAAGTGGAGCGGACAATTTGTTGTATGCAATCGAGGCAGGAATCGTCAGCTCGACCTCCGTACCGGAATCGAGTTTACTCCGAACAGTCAACTTGCCTCCCGCAAGTTTGGCGCGCTCCTGCATGCCGGGCAAACCAAAGTGTCCTTCACGGCCGCCATCCAGAACCTGCGGGTCGATGCCTTTTCCGTTATCCTGGACGAGCACTCGGAGCTGTTTTTTGTCGTAGCAGATTTCGACTTTAATCTGCCCCGCGCCGGAGTGCCGGAAGGCATTGATTGTGGCCTCGCAGGCGATGCGGTGAACCTCGCCCCTCAGGATCGGGTGCAAGGCTCGCGACTCTCCCTCCACCACCACACGAAAGTCCACGGGGCTCCGGCCATTTTGCTCGCCCGCGAGTCTTTCTCCAACCGTGGCGAGGGCACTGGCGAGGTCATTTTTAATGACGGTCGATGAGCGCATCCCCCGCACTGCGTCCCGGCCTTCGTCGATGGCCTCCTGGCCCATCTCCAGCAGGCCCTTCAACCTCTCGCGGGCTTCGGCTGGCCGATCCAGGACGTAGGTTAACGAATGAAACATCATCATCACGCCCTGAAAACTCTGCAGCATCGTGTCGTGCAATTCCCGTGCGATTCGGGTGCGCTCGTTGACGCGCTCTTCAAGACGCATGCTGTATCGGTGGGCCAACTGTCGCAGCCTGAGGTGATAGAGCTCCCATAGCAACAGGACAACCGCTCCAACAGATGCGGAATAAAACCATTTCGTCTGGTACCACGCAGGCGTGATGATGAAATCCAGGGATGAACCAGCCTCGTTCCAGACGCCATCGTTATTAGATGCCGAGACTTCGAAACGATATCGCCCCGGCTTCAAATTGAAAAAATAGGCCTGCCGGCGGTTTCCCACCTCCTGCCAGCTCGCGTCGACGCCTTCCAAGCGATAGCGAAACCGCATTTTTTCAGGAGCGATCAAGCTGTAAGCCGTGTAATCGACGTCAATGTGCCGAGTGTTCGCTGGCCAGCGCAATTCAG